>JAFGWK010000290.1 GCA_016937195.1 Paracoccaceae bacterium | reverse complement strand
CCCGCTACCCGCTCCACGCACAGATAAGCCCTGCTTATTTCGGGACCAGCCGATAAAGCGTGCCTTCATTGGCGTCCTCAATGATCCAAACCTGACCTTGCGGCCCGACAGCGACATCGCGCACGCGCATGCCCAGATCCCAGCGCGCCAGTTGATCCGAGCCATCGCCCGCCACCAGCACAAGCCCCTGCCCCGCCAGACCGCCGACCAACAGATCGCCACCCCATGCGGGGAAATCCTGCCCCTCATAAATCGCCAGCCCCGCTGGCGCGATCACAGGCGACCACCAGAGTTTCGGCGCGGCCAGATCGGGGCGCGTATCGTGATCGGGGATTGGCAGGCCGGAATAGTGCCGCCCGTTTGACACCAGCGGCCAGCCATAATTGAGACCCGGCTTGATTTCGTTCAGCTCATCGCCGCCGCGCGGACCCATTTCGTGCTCCCACAGCGTGCCGTCTGGGCTGAAGGCGAGGCCGTAGGCATTGCGATGGCCCTCAGACCACGTCTGCGCGCGCACGCCGCCCGCATCATATTGCGGATTGCCGGGGGCCGCTTTGCCGTCGCGGGTCAGGCGCAGGATTTTGCCGCGCGGATTGTCGGGGGCTTGCGCGGTGTCGGGCTGCATCCGGTCACCAACGCTGAGATAGAGCATCCCATCAGGGCCAAAAGCAATGATCCCACCCGGCTGCCCGCGCCCGCCCGGCGTTTGCTGCCAAAGCGTTTCAATCCCCTCCAGCCGGTCACCGCGCAGCGTGCCGCGCGCCAGAACCAACGCGTTTTGCGGTGAGACATAGGTGAAATAGACCGCCTGCGTTTGCGCGAAATCGGGCGCGACGGCGACATCAAGCATTCCGTTTTGGCCGCTATATTGCACTGCGGGCAGCCCTTTGATTTCGCTCAGGCCAGCTTGGCCCAGACGCCACATCCGCCCCGATTTTTCGCTGACGAGCACATCGCCCCCCGGCAGCGGCGCAATCGCCCAAGGATTTTGCAGGCGCGCCTGCGCTTGCAGCGTAAAGGGCATATCGCGACTGGCGATTTTTTCACCCATATTCTGCGCAAGGAGCGGCTGGCTTAGCCCGAGGGCAAGAATCACGGCGGTCAAACTGGTTCGCATAAGGCACCTCCTAGCGTTAAAGATGGGGGCCTTTGCCGCGTGAACCAGCCCCCAGCGCCAAATTTCAAGCTGCTCAAACGGGTTGCGAATCCGCGCGCCTACCCCTATATCAGCCGTCGAGAGGTTGGCGCGGGCGAGCGCCTCGCCAACCCGGTCAGATCCGGAAGGAAGCAGCCGCAACGAGCCCCGCTTGGGTCGCTGTCCAGCCTCTCACCCTTTCCCGCTTCACTATGACACTTGCGAGCCAAGGCTGCGCGCGGATAAGTTCGCATCAAAGGGAGAGAGCAACATGATGCGTTTCGTTTTGGCCTTGCTGGCCCTGCTGCCGCTGCCGCTGGTGGCACAAACCCTGCAAAGCACCGAGGTTGCGCCCGGCACTTACGCGATTCAGGGCCCGTTCGGGCAGCGCGACGCAGAAAACCTAGGCAATAACGCGACATTCGGGTTGATCGTGACCGATGAAGGCGCGGTTCTGGTGGATGCGGGGGCCTCGTTCAAAGGCGCGCAGGCGCTCGATGCAGTCATCAAGACGCTGACCGATCAGCCGGTGAAATATGTCATCAATACCGGCGGGCAGGATCATCGCTGGCTGGGCAACAGCTATTGGCAGGCTGAGGGCGCGCAGGTGATTGCCAGCGACGATGCGGTGGCTGATCAAAAGGCGCGCGGCTCGATGGAATTGACGATGCTCGACGCGCTGATGGGCGAAGCGGCGCTAGAGGGCACAACGCCCGCCTATGCCAATATCACCTTTGGCGATCACCACAGCCTGACCCTTGGCGGGCGCGAGATCGAGATCACCCATCCCGGCCCGGCCCACACACCGGGCGACAGCTATGTCTGGCTGCCCGCACAATCTGTGATGTTCACCGGCGATATCGTCTTTGTCGGGCGCATTCTGGGCGTGTTGGATATGTCATCATCGAAAGGCTGGGTCGCAGCCTTTGACGATATGGCGTCGCATGATCCCAAGGTGGTCGTCCCCGGTCACGGCCCCGCCACCGATCTGGCCACAGCGCGCCACGATACCTATGACTATTTGAGCAATCTGCGCACCCAGATGGCCGCCTATATCGAAGGGGGCGGCGAAATTATCGGCTCGGTCGAGGTGGATCAATCCGCGTTCCGCGATCTGCAGGATTTCGACATGCTGGCCAAGCGCAACGCGCAGGCGGTATATTCTCAGATGGAATGGGAATGACGCGGCTGGACCTCACAGATCGCGGGGCATAGTCTAACGCCCAAACCACAGGCCGGAGCCCCGATGAGCGAAACGCAATACCAGGTCCTCGCGCGTAAATACCGCCCCGAAACCTTCGCCGACCTTGTCGGGCAGGAGGCGATGGTGCGTACGCTCAAGAACGCTTTTGCGGCCGACCGGATCGCGCAGGCCTTCATCATGACGGGGATTCGCGGCACCGGAAAGACGACCACCGCGCGTATCATCGCTAAGGGTCTGAATTGCATCGGGCCCGATGGCAACGGCACACCCACGACCGAGCCGTGCGGAGAATGCGAGCATTGCCGCGCAATCATGGAGGGCCGCCATGTCGATGTGATGGAGATGGACGCCGCCTCGCGTACTGGCGTGGGCGATATCCGCGAAATCATCGAAAGCGTGCATTATCGGGCGGCCTCGGCGCGCTACAAAGTCTATATCATTGATGAGGTTCACATGCTCTCGACAAGCGCGTTCAACGCGCTGCTCAAGACGCTTGAAGAACCGCCAGCACATGTGAAATTCATCTTTGCCACAACCGAGATCCGCAAGGTTCCGGTGACAGTGCTGTCACGCTGTCAGCGCTTTGACCTGCGCCGGATCGAGCCCGAAGTGATGATCGCGCTTATCAACAAAATCGCCGCGGGGGAAAATGCCCAGATCGCCGACGATGCGGTTGCGCTGATCACCCGCGCGGCCGAAGGATCGGCGCGCGATGCGACCTCGCTGCTTGATCAGGCGATCGCCCATGGCGCGGGCGAAACCACCGCCGAACAAGTGCGCGCGATGCTGGGGCTGGCCGATCGCGGTCGGGTGCTTGACCTGTTCGACATGATCTTGCACGGGCAAGCCGCCGAGGCGCTGACCGAACTGGCCGCACAATATGCCGATGGCGCTGACCCGATGGCGATTTTGCGCGATCTGGCCGAAATCACCCATTGGGTGTCCGTGATCAAGGTCACACCCGAAGCCGCCGAAGACCCGACCGTGCCGCCAGACGAGCGCAAGCGCGGGCAGGAAATGGCGGGCGCAATTCCGATGCGGGTGCTGACGCGGTTGTGGCAGATGTTGCTGAAATCCATCGAGGAAGTCGCGGGCGCGCCCAACACGATGATGGCCACCGAGATGGCGATCATCCGCATGACGCATGTGTCCGACCTGCCCGATCCCGACACGCTGATCCGCAAGATCCAGCAGGGTGCGGGGGCGGGCACGCAAGCAGCAGGGCGCGGCGCGGCGCCCTCAACCAGCCCGGTGCATGGCGCGACTCTGCGCGCGCGCCGCGCGGGTGGTGGGTCGGTGGCCGTGGCGCAGGCAAGTCCGGCTGAGGCGCCCGACGCGCTGGCGCGCTTTGCCAGCTTCGACGATGTGATCGAGCTGATCGCGCGGATGCGCGACATGACGCTTCTGCTCGAAGTCGAAAGCAACCTGCGCCTTGTAAATTACCGCCCAGGACGGATCGAATTTCAACCGACCGAGCGCGCCTCACGCGATCTCGCCGCCACGCTGTCTGCGCGACTACAAGGCTGGACCGGGGCGCGCTGGGGAGTTTCGGTCGTCTCCGAGGGCGGGGCGCAAACCATCGCCGAGGTAAAAGCCGCGCAGATGGACAAAGCCAAGGCCGAAGCGATGCATAACCCTCTGGTCGCCGCTATATTTGAGGCCTTCCCGCAGGCCAAGTTTGACGAGATCACCGATGCCGCCGCACTTGAGGCCGAGATCGCGACCGAGGCCCTGCCCGAGGTCGACGAGGAATGGGACCCCTTCGAGGACAACTGAGGGGGCGCGCGGACCTTGTCGCCAGCCCTGCCCATGCGTATCTGTGACAAAACGATCTAACAGGAGAAAGCGATGTTCAAGGGACTGGGCGCAATGGGCGACATGGCCAAGATGATGAAGGCCGCCAAGGAAATGCAGGAAAAGATGGCACAGTTGCAATCCGAGCTCAGCGCGATTGTCGTCATCGGCGAGGCAGGCGGCGGTCTGGTTCAAGCGCGCGCCACGGCCAAGGGCGAGTTGACGGGGCTGTCGATTGACCCTTCGATCCTGCAAGCCTCGGAAAAGGAAGTCGTCGAAGACCTGATCCTCGCCGCCGTCAAAGACACCCAGGCCAAGGCCAAGGAACGCGAAGGCGATGAGCAACGCCGCCTGCTGCGCGAAATGGGTCTGCCCGAGAATATGGAACTTCCAAGTTGATCGGACGGCGCATCCCATGACCCAAGGGCGCGACGACATCGAAGGGCTGATCGCGCTAATGGCGCGGCTGCCCGGCCTTGGGCCGCGCTCGGCACGTCGCGCGGTGCTGCACCTGATTTCCAAACGCGCACAATTGATGGCGCCGCTGGCCGAGGTGATGGCCGATGTCGCGCGCAACGCCCGCGAATGTGCGCGCTGCGGCAATATCTCGGGCCAGCCGGTTTGCACAATCTGCGAAGACGAACGCCGCGCCATTGGGGAACTCTGCGTGATCGAGGATGTCGCCGATCTCTGGGCGATGGAACGCGGCCAGGCCTTCAAGGGGCGCTACCATGTGCTGGGTGGCACGCTGAGCGCACTTGATGCCATCGGCCCCGAAGAGCTACGTATCCCCGATCTGATCGCACGTATTCAAGACGAGGGCATTCGCGAGGTGATCCTCGCGCTCAACGCTACGGTCGAAGGCCAGACCACCGCCCATTACATCGCCGAGGCGCTTGAACCGATGGGGGTCTCTGTCACCAGCCTCGCGCAGGGCGTTCCGATCGGCGGCGAGCTGGATTATCTGGATGACGGCACCATCCAAGCCGCCTTGCGCGCGCGCAAAGCGTTCTAAGCCCCGCTTTCATTTGGCCCTAAATACTCCCGCCGGAGGCCCCGGCCTGCCAAGCATGCTCTCGCTGGCGTCATCGCTCGCCCATTGAACCCGCGCGCGCGTCTCGCTATCAGAGAGACATCCCGAAACGAGCCGCGAGACCGCTACCGATGATCCGCCTCTATCATGTCGCGCTATCCCCCTATTGCCGCAAAGTTCGCCTCACGCTGGCCGAGAAGAAGCTTGAGGTCGAACTGGTCGAAGAGCGCTACTGGGAGCAGCAGGCCGATTTCCTGCGCCGCAACCCTGCGGGCAAGGTGCCAGTGCTCAAGATGGACGGCATGGTGATGGCCGAAAGTCAGGCGATCTGCGAATATATCGACGAGCGCTACCCCGAGGCCCCCTTGCTGCCGCGCGATGCCGCCGCACGCTATGAGGTGCGCCGTCTGTGCGCGTGGTTTGACGATAAATTCAACGCCGAAGTGACCAGTAAGGTCATGGGAGAGCGGGTCTGGAAGAAGGTCCGCAAAGAAGGCTATCCCGACAGCAAGACCGTGAAATCGGGCCTCTCGGCGATCAAGTTTCACCTTGATTATATGGGCTGGCTGCTGGATCAGCGCCGCTGGCTGGCGGGCGATGTGATGACACTCGCCGACTTCGCCGCCGCCGCGCATCTGAGCTGTCTGGATTACATCTCGGACGTGGATTGGAACCGCTCCGAGGCGGTGAAAGATTGGTACGCCAAGATCAAATCGCGCCCGGCGTTCCGCTCGCTTCTCGCCGATCAGCTATCGGGCATGCCGCCCGCGCCGCAATATGGCGAGCTGGATTTTTAGGGCGGTCAGGCTGGGGGCGCTGCCCCGCCGAGGCGATGCCTCGGCCCCCCGGGATATTTCTATCAAGAGGAAGAGGCCGTGCAGGATTTGAAATCACGGCTGGTGGGCAAAGCGCTTGAGGAAGGGTTTTCCAAGGCGCGCGTGACAACGCCCGATGCGATTCCGCAGGCAGCCGCGCGGCTTGAGGCCTTTGTCGGTGCAGGAATGCACGGTCAGATGGGCTGGATGGAGGAACGGCGCGTTTGGCGGGGGAATCCGGCGGCGCTATGGCCGCAGGCGCGCTCGGTGTTGATGCTGGCCGAGAGTTATACGCCCGACTATGATCCGCTGGCGCTATTGGAGCAGCGCGATCACGGGGTAATTTCGGCCTATGCGCAGGGGCGCGATTACCACGATCTGGTCAAGAAGCGGTTGAAACGGGTTGGGCGCTGGTTGCTGGAGCAAGCGCCCGAAGGCGAGATCAAGGTGTTTGTCGATACCGCGCCCGTGATGGAAAAGCCCTTGGCGCAGGCCGCGGGTTTGGGCTGGCAGGGCAAGCACACCAATCTTTTGGCGCGCGATCTGGGCAACTGGTTTTTCCTCGGCGCGATTTTCACCACGCTGGAGTTGGCCCCCGATGCCCCCGAAGTCGAGCATTGCGGCAATTGCACCGCCTGTCTGGATATCTGCCCGACACAGGCCTTTCCTGCGCCGTTCCAGCTTGATGCGCGGCGCTGCATTTCCTATCTGACGATTGAACATAGCGGGCCGATTGATCTGGAATTACGCCCCAAGATGGGCAACCGAATTTATGGCTGCGATGATTGTCTGGCCGTCTGCCCTTGGAACAAATTCGCGGCCCAAGCGCGTGAGACGCGTTATCATGGCGGGGTCGGCGCGCCGCCTTTGGCGGAACTCGCAGCGTTGGATGACACCGCCTTTCGCGCGCGGTTTTCCGGCTCGCCCGTCAAGCGGATCGGGCGGGACCGGTTCTTGCGCAATGTGCTTTATGCGATTGGCAATTCGGGAGATGGGGCGCTGGCGCAGGCCGCGCGAGCGCATTTGGCAGATCCCAATCCGGTTGTGGCCGAGGCGGCGTCTTGGGCGCTGTCCCAGCTGGGGGCATAAATTGCATGCGCACTCTGGCATCGGCGCGCGCATCTGCTAGGGATCGGTCATGAGCACCCCTGCCCTCACCTCGCCTGCGCCTTTTATTGGCATCGCTCTGAAACTGGGAACAGTGACCGGGTTCGTCATCATGCAGGCGCTTATCAAGGCGGTTTCAGACACGATCCCGCCCGGTGAGGCGGTATTTTTCCGCTCGGCTTTTGGCATGGTGCCGCTGCTTGTGTGGCTGGCATGGCGGCACGAGTTGCGCGGAGGCTTGCGCGCGGCCAAGCCGATCAACCATGTGATGCGCGGGGTGATTGGCACGACGGCGATGGCGCTGAGCTTTGCCTGTCTTGGCTATCTGCCGCTGCCTGAAGCGACTGCTTTGGGCTATGCCGCGCCGTTGCTGACGGTTGTATTTGCCGCGCTTTTCCTGGGCGAGACGGTACGGATTTTTCGCTTTTCAGCCGTAGGGCTGGGACTTGCGGGGGTGTTGGTGGTGCTATGGCCACGGCTTGGCGGGTCGGGCCCTGCGCAAGGGGCCGAAGCGTTTGGCGCGGCCCTTGCCTTGGCGGGGGCGACCTGCGCGGCCTTGGCGCAAATTCAGATCCGCCGGATGGTGGGCACCGAACGCACCTCGGCTATCGTGTTCTGGTTTTCGATCACCGCGACGACGCTGTCACTGGCCTCGATTCCCTTTGGCTGGGTCATGCCAACGCCGCGCGAAGCGACCCTGCTGATCTTGGCCGGGCTGATCGGAGGGACGGGGCAAATCATGCTGACCTCGGCCTATCGTTTTGCCGATGCCTCGCTGATCGCGCCGTTTGACTACGCCTCAATGCTGATGGCGCTGGCGATTGGCTATGTGTTTTTCGCCGAAGTCCCAACGGCTTGGACGCTAAGCGGAGCGGGGCTGGTGATCAGCGCGGGGATTTTGATTATCTGGCGCGAACGCCAATTGGGATTGGAGCGGCGGCGCGCGCGCAAGGCAGGGTCTGTACAAGCATGAGCGCGAACGAGCGCGCCGTTTGATCTAACACATGCCGACTCAGGAGAAATCTGCTATAAACAGGACCTCAGCGACCAAGAGAGGAACCAAAGCGATGTCCCGTCATATCACTGACCACGCCAGATCCGCCTCGGAAGGCGCACGTCTAAAGCGCTTTCTCGAGTTGCAACGCAAGGAAGGCGTCCATCCCGCCGTGCAAGAGCTGTCGAAACGCGCGCACGGGAATTCTGGCGCGCGTGTTACGCAATATGTACGCATTGAGCGCCACGAAGAGAGCTGATCTGACGCGGTAGAAACGCAAAAGGGCGCGCCATTGGACGCGCCCTTTGTTGTCTTTCAGAACTGATTAGCTGCGCACGAGTTTCTCGTAGGTTTCAGAAATGTCACGCGTCAGCGCGCCAACCTCAAAGGTAAAGCCGCCGATTTGCGAGACCGGGGTGACCTCGGCTGCGGTGCCCGTCAGCCAGCATTGTTCGAAATCGGCCAGTTCGGTGGGCTCGATGCGACGCTCATGCACGGTGATGCCTTTCCCCTTGAGCAGCTCGATCACGGTCTGTCGGGTAATCCCGTTCAGGAAGCAATCGGCTTGGGGCGTGTGCACCTCGCCGTCTTTAACGAAGAAGATATTTGCGCCCGTGGCTTCGGCGACATAGCCGCGCCAATCCATGAACAGCGCGTCCGAATAGCCCTTATCCTCGGCGGCGTGTTTGGACATCGTGCAGATCATATACAGACCCGCGGCCTTGGCCTCGACTGGAATGGTGCGCGGATCGGGGCGACGCCATTTCGCGATATCAAGCTTGGCCCCCTTCATCTTTGCATCACCGTAGTAATTGCCCCACTCCCAACCAGCCACCGCCAGCCGCACGGGGTTCTTGCGCGCTGAGACGCCCATATCCTCGCCCGCACCGCGCCATGCCACCGCGCGCACATAGGCGTCGGTCCAGCCATTGGCCTTGAGCATCGCGTATTTGGCCTCTTCGATCTCATCGACCGAATAGGGAATCTCGAAATCCAGCAGGTTAGCAGAGCGTTTCAGACGCTCGGAATGCAGGCGCGACTTAAAGATCGTCCCGTTGTAACAGCGTTCGCCTTCAAATACCGATGAGGCGTAGTGCAGCGCGTGGGTCAGAATATGGACATTGGCATCGCGCCAGTCCACCAACGACCCATCCATCCAGATTTTGCCATCGCGATCATCATAAGCCCCGGCCATCTTGCCCTCCTTGGCACCTTGCCATTTTACGAATGTTGCGCAAATTAGGACCGAAGTGGTCATTTTGTTGCGCAGAAACTGTCGCTCGCTAACAGTTCGGTCTTGGATAGTCAACAAGACTGACTTAAAGTCACGAAAAAGAGAGAGGGATAGATGGCCGATAGCGGAACTTCGGGGGGCGAGACCCTTCTGTTTCTCACCGATGAGCAGCTTAGACGTGGGATCGAGGCAATGTTTTTTGCCTATCGCGCGTTCACGTCCGACCCTGACAGGCTGCTGGAAGAGCATGGCTACGGCCGCGCCCATCATCGCGCACTGCATTTCATCAATCGCCAGTCGGGTTTGACCGTCACGACGCTGCTGGCGCTGTTGGGCGTGACCAAGCAATCGCTGAACCGGGTGTTGCGCACGCTGATCGAGGATGGTCTGGTCGAAAGCCGGGTAGGTCGGCGTGACAAACGCGAGCGCCAGTTGTTTTTGACCGAGGAGGGCTTAACCTTGGAGCGCGCCTTGTCTGAAGCACAGCGTGGTCGGATGCGCAGCGCCTATCGCGCCGCCGGTCCGCAGGCCGTGGCAGGATTTCGCCAAGTTCTTGAAGCGATGATGGGGCCTGACCTACAGCGAATCTATCAGCAGATGAAGGAAGAGTAATGACTTTTCAGGCCGACCAGCATCTGTTGATCATTGACGATGACGAACGCATCCGCACGCTGCTCAAAAGCTTTTTGCAGCGCCACGGTTTCTTGGTGACGGCGGCGCGGGATGCCGCCCATGCGCGGCGGTTGCTGGACGGGCTCGATTTCAACCTGATCGTGATGGATGTGATGATGCCGGGCGAGGACGGGCTAAGCCTGACCCGCGATCTGCGCAAATCCATCGCAACGCCGATTTTGCTACTGACGGCAAGGGGCGATACGCGCGAGCGCATCGAGGGGCTTGAGGCAGGGGCAGATGACTATCTGGCCAAACCGTTTGAGCCAAAGGAATTGCTGTTGCGGATCAACGCGATTTTACGCCGCACACCCGACCTGCCCGAATCCGGGCCGAAATACCTATCGCTCGGGGCGCTGCGATATGATCATGACCGAGGCGAGCTGTGGGATGGCGAGACCTCGGTGCGTTTGACTGCGACCGAGGTGCAATTGATGAAGATCTTCGCCGCACATGCGGGAGAGGTGATCTCACGCAGCGCATTGATCGAAGAACTGGGCCGCGACCGCACTGCACAGGATGAGGGCGGCGGCGATCGCGCCGTCGATGTTCAGATCACCCGGCTTCGGCGCAAAATCGAACGCGACCCCCGCGAGCCACGCTATCTGCAAACGGTGCGCGGGCTTGGCTATATGCTCAGTCCCGATTGAAGCCGGCCGACCCCGGAAAATCCCTATTCACGAAACCTCACGCGTTCTCACGGAATTGATTCGTTTCAGGGTCGCTAAAGATTTGATCTTAGGCTCATCTTTATCCGAGATGGGCGATACACCGATCACTTTTTACCTGTGTATCTTGAATTTACCCCGCGTGATATGTTGCACAGCGGCAATTCGCGTCCTCACTGTTGAATGCGTTCTGGACTGACAATTCCGTGATTGCTATGAGAGCAGGCATGTTCGGGCACACTATACCGTGCGCCCCGGCACGTCACTATCGGCCAATATGCTCGGCCCCGGAAGGAGAGACAACGTGTCCAACGCAGATAATACCGCAGGCACCCGGAGGGATTTCCTCTACTACGCGACCGCCGGCACCGGCGCGGTCGTAACCGGCGCCGCCGTTTGGCCCTTGGTCAACCAGATGAATGCCTCGGCGGACGTCAAGGCGATGTCATCAATCTATGTCGATATTTCAGGCGTCGAAACCGGCACCCAGCTTACCGTCAAATGGCGCGGCAAGCCGGTGTTTATCCGTCGCCGCAGCCAAGAAGAGATCGACATGGCCCGCGCCGTGCCGCTGGATGAGTTGGTCGATATTTCAGCTGAGAATGCCAACAAGCCCGACGCCGAGGCCACCGACGAGAACCGCACAATGGACGAGGCGGGCGAGTGGCTGGTGATGATCGGCGTATGTACCCATTTGGGCTGCGTGCCGATTGGCAACATGTCGGGCGATTTCGGCGGCTGGTTCTGCCCCTGCCACGGTTCGCATTACGACTCGGCCGGACGTATCCGTAAGGGTCCCGCGCCGCGCAACCTTGATATCCCGGTGGCGCAATTCACCGATGACACAACAATCCTGCTGGGCTGAGGAGACCACTTATGTCGGGCATTCCCCACGACCATTACGAGCCCAAGACGGGCATCGAAAAATGGGCGCATTCGCGCCTTCCCATTGTCGGGCTTCTGTATGACACGCTGATGATCCCCACGCCCCGGAACCTGAACTGGTGGTGGATCTGGGGTATTGTGCTGGCCTTCTGCCTGGTGCTGCAGATCATCACCGGCATCGTGCTGGCAATGCATTACACGCCGCATGTCGATCTGGCCTTCGCCAGCGTCGAGCATATCATGCGTGACGTGAACGGCGGCTACGCGCTGCGCTATATCCACGCCAACGGCGCGTCGCTGTTCTTCCTTGCGGTCTATATCCACATCTTCCGCGGTCTTTATTACGGGTCGTACAAGGCCCCGCGCGAGATCACATGGATCATCGGCATGATCATCTACCTGTGCATGATGGGCACGGCGTTCATGGGTTATGTGCTGCCTTGGGGGCAGATGTCGTTCTGGGGCGCCACGGTGATTACCGGCCTGTTTGGCGCGATCCCCGGTATCGGGCCAAGCATTCAGGCATGGTTGCTGGGCGGACCGGCGGTGGATAACGCCACGCTGAACCGCTTCTTCTCGTTGCACTACCTGCTGCCCTTCGTGATCGCAGCACTGGTGATCGTGCATATCTGGGCCTTCCACACCACGGGCAACAACAACCCGACCGGCGTGGACGTGCGCAAGACCTCGAAAGCCGAGGCCGAGAAAGACACCCTGCCCTTCTGGCCCTATTTCGTCATCAAAGACGTGTTCGCCCTTGCGGTGATCTTGCTGGTCTTCGCAGCGGTCGTGGGCTTTATGCCCAACTTCCTTGGCCACCCTGACAACTACATCGAGGCGAACCCGCTTTCGACGCCTGCGCATATCGTGCCCGAATGGTATTTCCTGCCCTTCTACGCGATCCTGCGGGCCTTTACGGCAGATGTCTGGGCGGTGATGCTGGTGAACTGGCTGACCTTTGGCATCGTCGACGCCAAGTTCTTTGGTGTGGTCGCGATGTTCGGTGCGATCATCGTGATGGCGCTGGCTCCGTGGCTGGATACGTCGAAAATGCGCTCGGGCAGCTATCGTCCGATGTTCAAATGGTGGTTCTGGCTTCTGGCCATCGACTTCATGGTGCTGATGTGGGTGGGCGCGATGCCGACCGAAGGGATCTACCCCTACATCTCGCTGATCGGCGCGACCTACTGGTTCGTGTATTTCCTGGTCATCCTGCCGCTGCTGGGCCTGATCGAGAAACCCACCACGCCGCCTGCCACGATTGAGGACGATTTCAATCATCACTACGGCATCAAACAAACTCCGGCTGAGTGAGTCAGGAAGAGGGACGCAAAATGAAAAACTTTCTGATCTCTGCAATCTCGGCCCTGACGATCGGTGCGGCGGGTCTTGTCGCCGCTCCGGCGCTGGCCTCCGAGGGTGGTCATGTCGAGAATATCGACTTCTCGTTCGAAGGCCCCTTTGGCACCTATGACCAGCAACAGCTTCGTCGCGGGTTTCAAGTTTACCGCGAGGTTTGCTCGGCCTGTCACGGGCTGAAATACGTCGCCTACCGCGCGCTGGCGGATAATGACGGCCTTGCCATGAACCCCGCTTGGGTGCGCGCCTTTGCTGCCGAGCATCAGGTGATCGACAAGGAAACCGGCGAAGAGCGCCCGGCCAAGGAAACCGACCACTTCCCAACCGTGACCGGCGATGGCATGGGCCCCGACCTGTCGCTGATGGCCAAGGCGCGCGCGGGCTTTCACGGCCCCTACGGTCTGGGCATCAACCAGTTCTTCAAAGGCATGGGCGGGCCGGAATATATCTATTCCATCCTGACCGGGTATGACGGCGAAGAAAAAGAAGAGGCCGGGTCGTATTTCTACGGCAACCACACTTTCGCGGGTGGCTGGATCGCAATGCCTCCGCCGCTATCGGACGAGCTGATCGAATATGAAGACGGCACGCCCGCAACGGTGCATCAGATGGCCGAAGACGTATCGGCCTATCTGATGTGGACGGCAGAACCCAAACTGCAACCGCGCAAGCGCTGGGGCTTTGTCGCCGTGCTGCTGCTGGTGGTGCTAAGCACGCTGCTTTACCTCACCAACAAAAAGCTGTGGGCACCGCATAAGGGCAAGCATGTCGATCTGTGATCACAGCTAAAGCAAAACCGAAACGCCCCTTCCACCGCGAAGGGGCGTTTTTCGTTTGACGCTCTTGCGCAGGCACACGACGGTTGCCAAATTGTTCCCAAGACCTAGCTTGACCCTCAACCCACGAGGAAAACCAATGCAAGACCTGCCCGAATTCCACCACGCCACCCCGTCACAACGCGCCCCCCGCCTATGTGTGCTGATCGACGCCGATAATGTGCCCGCCTCTTATGCCAGCTCGATCTTTGAAGAGATCGCGTCTTTGGGCGAGGCGTCGGTGCGCCGGATCTATGGTGACTGGTCGGCGCAACGCCTTGCGGGGTGGGCCAAGCGCGTCGCGGAATTAGGGCTCGTCGCGGATCAGCAATTTTCCAACACGAAAGGCAAGAATGCCTCTGATATCGGGCTGGTGATTGCGGCCATGGATTTCCTGCATTCCGATCTGTTCGACGGCTTCGTTCTGGTCTCCTCTGACAGCGATTTCACCCGTCTTGCGGCGCGCATCCGCGAACAGGGGCTGGATGTTTATGGCATTGGCGAACAGAAAACCCCCGAGGCCTTTCGCAAAGCTTGCAAACGCTTCATCTATGTCGAAAACCTTGGCACGGCAGAGACCAGCGCGCCCGCCAGACCCGTCGGCAAAGAGACCGAGCGCGATGTCCAGAAAGACCCATCCCCACAACCGACAAATGGTAGCAAACAATCCCCCACCGCAGCCATCCCGATCATCTCGAATGCTATGAAAGCAATCGGGCTAGAAGAAGAATGGTATTCTCTGGGCCAGCTTGGTCAGTTCATCACCCAAGCCAACCCCGATTTCGACACCCGCACCTATGGCAGTGCCAAGCTGTCGGATTTGCTGCTGAAAACGGGCCGGTTCCAGTTGCAACGCGGTGAGGGCAATCAGTGGATGGTGCGCGATCTCGCGTAAATCGTTCCGGCGGGTGGGGTGCCCGCCTCAGCGCGGCTTTTGCGTACCGTAGCGGGCCATGAACATCGCCACCGCGCCTTGGATCACGCGCTCTTTGTCGGCAGCGTCGAATTTGCCTGCCATCCCGAACACAAGCTTGGAATGCAGATCGGCCTTGCACATCTCGGCAAACAGATGCGCGGCCAGATCAAGATCATCGACAGCCAAATCGCCCCGCGCAACGGCCTTTTGAAAATACTCCAGCAAAGTGCGATGCACGAGCCCAGGGCCCGAGGCGTAAAAGGCGCGGCCCAATTCGGGAAAGCGCTCTCCCTCCGCCACGCACAGCCGGTAAATCCCCTGCCCCAGATCAGAGACCATGAAATCGATGATCTGACGCGCCGCAATCGAGAGCACCACCTCGGGGGGCTGGTCGAAATTGATCTCCTCAAGCGCCTCATCGGCTTGACGCTGACACTCGGTCTTGGCAACCTCAAGAAACATCAGCCGCTTGTCTGGGAAGTAGCTGTAAAGCGTGGCTTTGGACACACCAGATTCCTTGGCGATATCATCCACCGAGGCACCCTCGAACCCGTCACGCAAAAAGACTTCGCGTGCGCCATTCAACACCTGATCGAACTTGCGCCCGCGATTGATTTTAGTTGCTTGCGCCATCGGCTCTCCCTGACCCGACCGTCTCGGGCACTTGGCCCTACTTAAACCGTCCGGTTCATCCGCTGCAAGGCGGCGCAACGTCACGTCATAGGTGCTAGCGGCGAAACGCAAACGCGCCCACCCGAAGGCAGACGCGTAGAGAAAGTTGCTGGGCTGCGGGTTACAGCTCGGCGCTTTCGTAGGCCTCGATGATTTTGGCGACCATCGGGTGGCGCACAACGTCTTTCGAGGTGAAATAGTTGAACGAGACGCCCTCGACACCATCCAGAATGCGTTCCGCATCGGCCAAGCCTGAGGGCATACCACGCGGCAGATCGACCTGAGAACGATCCCCCGTGATCACCATGCGCGAGCCCTGCCCCAGACGCGTCAGAAACATCTTCATCTGCATCGTGGTCGCGTTTTGCGCCTCATCCAGAACGACAAACGCATTGGACAAGGTGCGCCCGCGCATGAAAGCTAACGGCGCGATTTCGATACGCTTCTCCTCGGTCAGTTTCGCCAGTTGCTTGGCGGGCAGAAAATCATTCAGCGCGTCATAAAGCGGCTGCATGTAGGGATCGACCTTGTCCTTCATATCGCCGGGCAAAAAGCCTAGGCGCTCGCCCGCCTCGACAGCGGGGCGCGACAGGATAATTTTATCGACATGCCCACCGATCAGCATGGTCACGCCCACAGCCACCGCCAGATAGGTTTTACCCGTACCGGCAGGCCCAATGCCAAAGGCCAGTTCATTTTCAAACAGGTGCTGCACATAGGCTTTCT
Source organism: Paracoccaceae bacterium (assembly GCA_016937195.1). Taxonomy (GTDB): domain Bacteria; phylum Pseudomonadota; class Alphaproteobacteria; order Rhodobacterales; family Rhodobacteraceae; genus Thioclava. Next base: position 4,562 of record JAFGWK010000290.1, on the reverse strand, counting down.
GTGCCTCGGTGCGCGGCTCGACCTGTTTCTTGCGGGTGCGGATCTCGTATTTCCCGGCGGCGAACATCTCTAGCTGTTCATCCATCGAGGTGCCCGCGCCGCCCAGATCCGCCAGACGCAAAGCCGCGTCCACCTCTTCGGCGTCAATCGGCTTGCCCTGCTCGAGTCGCTGATACAGTTGATGCAGAACGGCGGCGGCCTGAAGCTGCGCTTCGGCACTGCCAACGACGGCCAGTTGATTGCCTCGTCGCAGAACATGGACCTGCAATTTATGCTCTATTTGGGCGAGGTTGCGGTCAAACTCACCGCATAAATCGATCAAAAGCCGGTTGTCGGGGAACTCAAGAAGCGTTTCATGAACGTCCTGAGAGCGAGGCGGGGGTGTGATCGCGCTAAAGCCCAAAAAGAGTGTCTCCCTAAGCTGACAATGTAGCTATATGGTGCCTGCGGATCGGGATTCACGCAAGTACTGGTTTTAAGTCGCCCCCATCAGCGGGGCAGATTTCATGAAACGGTAACAAAAAAACCCGCGCGAAGTTCCGCGCGGGCCGTCTGCCTGAATATTAGGCATATCTCGAATTCTTACAGAGAGTCACCGATCGGCGAGCCAGACTTGAACGGACCGACCGCCGTGCTGCGCGGTCCCGCGCCCGAGCAGATCGGCTTGCCATAATCATCCACACGCGCCGTCAAATAGCCCTCGACGCCATCATCGATGATCCAGTGATCGCAGCCATCAGGGTCGATCCAGATCCCGGCTTTCAATTCGCTCAGATGCTTGGCGTCTATGCCCCCGTCAACGGACTTGTCGGGGCCGATCTGGTGAAACCCTTCACCACCCTCACATGCCGCCAACGACACAGCGGCCGCACCGATCAAAAGAAGTCTCGTCACATCCATGTCCCTGCCCCTCACTTCACGCAGATGATTTCGACGCGACGGTTTTCCGCCATGCCTGCTGCTGTTTTGTTGGTCGCGCGTGGCATCCGCTCGCCATACCAGTTAACCGCCAGCACGGGCGCACCGACCGATTGCGCGACTTTCGCGACGGCTTGGGCACGGCGCTTGGACAGGCGCATGTTGTATTCGTCCGACGCCCGGCTATCGGTGTGCCCGGTGATGATGAAGCTACGGGCCTGCGCGGTGCGGAAGAAGTTTTGCAGATACTGACGCCCCGAAGTCGTGATCTGCGAGCGATCCGTCGAGAACAGTTGGTCGGTGGGCACGATGCCACAGACGTTGCGATGACAGACCGGGCGACCGTCGCGCGTTTTGCGCGCGTCCATATACCCCTCGGCCCCGTCATCCATGACCCAATGCTCGCAGCCGTCGGGATCGATCCAGATGGTGGGGATATAGGGCTCGGCCGTGGTGGTGGATTGCGCCATCACCGGCATCGGGGCCGTCGCAATCGCGACCAAAGCCGCTGCCAACATACCGGTGGCAGGTTTAAAAATAGAGATGAGGGTCATATCCACCAGCGTCCTTCCCGTCTGAGGCAGGTTGCGCGCCGCACCCCGCTAACAATCATTTTCGGTTTTTTTCAGTCTAACGGAAAATTGACTTTGGGAAACGGAAATATGGGCAAGAGCCCCCGATTCCCCCTACATATTGCGGTCAGATCAACAACAAAGCACCGCAAGCGGTGCCAGGATTCTTAAGACAGAAACATCACCGTCAAATTTTCACCGCAATTTGACGTCATCTTGATGGCGCGAGCAAAAGCCCATCACGGGCCACCGCGCCGGATCGTCAGTCTGGATCGCGCGCTTGCGGCTTGGATTGTCAACAGCCGGGAAACCAAGCCAAGGATTCCCTGATATTGTTCGGCATATCCCTTTAAACGTAGAGAATCCTTCTCAAATTTCACGAATCAGGCTTATAGAGTTTAATTGTGTCTTGGCGGCTTTCTGCTTACAGCCTGCCGGACAAAGCCCTTTGCTGCCGATCAGGAGACGAAAATCTGATGAAACCCATTGCTATTGCCATCATTCTAGCAGGCACCCTAGGCGCTGGTGCCGCCTCGGCCGGTTCGTCCTGCTACACGGGGCCGACCGGGCGCACCCATAGCTCTGTCAAGACCACCTGCGGTCCCGTTATCAAGCAGACCATTCATATCGATTGTTTTCGTGGCCCTTGGCGCGAAACGATCTGGGATCACCCGCAGGGCAGCTTTGTCGATGACCTCGTGAAGTTCGGCTATGACTACGGTGATGCCAATGGGCTTGCGACCGAGATCTGCAAAAAAGAGAGCCTCGTGGGCGATCCCGACGGGCTGCGTGCCGAGTTGCTGCGCGCAATCGCTGCCGATCCGCCCGGCCCGAACTAAGACAAGACCCTTGGTGAGGCGGGCTTAGATAAGCTCGCCCGCCAGCGAATTCGGAGCGGCCTCGGTGATGCGCACGCGCGCCAGAACGCCCGGGGCCAGACCCTCGCCGCGCACATGGACGGCTTGCAGATAGTCGGATTTGCCGACCCACTGGCCCTCCATACGGCCCTTTTTCTCAAACAGCACGCTCACCTCGCGCCCCACCATCGAGCGCTGACACGCCCTTTGCTGATCGCCCAGTAGCGCCTGCAACTCCTGCAAGCGCGCGTTGGCGACATCTTCGGGGATTGCGCCATCGCGCCCCATCGCAGGCGTGCCGGGACGGGGCGAGTACTTAAACGAATAGGCCATGCCGTAATTGACCTCACGGATCAGCGCCATCGTATCGGCGAAATCCTGATCGGTTTCCCCTGGGAAGCCGACAATGAAATCGCCCGACAGCACCAGATCGCGGCGCGCGGCGCGGATGCGTTCGATCAGGCGGATATATTGCTCGGCGGTGTGTTTGCGGTTCATCGCCTTGAGGATACGATCGCTGCCCGATTGCACGGGAAGATGCAGATAGGGCATCAGCTTGGGTTCATCGCCATGCGCCGCGATCAGGTCGTCTTCCATGTCATTGGGGTGCGAGGTGGTGTAGCGGATACGCTCTAGCCCGTCGATCTTCGCCAAGGCACGCGCCAGCCGCGCCAGCCCCCAGTCGCCGCCCGCGCCCTGCCCGTGATAGGCGTTGACGTTCTGGCCCAGCAGCGTGATTTCGCGTACGCCTTTTTCGACCAGATCGCGCGCCTCGCTCAGAATTTTCTCTGCGGGACGCGAGACTTCGGCGCCGCGTGTATAGGGCACAACGCAGAAGGCGCAGAATTTGTCGCAACCTTCTTGCACGGTCAGGAACGCGGTCGGGCGTGCCTGACGCGGGCGCGCGGGCAGATGATCAAACTTGTCCTCAAGGGGAAACTCGGTTTCGACCGGTCGCGCGCCCGTATCGGTGCGCGCCACCAACTCGGGCAGCTTGTGATAGCTTTGGCTACCCACGACCAGATTGACCAGATCGGAGCGGCGCAAAATCTCGTCGCCCTCAGCCTGTGCCACGCAGCCCGCAACGCCGATTTTCAGATCGGGCTTGGCCTCTTTGAACGGGCGCAACCGACCCAGATCGGAATACATCTTGTCGGCGGCTTTTTCGCGGATGTGACAGGTGTTGAGCAGAACCATATCGGCCGCTGCGACATCATCGGTCAGCTCATAGCCCTGCGCGACCATCGACTCGGCCATGCGCTCGCTGTCATAGACATTCATCTGACAGCCGTAGGTCTTGATATGCAGCTTCTTGGTCGTCTCAGCCATGACATCCTCGCGCGCGGTATTAAGCGGCGCTGATAACGCGAAGCACCCCTTTGGCGCAAGGGCTGCGCGACACTTGCAATCATATCGCACTTGGCCGATCTTGGGCGCGAACCGCCCGCAGATGGCAGGAAACAGGCATGAAATACATTTCTCTGGCGGGCTTTTTGAACACCCAGCGCGCGGCTTTGGCCAAGGGGCCGGTTGGCATCATTCTGGCCGAGGATGGCGTCGAGCTGGAAGGCACCGTACGCCACCACGTCGGCCTGGGCTTTCCTGTGCTTTTGGTGCTGGGGGCGGCGGCGCTGGACCTGCCCGATAATCTGGCGGGCGAGGCGAAGGTTCAAATCCACCGGATCGGCTTTGATCTGCATCGCCCCGATGCGATGATCCACGCGCTCAACCCGATCATTGAGGCAATGGCAACGGGCGTTTGGGGCTATTACTGCTTTAATGCGGAATACCTGTTTTATCCGTTCTGCGAGACCCGCTCAATTGGTGAGTTGCTGGTGTTTCATGGCGAAGAGCGCCGTTCGGCCATGCTGAGCTATGTGATCGACCTTTACGCCGAGGATCTGCGCAGCCATCGCAACGGCGTAGATGCAGATGCGGCACTGTTTGATCGCTCGGGTTACTACGCCTTGGCGCGCCTTGATCCTGACAATCACAACCACCCCAAGGAACGCCAGCTTGATTTCTTTGGCGGATTGCGCTGGCGCTTTGAGGAACACATCCCGAAAGCACGCCGCAGGATTGACCGCATCGCGCTGTTTCGGGCCAAGCCGGGTTTGAAACTGCGCGCCAATCACACGTTCAACGATGAGGAATACAACACCTATTCCTGCCCTTGGCACCACAATCTGACCTGCGCGATTGCATCCTTCCGCGT
>JAFGWK010000289.1 GCA_016937195.1 Paracoccaceae bacterium | reverse complement strand
CCGACATCCAGCTTGCCGACAATTCTTCGGGCATTGATGCGGTGAACGATATTTTGGCGCAATTCGGGGCCGACCTACCGGTGGTTTTCATCACCGCCTTCCCCGAGCGTTTACTGACGGGCGAACGTCCCGAACCCGCGTTCCTCATCACCAAGCCCTATACCGAGGCGCAGGTGCAATCTGCCGTTTCGCAAGCGATGTTCTTCTCGTCGACCGAGACGCTCGCAGCCTAAATTACCAATCCCGCCAAATGCAAAGCCCCGGTTATTAGCCGGGGCTTTTTGCGTTTCAGCTCAAACCAGATATTCGGGACGCAGCTTCGCGATAACGCGCATGTGCTGCGTCAAAATTTGCCGTTTGAGCCGAAATAGGGTCGATTTCATGCGCAATCTGCGGCGGTGTAGCGATCTCGGCCCCTGTTCCAGTTGCCGCCATCATTCCCAATCGCGCCGCCCCAAACGCGCCGCCATAATCCCCTGAAACGGGTAGCTTCACGGGCATGTCCAGTGCCGTTGCGATCACTTGCAACCAATACTGGGAACGCGACCCACCGCCGACGGCCAAAAGGCTTTGTATCTGTGTCCCGGTTGTGGCCAACGCGTCGCGGCAATCGCGGATCGCGAACGTCACGCCCTCAAGAACGGCGCGCGTGGCGGCTGTGCGATCCGTCGCATGTTCCAGACCGATAAACGCCCCGCGGATCGACGCATCGTTGAGCGGCGTGCGTTCTCCGCCCAAATAAGGCAGGAACAGGGTCTTTCCCGGCGCTTTCAGCGTGCCCAGATCCGCCGTCAAATCCTTGGCCTGCGCGCCCGTCAGGCGCGCAAACCAATTCAACGCATCGCTGGCCGCCAAGATCACCCCCATCTGGTGCCAGGTATCGGGAACTGCGTGGCAAAACGTATGCACAGCCGAACCCGCATCCGGCTGATACCCATCATTGGCGGCAAACAATACGCCCGAAGTGCCAAGGCTGACAAAGGCTTGCCCCGCCTTCACAACACCCACACCAATCCCCGAAGCGGCATTGTCGCCCCCGCCACCGGCGACGACTACACCCGCCCCGGCGCCAAACCGCGCCGCCAATTGCGGGCGCAACTGGCCTGAAACACCCGACCCTTCAACAAGGCGCGGCATCTGATCGCGGCGCATTCCACTTGCGGCTAGCAACACGTCCGACCAATCCCGCGCACCGGTATCAAGCCAGCTTGTGCCCGCTGCATCCGACATATCCGAGACATGCTCGCCTGTAAGCCAAAGCCGCAAATAGTCTTTCGGCAGTAAGACTTTCGCCGTTTTCGCGAACACCTCCGGCTCATGCTTTGCGACCCAAAGAAGTTTGGGCGCAGTGAAGCCGGGAAAGACGATATTGCCGGAAATCGCGCGAAACTGCGGATCGGCGTCCAGCATCGCGGCCTCGGCATGCGCGCGGGTATCGTTCCATAGGATGCAAGGGCGTAGCACAGCGTCGCTTGCATCCAGCAAAACTGCGCCATGCATTTGCCCCGACAGCCCAATCCCGCGCAGCCCGGACAGCCCATAGGCCGAAAGCTCGCCCAAAACCCTCTCAACGGCGGCGATCCAGTCTTGCGGCGCTTGTTCCGACCAGCCATCCGACGGGCGCGTGATCGTCAGCGGCGCACTCGCCTCTGCCAGCACCGCCTGATCGTCGTCGATCAGAACACCTTTAAGGCCAGACGTGCCAAGATCGAGACCTATATACATCGCTCATACACTCTCAGACGAGCGCGCCCAGAGGTTGATCGCCTCATCCTGCGCATGGGTATCTATTTCCGCAAGTTCCGCGTCAGAGAAGGCCAAATTAGACACTGCACCAGCACAATCGAGCACTTGAGAGGGCTTGGATGCCCCAATCAACGCCGAGGTAATCCGCCCCCCGCGCAGCACCCAGGCAATCGCCATCTGCGCCAAAGTTTGGCCACGCGCTTGTGCGATTTCGTCAAGCGCATGGATTTTTGCAATCGCCTCGGGCGTAATGACATCACGATCCAGCGACTTGCCCTGCGCCGCGCGCGAGCCTTCGGGAATACCGCCAAGATATTTCTTCGTCAGCAACCCCTGCGCCAGCGGTGTAAACGCGATGGAGCCCACCCCGAGATCATCCAGCGTATCCGTCAGCCCGTCACGCTCAACCCAACGATTTAGCATGTTGTAGCTGGGCTGATGGATCAGCAGCGGCACGCCCATATCGCGCAAGATCGTGGCCGCCTCGTGAGTGCGCTGCGAATTGTAGCTGGAAATCCCGATATAAAGCGCGCGCCCAGACCGCCAGATATGTTCCAGCGCACCCATCGTTTCTTCCAGCGGCGTATCGGGGTCAAAGCGATGCGAGTAGAAAATATCGACATAGTCCAGCCCCATCCGCTTGAGCGATTGATCACAGGATGCGATCAGATATTTGCGTGATCCCCATTCGCCATATGGCCCCGGCCACATGTCATAGCCCGCCTTGGAACTGATAATGAGTTGATCGCGAAATCCGGCAAAGTCGGTGCGCAGAATATCGCCAAACGCCTCTTCTGCGGAACCGGGGGGCGGACCGTAATTATTCGCCAAGTCGAAATGCGTAATCCCGCAATCGAAAGCCGTCTGACAAATCGCGCGTTTCACCTGATGGGGCGTGTCATGGCCAAAGTTGTGCCAAAGGCCCAACGACACGGCGGGCAACTTTAGCCCGGATTTACCGCAACGACGATAAACCATTTTCGAATAGCGATCTTCGGCGGGGTGATAGGTCATGGCATACCTCCTTCTGTTAGCGGAAACAGAAACATAGCGCGCAGAGCTTCGCAAGTTGCGCTCGAACGGTGCTTGCGCAATGGTGATCAAAAGGAGAGCCCATTGCGCGATTTGATGAAATTCGGACTCAGCCTGCTGGGCAGATTGATCTCATCCAACATTACCCTAGTATCCGCAGGAGTGGCGTTTTACGCAATGCTCGCCGTATTTCCCGGCATCTCAGCGACAATTGCGATCTGGAGCGCGTTTTCCGACCCAGCGATTATCCATCAATATCTTGCCGTCGCAAAAGAGTTTATCCCCCAAGAAGCATATGGCCTGCTCAACGATCAGATTCAGAGCTGGTTAATAGGCCCCCGCCCTTCGATCGGTTTCGGCACCATCCTGTCTGCCCTCGTGACGCTGTTGTCAGCGCGTGCAGGCGTGGCGGCACTGGTCCTCAGCCTGAACGTGATTCACGGCACCAAGCCCCGCGCCACGATCTGGAGCTTTATACTGGGCTACCTTATGACGATCTCACTGGTCGGCGTCATGTTGCTGGCGATGGCGACCATCGTGATCGTGCCGATCGCCATCAATTTCCTACCCTTCCACGAATATACCAGCTTTCTGTTAACGGGGCTGCCTTGGGCGGCCATGCTGCTTTTGATGCTCACGGCCTTGGGTATCCTCTACCGCTACGGCCCCAATACCGAGGGCCGGCGAGATCCGGTGCTGACCCTGGGGGCGGTGCTGGCGACAGTGGTCTGGGGGCTGAGTTCGCTGGCGCTGACCTATTATCTTGCGAACTTCGGGTCTTATAACAAGGTTTACGGCTCTATCGGGGCGGTGATCGCTCTGCTGTTCTGGCTTTATCTCAGCGCACTTTCAGTGCTGCTGGGGGCAGCCCTGAACGCCGAATTGAACGACCACCGCGCCAAAGCAGCAAAGGCGGCAAAGGCAGCGGAAGACGATCAATAGTTGCGCTCGTAATAGATACCGATCCCGCTGGCGCCATCCGACCCAACGGTCCCCCGCGCCGTGACGTTTTTGTTCACATCTAGATTGAGGTTAATCTCGGATGTGCCATCTCCCGCGACCGTTACGTCCGTGTATAGATTTTTCGACAGATATTTACCGGCTTTAAGCTGGGCATTGCCCGCTGCATCCGTCGAAATATCAAGATCATCGAGCCCGGTGCTTTTGCGCAGCTTGCTGATAATACCATCCCCGCCTTTACCTGCCAAAGTCGCCACTGCCGACGCCAGTTGTGCGGCTTGTATTGCCGACAGGTTTTCAAGGCCACGTCCAAAGATCAGACGCGATATCACCTCGTCTTGGGGGAGATCGGGCGCTGAAGAAAATGTCACCTGCGGCGCATTCGCCTGACCGGATATCGCGATGGTGATCGTGTAATCGCCCTGCGTGGTGACCGCCGAGAAATCGATATAGGGTAGCAATGCACCCTGTAGCGCAATCTGACCTTTATCCAGCGTGAAGCGCTGTCCAAGAATTTCAAGACGGCCACGCACGAGGTTGAACTGTCCGATCGGCACGACATTGGCCGTGGTTCCGCTGATCCGCAGACTGCCACCCAGCTCGGCATCCAGCCCCCGTCCACGCACAAAGATTCCACGGCTGGAGGCGATGGTGACATCCAACGGGTAAGCGCGTCGCGGCGTAGCCCGGCTGTCAGCCGATGTTTCGCCATTATTCAGCAAACCGGCGCGTTTCAACGTAGCGCGCACCGCCGCGCTTTCGCCAACATGTGTCAGCCCGTCGGGCACCGACGACGTGCCGCTGATGCCCGATGAGGGCACGCGTAGTTCGGTGTCTGCAAGCGTAATCTTGCCCGCAATCTTGGCACCGCCTGCAAGCGGCCCGTCCATCGTGATCGTGCCAGACGCGCGGGTGTCATAAAGCTCGGGATCGCGCAGGCGCGCCCGATCAAATCGGATTGTCAGATTGCCGTTAAAGGGCGCGGTCAGATCAATCGGCCCGTTCACTGTCAGCGATCCACCCGAACCAAGTTGCCCGGTCAGACCGAGTTGCGCCTTGCCATCCGAGAGTTGCACGCGGGTATTCACCTGCTCCAACTCCATCCCGAGGTTGGGGGCGACAACACGCGTGCCATTGGCCGTGATGGTCCCCGACAAAGCAGACAGCCCCGGTTTGCCATTCAGCCGCAGATCGAAACTCAACGGACCTTGCACCGAGCGCGGCTCGATGAAGGCATTGGCCAGCGCGGTCTGCGCTGACCCCGTAATCGACAGGTCGGCGTCAGAGAAGTCCGACGCAACCTGACCTGCAACCTTCGCGCTGGTGCCACCCGGACCGTTGCCCGAAATGTTGACCTGATAGCCAGCACCGTCATCCTTCACGGTGCCATTCAGACTGAGAGGGCCCGGAAAACCGGGGGCCAGCAAGGCCGCATTGGCAAGGCGCGCATCCAACGTGATTTGGCGGTTCGTATCGGTCACGGCACCATTCGCCGAGATCGTAACCTGCGGGTTCTTCACGCTCAAATTGTGCAGCTGCACACGGCCTCCCGTGTAATCGGCAGCTAAAGAAACGGTCGTTTTTCCACCTAACACGCGGTCGATTTCTGCCTGACCGATGCCAAGGTTTTGTGCATCGGCATCCAGCTTTACCGAGAATATCTCACCCGCACGCGTCAATTTGGCATCCGCGCTTAGCCCACCGTGATAGCCACCGCCCAATAGCGATATATCCTTGGCGTCTATATGTGCACTCAGCACACCATCCTTGCTGTTCAGGGAGCCCTGCGCAGAGGCCATGACCGCGCGCGTAGTCGCATTGAACGCCTTGATGGTCAGACCGTTTTCATCCCGGCTGGCGGAAAGCGAGATATCAGAGCGCCCCTTGAGCGCCGCATCGGCTTGCGGTTGATTGATCGTGACGTCCTGACCCGTCACGTTAAGATCGGCGTCAAACGCCCCCGTCAGCACCGTATAATTCCCAGAAATCGAGCCTAACATAGACCCGCTCAGCGGTCTTCCCGCCAAACCCGAAAGCGCAGAAATATCGCCATCCTCAAGCTGCGCCGTGCCGCTGATTTTCGCGCCCTTGTTCAGATCCGCGATCCGCAGGTTGGCATCGGCGCGATAGCCCCGACCCAGCAGCGAAAGTTGCGACACGCGCAGCGGCTGATTTTGCTGCCATGAGAACACGGCCTTGCCTGTCACGAACGGGCCAACGGCTTGCGCAAGCTTTTCATCCGCCAGTTCAATCCCATTCGCACTGAGCACTACGGTGCCGCCCACGCTGCTGGGCGCGCCTTGGCGAATCCGTCCCGAGCCCGACAAAAGAGCGCTCAGCATCCTGGTGCCATCTTCGCGACGAAGTTCCTTCAAGAGTCCACTCAGCGACCAGCCATTCCCGGTCGCTTGGTCATAGGCCAGCTTGATATCGCCCGATTGAACCCAGGTTTTGACACCTGAGATCGGCAGCAACACCTCTTGACCATCACCCAGACCGAGTTGCCCGGTCAGATCAAATTTCTGCGGCAGGCCATTTGCGCCAACCGTCGCCGAGCCTTGCAGATTGAGCGCACGCGACTTGATTTCAAGCGCACTCAGGTTCGTTTGCCCCGTCACCGTGCGCACCCCTTGCGCTACGAAAGACACGTTATCGCCAAAGAACTCACGGTATTCCGGCGGCAGAAGCGGCGAGACATCGCCCGAAAATGCCGCCGAGAATCCAGTTTCCGGCGCAGCTCCTTGCGGCGCATCCGCTGGCACGGCCTTATTCACCGAGACCTTGCCCGCAAGACGCTGCTGGCCATCAGTACTCAGAACGACATCGGCAGAAAAGGTGTCGATCGGTCCGCTACCCGAGACGGCCAAGGTGATTGCAGGATGCCCCGGCAGTCCGATCAGTTTGGAGATGATCCCGCCTTTTCCTTCATCGACCAGCAGATCAAGGCCCAGTTCGCGCGAACCGTTGTCATAGGACGCGGTCAGAGAGAATTTCCCTTTTTGCCCGTCAATACGGTCGATATCGAGCTTGGCCTTGCCCTCACCACCAGCCAGCGACACCGAACCGACAACTTTCATCGTTGCCGCTTCACCGAGCACTGGCTTCCCGATCACCACTTTTTTGGCGTCGATCTTGCCGATATTCAGCGCCACCGGCAGGTCGGGCAAAGAAAATGGCTTGGCCTCAGGCGTCGGCGCGGCACTGCCGGTCGAAGATGCGCCTGGCAGCCGCGGCAGGTCAATTTCCGCAGTGGACAACTCGTCGATTTCGATTTTTCCAGTCAAAAGGGCAGTGCGATTCCATTGAATTGCCCCGTCCTTGATCGTCAGCCACGCGCCTTGATCGTCCGATATCGTCAGCGAAGTAAAGGTCGCACGCGAACTCAGCGCGCCCTCAAACCCATCAAGACGCACCGAACGCCCGGCACCCGAAAGCGAATCTTCAATCAGCCCGGTCAGATAAGACCGATCACGCTGCGTCTGCGCCTTGGTCGCGGCGCCCGCAGTTTGATCAACGGGTGCACTGTCTTGGGCAAATGCACCCAAAGGCCAGATCACCAGCGCTAGAGAAAGGAGAACGCGTTTCATCAAAATGCCTGTCCAATCCCGATGTAAACCTGTGCGCCACTGCCTGTATTGCCGCTGACAGGGAAGCCGACATCCAGACGGATCGGGCCGATCCCGGTTTTGTAGCGCAGCCCAAGCCCCGCGCCCGCTTGCGAGCCGCTTTCGCCGCCGCCAGCCACATAGCCGTAGTCATAAAACGCCACGAGGCCGATCGTCTTTGAAATACCGATGCGTGCCTCGCCCGAGACGCCGACGAATTCGGTGCCACCGGTCGTCAGTGTACCACCGTCCAGAACCGTGACGCCCAGCGATTGGTAGGGCTGGCCGCGCACGGTGCCGCCGCCCCCCGAATAGAACAGATAATCACGCGGCGTTTCTCTCAGATCAGAGCCAAACACCCGGCCCAGTTGTAGCCGTCCCGCCAACACGAAACGATCCTGCGCGCCAAAACCCTTATAGCCGCGCAGATCCGCCGTGAGCTGCCCACCCGTCCCGGTATCGCCCCCAAGCCCGATAAAGGGCGTCAGACCGGTCTTGATGTAATATCCCTTGGTCGGATCAAGGTCATTGTTGCGATTGTCATAGATCACATTGGTCGGGAGATAGATCTGGCGGAAGTAGCTCTCGCCAGAGCTGTCAGTCACTTTTGACCAGCCATATTTTATCGCCGTATCAAGCGTCAACTTATCGCTGAAGATGCGGCTGGCACCGAAGCCGATATCAAAGGCGTTCTCATCGTAATCCTCTTCATTCGCTTGGCTGATTGCAGCCTCGAAATAGGCCGAGGTGTCGGGGCCGAAGGTTGCCGGGCGTTCGATCCGCGTGCCCAGCGAATAATCGGTCCCCCCGGTGGCGCCACCGATCCCGCTGATTGCACCATCAATACGCAGTCTCTCGCCGCCACCAAGCAAGTTACGATGCAGCCAATAGGCGGTCAGCCCGATCCCGGCATCACTGGCAAGTTCAGCCCCCGCGCCGATCTTGCGCGGCTTCTGCTCGACCACGGCAAGGGCGACATTCATGCTGTCATCGGGATTGAGCGTCTTTGCCTCGGTCACAGCGACCGAGCTGAAAATTCCGGTGCGCCGCAGTCGTGTCTGCACCTTCTCCAGCTCCTT
>JAFGWK010000042.1 GCA_016937195.1 Paracoccaceae bacterium | reverse complement strand
GCTGATCTGATCGTAATGTGGACACTCTGCCGAGCATCATCCGCGCTTGCTGCCTTCGCAGGCCGCGCATATAAGATCGATATGTTTTGGTATGCCCATATATCTCGAATTATTGGCCCGGTACTCTGACGCATCAGGGTCGCCGGGATATTTGAGCCATGCCACAAGCGCCAAGAGCTGCGCTGCCCCCTTCCCAAGGACGAAATTCTATGTGTTCCGACAAGACGACCAAAAGAAGCGCACCTGATTATCGCGATAGCGTGTTCCTGCCCCAGACTGATTTCCCGATGCGTGCAGGCCTGCCCGCGCGCGAGCCGGAATGGCTCACTCATTGGGCAAAGATCGGCATTTATGACCGGCTGCGTGAGAAAAATGCAGACGGATCGCGCACGCCTTTTACGCTGCATGACGGCCCTCCCTATGCCAACGGGCATCTGCATATCGGTCACGCGTTGAACAAGACGATCAAGGATATCATTGTGCGCAGCCATCAGATGATGGGCAAAGATGCGCGCTATGTGCCGGGCTGGGATTGCCACGGTCTACCGATCGAATGGAAGATCGAGGAACAGTATCGCGCCAAAGGGCTTGATAAGGACGCGGTGAATATCGTCGATTTCCGTCAGGAATGCCGCAAATTTGCCGAAGGTTGGGTCGATATTCAACGCGAGGAGTTCAAGCGTCTGGGTGTCTATGGCAACTGGGACGATCCCTATCTGACGATGAATTTCCACGCCGAAGCGGTGATCGCCGAAGAATTCATGAAATTCCTGATGAATGGCACGCTCTATCAGGGCTCCAAACCCGTGATGTGGTCGCCGGTCGAGAAGACCGCGCTGGCCGAGGCGGAGGTCGAATACCACGATCACACCAGCCACACGATCTGGGTGCGGTTTAAGGTGCGCCGTGGTGGCAATGCGACGATGCCCAGCGATGAGCCGGTTGAATACGACGACGCCGATCAGGCGCTGTTGGCCGATCAGTTGCATCAGGCCTCTGTTGTGATCTGGACTACGACGCCGTGGACGATCCCGCAAAACCGTGCCGTTTCGTTCAGCCCGGCGATTGCCTATGGCCTTTACCGTGTCGATACCCTGGCCGAGAAATCGACCGCTGTTGAGGGCGAGTTGATGCTGCTGGCCGATGCGCTGGCGCAATCGGTGATGGAGCAGGCGAAGGTCGAAAGCTTTACGCGCGTTCGCGATGTCAGTGCGCAAGAGCTTGAGGGGCTGACGTTGTCGCACCCCTATGCGGGTGTCGAGGGTGCGCAGGGCGAGTGGGACTATGACGTCCCGATGCTGCCCGGCGATCACGTCACCGAAGAGGCAGGCACGGGGTTTGTGCACACCGCGCCCAGCCACGGCGATGATGACTATCAGATGGGCCTGAAATTCGGCCTGCCGATGACCTATAACGTCGAGCCAGACGGAAGCTACCGCGCCGATCTGCCGCTGTTTGGCGGCGAGGCGATCATTGCCCAAGATGGCAAGGATGGCCCGGCAAATGTCAGCAATATCAAGCAACTGGCTTGGGCGGGTGCGCTGCTGGCCAAGGGCAAGATCAAGCACAGCTATCCTCATAGCTGGCGCTCCAAAGCGCCGGTGATCTATCGCAACACGCCGCAATGGTTTGCCGCGATTGATCATAAACTCGACGATGGCATGGGCACATATGGCGACACAATCCGTTCGCGGGCGCTGAAATCCATCGAAGAACTGGTCAAGTTCACCCCTGAAAAGGGCCGCAACCGCCTGCATTCGATGATCGAGACGCGCCCTGACTGGGTGCTCTCGCGCCAGCGTGCTTGGGGCGTGCCGCTGACCTGTTTCGTCAAGACCGGGGCCAAGCCGACCGACCCCGATTTCCTGCTGCGCAACGCCGAAGTGAACGCCCGCATCGCCGCCGCGTTCGAGACCTCGGGGGCTGATGTCTGGTATGAGGACGGGTTCAAGGAAAAGGTGCTCGACGGGCTGGTCGATCCGACGGCTTACACGCAGGTGTTTGACGTGCTCGACGTGTGGTTCGACAGTGGCTCGACCCATGCTTTTGTGCTGCGCGATCGCGCTGATGGCACCAAGGACGGCATCGCCGATGTCTATATGGAGGGCACCGACCAACACCGCGGCTGGTTCCATTCCTCGCTGCTGCAAGGCTGTGCCACATTAGGTCGCGCGCCCTATCGCAACGTGGTGACGCATGGGTTTACGTTGGATGAGAAGGGCATGAAGATGTCCAAATCCATCGGCAACACCATCGTGCCCGAGGAAATCATCAAGCAATATGGCGCGGATATTCTGCGTCTCTGGGTGGCGCAGACCGATTATACCGCCGATCAGCGTATCGGGCCGGAGATCCTGAAAGGGGTGGCTGATAGCTATCGTCGCCTGCGCAACACGCTGCGCTTCATGTTGGGCAATCTAGAGGGCTATTCTGAGGCCGAGCGGGTGATCCCGCGCGATATGCCCGAGTTGGAGCGCTGGGTTCTGCATCGCCTGTCCGAACTCGATGTCGAAGTGCGTAAGGGCTATGAAAGCTTTGATTTTCAAGGCGTATTCCAGACGCTCTTCACTTTCTGTACGGTGGAAATGTCGGCGTTTTACTTCGATATTCGCAAGGATGCGCTCTATTGCGATCCGGCAAATGCCACCCGTCGGCGTGCTGCGCGTACGGTACTGGACCACTTGTTCAACTGCCTTTCCACATGGTTCGCGCCGATCCTTGTCTTCACGATGGAAGACGTGTGGTTGTCGCGCTACCCCGGTGATCAGTCCTCGGTCCATTTGCAAGACATGCCCGAAGTCCCCGACGATTGGCGCAACGCGGTGCTGGCTGAGAAATGGGAGGGCATCCGGCGTGCGCGTCGGGTCGTGACCGCCTCGCTAGAGGTGCAGCGCTCTGCCAAGGAAATCGGGGCCTCGCTAGAGGCCGCGCCGGTGGTGCATGTCGAGGATAGCGAGCTGGCCGATGCGCTGCGCTCGGTTGCCTTTGCCGATCAGTGTATCGTCTCGTCGATTTCGGTCACCACTGACCCCGCCCCGAGCGAGGCGTTCCGTCTGCCCGAACAACCTGGTGTCGCGGTGGTGTTTGAGCGCGCGATGGGGCAGAAATGCCAGCGTTGCTGGAAGATCCTGCCCGACGTGGGCAGCCACAAACACCCCGGCACCTGCAAGCGTTGTAACGACGCTTTGGGGTAAGGCAGCGCGACTGCGAGGCGAATAAAACAGAATGAGCGCCGGGCAGGGGACTTGCCCGGCGCTTTTTTATGTGCGGTTTAGCCCGCAAGTAGGGCGGCGTTTCCGCCCGCCGCTGTCGTGTCGATGCACAGATGACGCTCGTGATAGAGATGGCCGATATCGGGCTGACCGGTGATCAGCGACACGATCGGACCGGGGCGGCGGGCCAGCGCTTGGGCAAGGGCGCGCCCGGTCGTTGCATCGCCCCACCACATAACGCCCGAAATCCCGGCGCGGGTTTCCAACGTTTCAGGCGTGACATTGGTATCGCGCAGCGCATCCCCGCCAAGCGCCTCAACGGCTGCGACTTGCGCCTCTACATCCGGTCCAAGGCACAAGACGGGATCGCGCGGGTCAAGGCTGAGGCGGTTCAACTCGCCTGTCGGGCCGGGCAGTATTTGCTCGCGTTCGGGCGCTGTAGCCTGCGCCTCCAGCACAAAGCGCGGCACATAATTTGGCCCGCCCGCCTTTGGGCCAGTCCCTGAAAGCCCCTCACCACCAAAGGGTTGGCTGCCAACCACCGCCCCGATCTGGTTGCGGTTCACATAGGCGTTGCCCACCTTGATCGCATCGCTGATCTCTTGCACGCGGGTGTCGATGCGGGTGTGCAGGCCAAAGGTCAGCCCGTAGCCCTTGGCGTTGATCGCCTCAATCACCCGATCCAGATCGGCGCCGCGGAAGGTCGCGACATGCAGCACGGGGCCGAAGATCTCGCGCTCCAGATCGGCGATGCCATCGACGCGCAACAGGCTGGGCGCGATGAAATGACCGTTTTCGGGCGCGGGGATTTGATGGATCACGCGGTTTGCATTGCTCTTGAGATAGTCCGCAATGCCGGCCTGCGCTTCGTCGTCAATGACGGGGCCGACATCGGTGCTTAGCTGCCACGGATCGCCGACGCGCAGCTCGTCCATCGCGCCCTTGATCATCTCAATCAGATGGGGGGCGACGTCTTCTTGCACATAGAGACAGCGCAGCGCCGAGCAGCGCTGACCCGCAGATTGAAATGCCGAGGCCACGATGTCGCGCACGGCTTGCTCGGGCAGGGCGGTCGAATCCACGATCATCGCGTTAAGCCCGCCGGTTTCCGCAATCAGCGGCGCGCCGGGATCAAGATGATCGGCCATGGATGTCTGGATCAGCTTGGCAGTGTCGGTCGAGCCGGTGAACACCACGCCGTTGATGCGCGCATCGCTGGTGAGCGCCGCGCCGACCGTGCCACCATCACCGGGCAGCAGTTGTAACGCCGAGACCGGGACGCCCGCCTGATGCAGCAGTCGCACCCCGATGGCGGCGATCAGCGGGGTCTGCTCGGCCGGTTTGGCCAACACCGCATTGCCCGCCATCAGCGCTGCAGCGATCTGCCCGCTAAAGATTGCCAGCGGGAAGTTCCATGGGCTGATTGCGGTGATGATGCCGCGCGGGGCCGCAGTTAGGCTCTCGCCTTGGGCTGCGTAATAGTGCAGGAAATCAACCGCTTCGCGCAGCTCGCCCACCGCGTCTGGCAGGGATTTTCCTGCCTCGCGCGCAAGCGTGGCAAAGATCACGCCGAAATTCTCTTCGTAAAGATCGGCGGCGCGGCGCAGGATGACAGCACGCTCGGACGGGGTTGCATCCCAAGGGCGGGCCTGATCAATCGCCGCGCTGACGGTGGCCGCATTGGCCTGCGTGACCTGGCCCACGATCTCACCAGACACGGGGTTTCGAACCGGAATAGTTTCACCCGAGGCGGGCGTCACGGTTAGCGGGGCAGCATCGGGAATGGCGACATCGCGCGCAGCTTCGATCTGCGCAAGTGTCTCGACATCGCTCAGATCGAAGCCCGTCGAGTTGCCGCGCGCACCGAACAGATCGCTTGGCGCAAGCAGGCCTGCAGGGGCGGTATGGGTCGCGGCAAACGGGTCGCGGGCAATGTCTTCGGGGGCCACGTCTTCATCGACGATCTGGTGCACGAACGAACTGTTCGCCCCGTTTTCCAGTAGACGCCGCACCAGATAGGCCAGCAGATCCCGATGCGCGCCCACTGGCGCGTAAATCCGGCAGCGCCCCTTGGTTTGCTTGATCACGATGTCATGCAGCCGCTCACCCATGCCATGCAGACGTTGGAATTCAAACGCCTCGCCGTCGGCCATCTCAAGGATCGCCGCGACCGTATGGGCATTATGCGTGGCAAATTGCGGATAGATCCGGTCGCTATAGCCCAGCAGCTTTTTCGCATTGGCGATATAGCTGACATCAGTGGCCGATTTCGAGGTAAACAGTGCGAAACCGGGCAGACCCTCGACCTGCGCATGTTTCATCTCGGTGTCCCAATACGCGCCCTTCACCAGCCGTACCATGATGCGGCGATC
>JAFGWK010000288.1 GCA_016937195.1 Paracoccaceae bacterium | reverse complement strand
GCCTCAATCGTTGCATCTGCCATTTCATCACCGTTTTCTTCGTCTCAAACAGCTTTAACCGAAGACGACTAACCGATTGTTAAGCGCAATGCTGGAATGTGGGACCACGCGACAGGGCAGAACGCCCACTCAATGGAGGTGCGTCTTGCAACAGTTATTCGGCGTCTGGCAGGCACTAGATCTGCGCAAAAAGATGATTGTGATCGCGGCCACAGCGGCCATGTTCGCCGCGATTCTTGCCATCTCCTCGATGGCTTCGAAACCCCAGATGAGTCTGCTTTACGCGGGCCTCGGCGGTGTCGAATCAGGCGAGGTTGTCAGCGCGCTTGATCAAAGCGGTGTGCATTACGAAGTGCGCGGCGATGCCATTTTCGTACCCGCTTCACAGCGCGATTCACTTAGAATGACTTTAGCCGCGCAAGGCCTGCCCGCCGAAGGGGCGGCAGGCTATGAATTGCTCGATTCGCTTTCCGGGTTTGGCACCACGTCGCAAATGTTTGACGCCGCCTATTGGCGCGCCAAAGAGGGTGAACTGGCGCGCACGATTGCAGCCTCTCCCGCGATTCGATCGGCGCGAGTACATATCGCCCATTCCACCGATCAGCCATTTCGAAAAGATCTCAAAGCGACCGCTTCGGTGACCATAACTACGGCTGGGGGCGGTCTTGGCTCCGCCCAAGTCAAAGCGTTACGCTACCTCGTGGCCTCTGCGGTTAGCGGGATGTCGCCCGACGATGTATCGGTAATTGACTCGGCGCGTGGGCTGATCGCCTCGGGCGATGAGGCGAACGTGATGACATCCGCCACTGATCGCGCCTCCGCGCTCAAAAAGAATGTCGAGCGATTGCTCGCCGCGCGTGTCGGCGCAGGAAACGCAGTGGTCGAACTGTCCGTAGAAACCGTGAACGAGCGCGAGGCGATTACCGAGCATCACTTTGATCCCGAGAGCCGCGTCGCCATTTCCACCGATACGGTTGAGACGTCGAAGAATTCGGATGCGACGCAACCCGGTGCCGTCACTGTTGCCTCAAACCTACCGCAAAACGCTGGCGGCGATAGCGGCCAATCCAAAAGCCAAAGCACCGAAACGCGTGAACGCACAAATTATGAAGTATCTGAAACGCGGCGAGAATTGTTGCGCACGCCAGGCGCGATCAAACGTCTCAGCGTGGCCGTGCTTGTCGTTGGGGTAACCACGGTAAATTCCGATGGAACAACCGCTTGGCAGCCCCGCCCCGAGCCAGAGCTGGCCGCGCTCAAGCAGCTCGTCGCCTCAGCGGTCGGGTTCAATGAAGCCCGTGGCGATGTGATCACCTTGCAGTCCATGCAATTTGAGGCGGTGCCGAAACTTGGCACCACGGCCACCTCTGGCGCGCTGAGCGACGTTTCGTTCGACCTGACCCAAATCATCCAGATCGCCGTTTTGGCAGTTGTCGCTTTGATTTTGGGGCTGTTTGTCGCACGCCCGATCTTGACCCAAAAACTACAAACCGCGGCCGCTGAACTACCCCCGCCGGAGCGCCCCGCCAGCACTGCCTTGACTGGTGAAATCGCCGAGGACGAGATGCCCGACATGAATATGCAAATGATCTCTGACTATGACGTGGGGGATATGCCGATGACGATGCACTCTGCTTTCGACATGGAGGGCATCGGGAACGTGGGCGAAACCGACGACTTTGGCCAATCTGCGGACCCCGTGACGCGCCTCAAGAAGATGATCGAAGAAAGGCAATCGGAAAGCGTGGAAATCCTGCGCAACTGGATGGAAGAGACTGAGGAGAAAGCGTGATGGCACAACGTCTGAAGCTCGAGTCCTTCGAACCCCGCGCGCAAGAAGATGAGGCCATTGAAATCGAACCGGTCGCTTTCGAAGAGGCCAAACTCGCAGCCTTTGAAAAGGGCTATCAAGCGGGTTGGGATGATGCGGTAGCCGCGCAGAATAGTGAGACCGCGCGGCTTCATGGTGATCTAGGACGCAACCTGCAGGCGCTGTCCTTCACCTTTCACGAGGCGCGCCAGCATATGCTAGAGGCGCTGCGCCCCTTGTTGATCGACATGACCGCCAAAGTGTTGCCCGA
This sequence comes from Paracoccaceae bacterium, assembly GCA_016937195.1. Taxonomy (GTDB): domain Bacteria; phylum Pseudomonadota; class Alphaproteobacteria; order Rhodobacterales; family Rhodobacteraceae; genus Thioclava. Next base: position 1,059 of record JAFGWK010000288.1, on the reverse strand, counting down.
AGTTGCCCGTGCCAGCCTGCCCGCCCTTGTCGCAGAGCAACTTATCCCACTTGCCGAAGAGCTGGCCTCCGCGCCCGTCACAGTGCTCGCCAATCCCGCCGCCCTGCCCCAGATCGAAGAGATCTTGACGCGCGACGACAGCCTGCCGCTGGCGTTTGCCCCCGAAAACAGCCTGAGCGAGGGCCAAGTCTATCTGCGCTTCTCAGAGACCGAGACCCGGATCGATCTTGATGCGGTCATCGCCACGATTTCACAGGCCGTTGCGACCTATTTCAACACCTCCGCCGAGGAGTCCCATGATGACTGACACCCCCCAAGACGCCCCCGCTGGCAATCCGTTTAGCCAAGTCCCGATCGAAATCACCATCTCAGTTGGTAAAGCCCGCCCATTGGTGCGTGACATGCTGCGCCTACAACGCGATTCGGTGTTGCCGCTGGACCGGCGCGTCGATGATCCGGTCGAGCTTTACGTCGGAGATAAGCTGATCGCGCGAGGAGAGTTAACTGAGGTGGAGGGCGACCCGAATGGCCAGCTCGCCGTGCGCTTGACCGAGGTCGCCGACCTACAAAACGGGCTATAACGAGATGCAAACCACCGCTCTTCGCACGCTCATGCCCGTCGGATTTGCATTATTAACCCTAATGCTTTCTCTCCAACCCGCTTGGGCACAAGATATCTCGCTCTCGATGGGCGATGGTGAAAGCCTTGCGGGTCGCTCAATGCTGATAATCGCTGCGATCACGTTGCTCAGTCTCGCACCGGGTCTGGCAATTATGTTGACCTGCTTTCCCTTTATCGTGACGGTGATGTCGATTCTGCGCCAAGCCCTTGGGCTGCAACAATCCCCGCCCAACATGCTGATCGTCAGCCTGTCGATGTTCTTAACATGGTTCATCATGGAGCCCGTGTTCATGGAAAGCTGGAAGATGGCGGGCCAGCCGCTGATCGACGGCACCATCGACTGGCAAACCGGCTTTTCGCGTGGAATAGAGCCGTTTCGTGCCTTCATGGCCAATCGCACCGACCCTGAAACATTCTCGTCGCTCTCGGCGTTGCGT
>JAFGWK010000041.1 GCA_016937195.1 Paracoccaceae bacterium | reverse complement strand
CCCCATGCTGCTAGAGAAGTTGCCCGGGATCAGTTCGGTCAATATTTCGCGCCCCGATCCCCGCATGGGTTTGAACCGGGTGCAGGCTTCGTTCGACCACCCGATCCACTTTGGACTGTATGCCTCGGTTGTGTTTTCGCTGGCCTTTGTTGCGTTCGAGGGGATCCGTTCATTGGCATGGCGTATCGTGATGAGCGTGATTGTCGTTGGGTCAGGCGCGCTGGCGCTGTCGTCAGGGGCGCTTCTTGCGCTGGTGTTGCAAATTGGATTGATCAGCTGGTCATTGATGTTTCAAAAAATTCAATGGCGGTGGTGGCTTTTGCTTGGTCTGTTCGTGCTGGCCTATATTGTCATTGACTTGCTGTCCAACCGCACGCCGATCAAGGTGTTCATGTCCTATGCGACGTTTTCTGCTCATACCGCTTACTGGCGCGGCATCATCTTTGAATGGGGAATGAAAAATGTCTGGGCCAACCCGATTTTTGGCCTTGGCCTGCGCGACTGGATACGCCCGTCTTACATGCGTTCTGGCAGCATGGATAACTTTTGGCTGGTGATGGCGGTGCGTTATGGCATTCCCGGGTTTTTGCTGATCGCGACGGGCTATGTACTGGGGCTGGCGCAGATTATGCGGCGCAACTTCGACGCCGATCCGCGCTTGATGTGGTTTCGCCGTGCTTGGGTGTTCACCTTCCTTGGGCTGACATTCACGCTGTGCACCGTGCATATTTGGGGATCGATCTATTCGTTTGTCTTTTTTATGTTCGGATCGGGAATTTGGTTGATCAAGGAAGGCGCACCAGACCCGCATGCCGTTGGGCGTCGCAACAAGCGCGAGACCCCGGTTCAAAGCGAGACGGACATATCAGTCCCCAAAGCAAGCGCCGCTTCAAGCTATACCCGATTTGGACAAGGCCATCATCGCCGCGACAGGCTTTAGCGCCCGATCCGTTCGCGCGCTTCGGGCGACAGAACGGCCAGAACGGCGGCGGGCGGGCCCATGCCAAAATAGCCGCGCAACAATGCGCGCGCTTCGGCGCTATGACCTTGCATAACCAGTTGCACTGCCTTGGCGAGCGACCAGAACATCCCACCAATCAGTCCCGGGCGGAAATGACGGCGCAGGAACATCGCGCGGGCGCGGTGTTTGAAATATTGCGAGAACGGTGACGCGACCGAGCCGAGACGTTGCGAGCCAATGGCCGAGCCGGCTTTGTGCAAAACCACCGCGTCGGGGCAATAGGCAATGCGCAAGGTGCCTCGGCGCAGCGCCCAATCGACTTCTTCATAATAGAGGAAATAATCCTCGGCCATCGGGCCTGCCGCCTCGTAAAAGGCGCGCGTTGCGATCAGGCTGGCGCCGGTGACGAACTCGATCCGGGCGGCGTTCGGGGCAGGGGTCTCATGATCTGCGAATTGGTTGATGTTATGCGTGATCCCGGTGCGCTGGTCGATTGTGCCGCCATCAATCTGGATCATCTCGGGCTTGTCGGCATAGACCACGCGATGCGCAATCATCCCGATTTGCGCATCATCCGCGCGATAGAGCGCCAGTTGGCGCGCTGTGTCGGGCGGTGCGATACAATCGGGATTGAGCAGCCAGAAGCGTTCAATTTCAGGAACACGCGCCAGCCGTTCAAGCCCCAGATTGATGCCCGCCGCAAAGCCGCCATTCACCCCCGCCTTGATCAGTGCAATTCCCGGCGCGCCTGCCTGTTCGGGGGGCAGCAACGCAGGGCCAACGGTCTCGCGTACCACCGTATTGGTGTGATCGCGCGAGGCGTTATCGACCACCACAACATGCAGCACCACGCCGCGCGCGTCCTGAAGCGCGCGCAGGCAGTCTGCGATCACGTCGGCTGCGTTGTAGGTCACAATCACCACCCCCAGATGCGGGGTGGGAGAGGAGGCGGGGCTCGCTGCCATAGGTCGGTGTGTTCCGTGCTGAATTTCGTTCAAGGGCTCCGAATGGCTTGGCGATCGCCAGAGCGATCAGGCGCAAGCCGTCAAGACCTGCGCCTCTGTGGCGCTTAGACCCCGCGCGACAGCGCCGCCACACCGGTGCGTGCCACATCTGACAGGCCCAAGGGGCGCATCAGATCGGCAAAGGCGTCGATTTTTTCGGAGGTGCCGGTGATTTCGAACACAAAGCTTTCCAGCGTGCTATCCACCACATTGGCGCGGAAAATATCCGCTAGTCGCAACGCCTCGACGCGCTTGTCGCCCGTGCCCGACACTTTCAGCAATGCCAGTTCGCGCTCCACCGGGCTGCCTTCGACCGTGAGGTCGCGGACCTGATGCACCGGAACGATCCGCCCCAGCTGGGCCTTGATCTGGTCGATTATGGCCTCGGTGCCGCGCGTCACGACGGTGATGCGGCTTTTGTGGCCCTTATGATCAACCTCGGCGACGGTCAGGCTGTCGATGTTATAGCCGCGCCCGGAAAACAATCCGATCACGCGCGCCAAAACGCCTGCTTCGTTGTCCACGATCACCGCCAGCGTGTGCGAGCGCTCGAGCTGGCTATGGCTGTCGCGCAGATCATAGGCCGAATGGCTGGATGCGCCTTTTTTGATTTTCAGAGCGGCCATTGCCTCTCTCCTCTTATCTAGTTTCCAACTGCTTCAAATATCGGACGGGGACGGGCGCAAAGCCCGGCCTGGCTTAGACCAGCCCCGCGCCTTCCTTGAAGGCCTCGGCATCGGCGGCCAGAAGCATCTCGTTATGGGGCTTGCCCGAGGGGATCATCGGGAAGCAGTTTTCATGTTTCTCGACCCGGCAATCAAACAGCACCGGACCGTCGTAATCCAGCATCTCCTGAATCGCGGCATCCAGCTTGGCGGGATCATCGCAGCGGATCCCCTTCCAGCCGAAACTTTCGGCCAGCTTGACGAAATCGGGCAGGCTTTCGGACCAAGAATGGCTGTAGCGCTCGCCATGCAGCAACTCTTGCCATTGGCGCACCATCCCGAGGCGTTCATTGTTGAGGATGAACTGTTTGACGGGGGTGCGGAACTGGGTTGCGGTGCCAAGTTCTTGCATGTTCATCAGCCAGCTTGCCTCGCCCGCGACGTTGATCACCAACGCGTCCGGGTGGGCCACCTGCACCCCGAT
>JAFGWK010000287.1 GCA_016937195.1 Paracoccaceae bacterium | reverse complement strand
GGTAGCTGGGTTCATGGGAATGCTCCTTCTGCAAAGTAGGACCAGTATACGGTCCCTTCTCAGGAGCGGGGCCGTCTTCCCCATCAATAGCCACCTCAGGGACGAATGCCTCAACGAGCATCTGTTCGCCAACCTGCGTCATGCCCGCAGTCTGATCGCGGCGTGGCGTGATGACTACAACCATCACCGCCCCCACACGAGCCTCGACGGGCTCACCCCGTGGGAGTATCACCAAAGGTCGAAAGAGGACCAAACCCTGAACAGAGCTAACCTATAAACGCGGACTCGAAGGGGAGCAGGTCACCGATCGCCCATTGCGGTGAGTTGGGCCGCGAAAGCTGCGGGGGTTGGTGGCCGGAGAAGGTGAAGGCACAGGGTAATCGCCCGATTGAGACCGCAGGTTGCTTCTGAAGCATAGGGGCGACCAAGATGATCGCCATGCCGGTCAGGCAAAAGTAAGCGGCAGCTGCATCCCACCTCAGGTTCAGCTTGACGGCTTGAACTTCTCCCGTGAAACTTCAAGCCGTCAAGCTGATCACCGGTGCGGCCGAAACCGCCACGAGAACTCCGCGATCACTGTCATGTCCGAGTTCTAAGAGATCAAGGTATGCGGGATAATTGACTATTCTTGCTCAGATCGCGGAGGACAACCCGTTAGAAGAAACTCGCAAGCACCGACTGAGTATGCTCATCTGGTTGCAATTCCGAAGTTTGCCCGCTATTTCCCGCGCAATCATCTGGACTTGGGGTGCGATCCCTGAGTGGCTCTCCCGGCCGCCGACCCGCCGGGCTAACCAAGATTATCTGTAAAGATGACCGGTTTGGCGTTCAGGCCTGACCGGATAGGAACGGAACTCTCAAAATGAACCTCGACGCCTATCGACGCCAGTGGCTCGGTAACGTTCGCGGCGACCTGCTCTCCGGCATCGTCGTCGCACTTGCTCTTATTCCGGAGGCAATTGCCTTCTCGATCATAGCTGGCGTGGACCCGAAAGTCGGTCTTTACGCCTCCTTCTCCATCGCGGTCGTAACCGCCATCGCCGGCGGCCGACCAGGCATGATTTCGGCGGCGACGGCCGCGACCGCCGTGCTCATGGTCACACTCGTCGCGGACCATGGTCTCGAATACCTGCTGGCAACCACGGTGCTCGCGGGTCTCCTCCAGATCGCCGCTGGGTTCGCCCGGCTCGGTCACCTAATGCGTTTCGTTTCGCGCTCGGTGATGACCGGCTTCGTCAATGCGCTCGCTATCTTGATTTTCATGGCGCAGATCCCCGAGCTGACCGGGGTGCCGTGGCAGACCTACCCCCTCGTCGCGGCCGGTCTCGGGATCATCTATCTCTTTCCCTACCTCACACGAGCCGTCCCCTCTCCGCTGGTCACGATCATTGTCTTGACGGCGGTAGTGATGGTCACAGGCTGGGACGTTCACACCGTCGGAGACATGGGCGCGCTGCCCGATACACTGCCAGTCTTCCTGATCCCCGACATTCCTCTCAACTTCGAGACGCTGACGATTATCTTGCCTTATGCGGCGGCCGTTGCGGTTGTAGGACTTCTTGAAAGCATGATGACCGAGAACATCGTCGATGATCTCACGGACACGAGGTCGGACCGCAACCAAGAGTGCATCGGGCAGGGGCTCGCAAATACCCTCACCGGTTTTATCGGCGGCATGGCTGGCTGTGCTATGATTGGTCAATCTATGATCAACATCAAATCTGGCGGCCGCGGGCGGTTGTCCTGCTTCGCTGCCGGAGTATTCCTGCTCGTGATGGTGGTTCCACTCGGCGACGTCGTCGCGCAAATCCCGATGGCGGCGCTCGTTGCGGTCATGATCATGGTCTCGATCGGCACCTTCTCATGGTCATCGATCAAGCAACTCAAAACGCACCCCAGATCGTCATCTGTGGTGATGCTCGTGACCGTGGCGGTCGTGGTCTACACCCACAATCTCGCCATCGGCGTGCTGGTCGGCGTCCTGCTGTCGGGCCTCTTCTTCGCGGCAAAGATCGCGCAGCTCTTCCGGGTCACCTCGTCGCTGTCCGATGACGGGCGCGTGCGCACTTACCACATTACGGGACAGCTTTTCTTCGCCTCGGCGGAAAACTTCATGGACGCCTTCGATTTCAAGGAAGCGGCCGATCGGGTGGTGATCGACGTAAGTCATGCACATATCTGGGACGTCTCTTCGATTGCCGCACTCGACATGGCCGTGCTGAAGTTCCGTCGAGACGGATCGGCGGTCGAGATCGTCGGCATGAATGAAGCATCGAAAACCATTGTTGACAAGCTGGCCGTCCATGATGAGCCCGGCGCGATGGACAAACTGATGTCGCATTGAGGGAGGAAAACTAATGACCAAGAAAATCATCGCGCTTGTGGATGGCTCTTCGTATTCGAAGAGCGTCTGCGACCATGCCGCGTGGATCGCCAAACGCGGTGCCTTCGCTGTCGAGCTTATGCATGTTCTTGGCCGACGTGACGGCGGCGCAGGATCGGATCTATCCGGTGCGATTTCTCTGGGAGCCCGCAGCGCCTTGCTGAAAGAGCTGTCCAGTCTCGACGAGCAGCGCGCCAAACTGGCCCTCACGCGTGGACGCGCCATCCTTGAAGATGCCAAGGCGCTCCTTGATGCGGCAGGCGTGAAGGCGACCGAACACCTGCGCCGTGGCGACCTGATCGAGGCAATCTCCGAGAAGGAGCGCGACGCGGAAATGATCCTGATCGGCAAACGTGGCGAGGCCGCCGATTTTGCCAAGGGGCACCTTGGATCGAATCTGGAACGTGTCGTCCGTGCCGCATCGAAGCCGCTCTTCATTGCGTCCAGAGCATTCCGCCAGATCGGGAAGGTGCTTATCGCCTACGACGGCAGCGCAAGCGCGATGCGTGCGGTCGATTACGTGGCACGCTCTCCGCTCTATGCCGGTCTTGAGATCAAGATAGTCACGGTCGGATCGGCGACGGACGCCGCGAAGAAGGGGCTCGAAGATGCGAAGGCAGTGCTTTCGGGTGCGGGGCTCGATGCAGAGAAAAGTATCTTGCCCGGCCAGCCTGAGGAAGCTCTCGGCAAGCTCATCGACGAGGCCAATTTCGATCACCTCGTCATGGGAGCCTCGGGGCACTCCCGGCTGCGGTCGCTCTTCGTGGGCTCGACGAGCCTTGAGATGATCCGAACGTGCAAGGTGCCGATCCTGCTGGTGCGGTGACCTCAAAAGGTCGGACTACGGTCCATGGGAATTCCGATCTCCAGCCAAGCGCCCACATGCGGCTTTGTTCTACCAGCCCCCGACTCGGACGGACTTTCCGCGAACCACCGCAGTCACCCGCCCCGTCGCGCGACATGAAAGCTCAATAACGGGTCCGGACACTGCGCCATTTTCGCCTCCTCGACCCGGTGGGCGAGCGCCAATTTCGGCAAGTTTTCGCGCTCCCGATTTGCGTTGGAAACCATGAGCGTTAGGGTCCCGGTCAGACGCAACATTCATGGAGATCAACGAAATGGCCAAATCCAATCTCTTGGCATCCGCTTTTGCCGCACTCTCAATCGCCGTGACCTCGGTCGGTGCTGCACCCGCCATGGCACAGCAGAGCGACGCTCAGGCTGACATCTCATCATCGGAACTCGACGCTTTTGTTGTCGCTTAAGCGCGTCCCGTTGATGAGGCCTCGATCCGCGGACACCATCAGGGCCAGCAGTCATGTATAGGCTGCGCGAACAGGCCGAATACATGAACGCACCGGCCGATGAAAATCACGTTC
>JAFGWK010000286.1 GCA_016937195.1 Paracoccaceae bacterium | reverse complement strand
GCATCCGCAGATATTCTGGGGGACAAATGGACACTACTGTTGCTACGCGAAATGTTCTTGGGAACATCGCGGTTCAGCCAATTTCAAAAGGCCATTCCGAGGATGTCACCTTCGATTCTGAGCAAGTGGCTCAAGACGTTGGAAGCCGCTGACATACTCATCCGAAAGACCGCACCATCAGGGCAGTCAACCGAGTACAAGCTGACGCGCTCTGGCCGCGAACTTGGGCCAATTGTCGAGAACATGGCCGTCTGGGGGGATGCGGTGGCGCAAACGCAGCATAGCGGCGCAAGATTGTGATGTCGGCGAGTTCATGTGGGATTTCCTCCGGACGCTGAATACGGCGGGTTTGCCCAACGGAGAAACCATGATCCTTGTGCGAATTTCCGACCGTATTGACCTGAACACCTGATGGGTGATTGCGAATGGCGGTGCGGTCGACCTTGGAATCGACGATCCGGGGCATGATGTTGATGTGTACCTGACGGCAACGCTGGCAAATCTGATTGCGCTTTGGTTGGGGGATTGGGCGGTGCTGTCGGCGGTAGAAGATAAATTCATCTATTTGGATGGACCTAGGCATCTGCTGAATACGGCGCAGGACTGGATGGCGCGGTCACCACTGGTCGGGGTCCAGCCTGCTTCTTCTGCTCGATGATTTTCCTTGCCCAACGGCAATTCCGAACCGCCGGCTGGCAACGGACATTCCCTGCGCAGGGCAGTAGCGGTCAAACTGGCCTCATTCCTGCCGCTCTGCGCAATCCATTGATTTAGCGAGTTCGGCCCCAAGGCCCACTCCCATTGGCCTCGGGCGTGCTGTAGCTCTCATCTCAAAAAGGTCGCGCATTGGTCGGGGGCTTTCCAATCGTTCACGTGCAAATGCCTAAATACGTGGTTTCGCAACGGCGGCGCACTCCCACGTCAAGCGTCGTCAAGTCCAGCAGAAGCGGCGCTCGCCATAGGTTTTCTGCCCTTGGCAAAAGCTGGATCGGGCGATTCCAGAAGAGCAACGGATCTTGGTAACCGGGCTGATCGCGCCAGTGAATTGCCCCCCAAAAGCGTTCGGTGATCCGTTTTCGCGAATCTCTAATCGGGGAGGTTTAAGAGGCCGCCGCGCCAGTAATAGCGGATCTACACAAGGCACTCACGCCATCTGTGCGTTTGAACTGCGAAGTTGTGCTCCCCCTTTTGAGCCAGATTTCACACCGGATAACAGACTTGTAATCGCACTGTTACACGAGCACACTAGAGAGCGTAGCGTGCGCGGCCGACTTGGTCGCAAGAGCATGAATTGCCAATCAAAATCACGCTACCCACTTGGGAGGATAACATGAAGAATTTCGCACTGGGCGCGCTTGTCGCGTCCTCTACGCTGCTGTCGCCTTTCGCGGCTTTCGCGCAGACCGATATCCAGTTTTGGCACGCTTTTACTGGGCGGCTGGGTGAGTTGGTGGACGCGCAGGTCGCGCAGTTCAACGCCAGCCAAAGCGACTATAAAGTCGTGGCCAATTACAAGGGCAACTATTCCGAAACGCTCAATGCGGGGATCGCGGCGTTCCGTGCTGGTGAGCAGCCCGATATCTTGATGGTGTTCGAAGTCGGTACCGCCACGATGATGGCGGCTAAAGGGGCCGTGAAGCCGGTCTATCAGGTGATGGCCGATGCGGGCGTGCCGTTCAATTCCGACGATTATATCGGTGCGGTGAAAGGCTATTACACCACCACCGATGGCAAGATGCTGTCGCTGCCATTCAATTCCTCGACGCCGGTGCTGTGGGTCAATCGCGATCTGCTCGACAAGGCAGGCGTGGCCAAGGATGCCGACCTGAGCACGTGGGAAAGCATCGGTCCGGTGCTCGATAAGCTCAAGGCGGCGGGCGTCGATTGTCCGATGACAACAGCTTGGCAAAGCTGGATCCAGCTGGAAAACCTGTCCGCCTATCACAATGTCCCGTTTGCCAGCAAAGAGAACGGCTTTGGTGGGCTGGACGCCAAGCTGGAATTCAACGGCCCCGTGCAGGTCAAACACATCCAGACGCTGGGCGATTGGGCCAAGAAGGGTGAGTTCATCTACAAGGGCCGTCGCAACGAGGGCGGTGCTGATTTCCGCGCAGGCTCCTGTGCGCTCTTCACCGAAAGCTCGGCAGGTTACGCGGGCATCAAAGCCGAAGCCAAGTTCAACTTTGAGGTCCACCCGCTGCCCTATTGGTCCGATGTTGCGGGTGCGCCGCAAAACACCATTATCGGTGGGGCCTCGCTTTGGGTGATGGAAGGCAAGCCGGCCGAGGATTACAAAGGCGTGGCCGAATTCCTGAGCTTCCTCTCCTCGCCCGAGGTGCAGGCGAAATGGCATCAGGACACCGGCTATCTTCCGATCACCAAGGCAGCCGCAGACCTGACGCGCGAGCAAGGGTTCTACAAGGAAAATCCGGGCACCGATGTTGCGGTGATCCAGATGACCACGAAAGAGCCGACCGAGAATTCCAAGGGCATCCGCCTTGGCAATTTCGACCAGATCCGGGGCATTATTGATGAGGAACTGGAAGCAGTCTGGTCGGGAGATAAGACGGCTCAGGATGCGTTGGATACGGCTGTGACGCGGGGCAACCAGTTGCTGCGCCGCTTTGAACAAGCTAACCGTTAAGACCAACCTTGTCGCGGGCGGCATCTGCGCTGCCCGCGATTTCCTTTTGCCGAGGCCGAAATGGAAAAACGTGTCACCTTCAAAGGCTGGCTTCTGCCGCTTTTGCTGATCGCCCCTCAGTTGCTGATTTCGGGGGTGTTCTTTTTCTATCCCGCAGCCGAGGCGGTGTGGCAATCGCTGTTCATTCCCGACCCGTTCGGCCTGTCGATGCAATATGTGGGCTTGGGCAATTTTGAATATCTTCTCAGCGATCCTTACTACCGAGCTTCCTTTCTGACCACGGCGGTGTTTTCCACGCTGGTCACGCTGGTCTCGATGATCCCGGCGCTATTTCTGGCGGTGCTGGCGGATCGGCTGGTCAAGGGGGCAGGGGCTTATCGCACCATGCTGATCTGGCCCTATGCGGTGGCACCGGCTGTCGCGGGCGTTTTGTGGCTATTCATGTTCAACACCCGTATCGGGATTGTCGCGTGGTATCTTGGCCTGCTGGGCTATGATTGGAACTACGTTCTCAACCAGAACGAAGCGATGGGGCTGGTCGTTGTGGCCTCGTCTTGGGGGCGCATCAGCTACAATTTCCTGTTCTATTTCGCGGCCCTCCAAGCCGTACCGAAATCGGTGATCGAGGCGGCGGCGATCGACGGTGCGCGGTTCTGGCGGCGGTTCTTTACGATCGTGCTGCCACTGCTGTCGCCAACCACGTTTTTCCTGCTGGTGGTCAATATCGTCTATGCGTTCTTTGAAACCTTCGGCGTCATTCACACGATTACCAGCGGCGGGCCGCAACAGGCGACGACGATCCTTGTTTATAAGGTCTATGCCGACGGGTTCGTCGGGCAAGATCTGGGCTCATCTGCTGCGCAATCGGTGATCTTGCTGCTGGTCGTGGGGCTGCTGACGGTGCTGCAATTCAAGTTTATCGAGAAACGGGTGCATTACTGATGGCAAACGCATCCAACCCCGTCAAAGAGCCGCCCCCCGGCATGGTCGAAAAGCGCGGGCGTGGGCTGTGGCTTACCCATGCGCTGATGATCCTTGGCGTGCTGGTGATCTTCTTTCCGATCTGGCTGGCTTTTGTGGCCTCGACCGTGCCGCAAGCCGCGATCACCCATCCGCCGATGCCGCTGCTGCCGGGCGATCAGTTCCTCACCAACTATAAACGCGCGCTGTTTTCGGGCGTGAACGTGCCGGTGGCGACGATGTTGCTGAACTCGTTGGTGATGGCGATGGGGATTGCCGTGGGCAAGATCGCGATCTCGATCCTGTCGGCCTTCGCGATTGTCTATTTCCGCTTTCCGGGGCGGAATTTCTTCTTCTGGCTGATCTTCATCACGCTAATGCTGCCCGTCGAAGTGCGCATCGTGCCGACCTATCAGGTGATTGCCGGCTTTGGTATGCTCAACAGCTATTCGGGGCTGATCCTGCCGCTGATTGCCTCTGCCACGGCGACGTTTTTGTTTCGCCAGTTCTTCCTGACGGTGCCCGATGAGCTGGCCGAGGCCGCCCGCGTCGATGGTGCGCGCCCGATGCGGTTTTTCGTCGATATTCTGCTGCCGATGAGCCGCACCAATATCGCAGCGCTTTTCGTTATTCTCTTTATTTACGGCTGGAACCAGTATCTCTGGCCACTTCTGATCACCACTGACCCCTCGATGAATACGGTCGTTATGGGCATCAAGCAGATGTTCCCCTCGGGCGATGATATCGCGGATTGGCCGGTGATTATGGCGACTTCGATTCTGGCGATGATTCCGCCGGTGATCGTGGTGATCTCGATGCAGAAACTCTTCATCCGCGGGCTTGTGGATAGCGAGAAATAGGACAGGCAATGGCAACGGTAGACCTGGAACACGTGAAGAAACGCTTTGGCACCACCGAGGTGATCCATGGCGTCAGCACGCAAATCGCGGATGGCGAATTCATCGTGATCGTCGGGCCCTCGGGCTGCGGGAAATCTACGCTGCTGCGCATGGTTGCGGGGCTGGAAAGCGTATCGCAGGGCGAGGTGCGCATCGGTGGCAAGCGCGTGAATGAAATTGAGCCGATGGATCGCGACATTGCGATGGTGTTTCAGAACTACGCGCTCTATCCGCACATGTCGGTGCGCCAGAACATGGGCTACGGGCTGAAAATCGCGGGGCTGCCCAAGACTGAGATCAACGCCAAGGTCGAGCAGGCGGCGGCGTTATTACAGTTAGGCGAGTTGCTTGATCGCAAGCCCAAGCAGCTTTCGGGTGGGCAGCGTCAGCGCGTCGCAATGGGGCGCGCCATCGTGCGCGAACCGGCGGTGTTCCTGTTTGACGAGCCGCTTTCGAACCTTGACGCCAAGCTGCGTGTGCAGATGCGCGTCGAGATCCGCGAATTGCAGGCCAAGCTGGGCATCACCGCGCTTTACGTCACCCACGATCAGGTTGAGGCGATGACCATGGCAGACCGGATGATCGTGATGAATGCGGGCGTGGCCGAGCAGATCGGCACGCCCCTAGAGGTCTATGAGCGCCCCGTTACGGTGTTTGCCGCGCAGTTCATCGGCAGCCCGTCGATGAATATCCTCCCCGCGCAGATCGAGGGTGGGCAAATAAAGCTGGGCGATGCAGTGCTGGGACAATGCGCCTTGCCTGATGGCCCCGTCAGCTTCGGCATCCGTCCTGAACATCTGCGCCCCGACCCGCAGGGGGCCATCGCCCTTGAGGTGCATCTGGCCGAGCCGTTAGGCGCCAACACGCTGTTGCATGGCGTGCTTGTCGGCTCGGGGGAGGCAATGACAGCTGCCTTGCCGGGCGTGCATCGCAGCGGCGCCGCGCGCGAGGTGATGCATCTCACCGCCGATCCTGCGCATTTCCATTTCTTTGATGCGAAAAGTGGCGCGCGGATCAATTGAGATCGGTACTGTCCGCCACCCGTGAGCGGATAGCCGACGCGCGCAAACCGTTAGCCTAGCTCACCGCCGCGATTGGTGCGTTTAAGCATGCCTTGTGATAGCTGCATGCGCGCTCAATCGTGGAAAACGGCTTGAAAAACGGGCAAACTGTGACATATAACCCGATCCTAATGACTGTATTTGTAATAAATATGATCAATTCGGGCAGTATTGGTGATGCGCAGTGAAGATTAAGAAACGTCAGGCCAAGCTGATCGAGCTTGTTCGACGTCAGGAAAAGGTCTCGGTTGAGGCGCTGGCGAGCCAGCTTGATGCGTCGCGTGAAACGATCCGGCGCGATCTGAGCCAGCTTGCGCAAAGCGGCAAGATCTTGAAGGTGCATGGCGGGGCGATGATACCGCGCGTGATGGCCGAGGGGCCGTTCAAGCAGCGCCTGTCCGATTTTGTCGATGCCAAGATCGAGATCGCGAAAACGGCGGCGGGGCTGTTTGTCCCCGGAGAGACGCTGTTCATTGATACCGGCTCGACGACGCTGATGTTTGCCGAGGCGATTGCCGCGGTCGCTGGGTTGACGATCGTCACCAACTCGACCGAGATCGCGCGGGTGATTGCCAGCGCCAACAGCGGCAGTCGGGCGTTTTTGCTGGGCGGCGAATTCAGTGCAGATAGCAGCCAGTCTGTTGGCACGATGGCGATCACCCAGATCCGTGCCTTTCGCGCCCATCATGCGGTGCTCTCGGTGGGCGCGCTGGATGCGCGCAGCGGGGCGATGGACTATAATATCGAAGAGGCGCAGATCGCACGCGCGATGGTCGAGCAATCCAATAGCGTGACGGTTTTGGCCGATAGCTCAAAATTCACCGCGCTGGCCTCGTTTACGGTGTGTCCGCTAAGCCAGATCAATCGTCTCGTGACCGAAGCCGCGCCTCCCAAAGAGACGCGCACGGCATTTGCAGACGCCGGTGTCGAGTTGATTGTGGCGCAGAGGACGCGTCCGTGACTGCTGAAAAATAAGCCCGAAAAGGGTAAGGTTGAGTCGAAAGGATAAGGTTTGGAAAACGCGAATATCCCGATGTTTTTCCTGCACATTGCGGGGGCGGCGGCGCTGCTGATCTGGTCGGTGCGTCTGGTGCGTACTGGGGTAGAACGCGCATTTTCCATGCAGTTGCGCCGCTGGTTGCGCTGGTCCTCGCGCAGCCGGTTTCTGGCGGCAGCTTCGGGGATGAGCACTGCGATCTTGCTGCAAAGTTCGACCGCAGTGGCGATTCTTGTGTCCAATTTCGTCGCGAGCGGCACGGTTGCGGCGGGCGTGGGGCTGGCGATTTTGCTGGGCGCGGATGTCGGCTCGGCGATCGTGGCGCAGCTTTTGTTGTTACGCCAAACCTTTTTGCTGCCGCTCCTCTTGCTGGTCGGCGTTGCGCTGTTCCTGCGCGGCCATCAGCGCCGTATCCGCCAGACCGGGCGTATCCTGATCGGTCTGGCGCTGATCTTTGCGTCGCTTGCGATGATCCGCGAGGCGACGACGCCGTTGGTGGACAGTCAGGGCGCGGCAAATGTGATGGCTTATCTGGCACGCGATACGGTGACCGCCTTTGTGATCGGCGCGGTCTTTGCCTGGGTCGTGCATTCCAGCGTGGCGGCGGTCTTGCTATTTGTGACCTTGGTTTCGCAGGGGTTGTTGCCCCCCGAAGCGGCGGTGGCGATGGTGCTGGGCGCCAATATGGGTGGCACGTTCATTGCCTTCATGCTGACGCTGACTGCCGAGATCGACTCGCGCCGTATGATTGTGGCGAACTTCGCGCTGCGCGGCGGGGGGGCGATGATTTTGTTAGCCCTATTGAGTCGGCTTGAGCTGTCACTTGGCTGGCTTGGCACGACGCCAGCGCAACAGGTCATCAACCTGCATCTGGCGTTTAACATCGGTCTTGCGCTGCTGGCGCTGCCGTTGACAGGGCTGGTGACGCGGCTGGTGGCCAAGATGATGCCCCCGCGTCTGGACCCAAATTCCGGGATCGGCCCCGCAAGCGCGCTCGACCCGGCGGCGCTGGCCAATCCCGATCGCGCGCTGACTTGTGCCGCGCGCGAGGTGGTGCATATGGGCGAGATCGCCGAGGCGATGTTGCGTGCGGTTCCACCCCTGTTTGTGCAATGGGATGACGTGCTGGCCGCGCGTATGGCGGCGGATGAAAAGCTTGCCAACAAGACCTTGATGGAGGTGAAGCTCTATCTTGCCAAGCTCAACCAAGGGGCGCTCAGCGATGAGACCAGCACCCGCGCGATGGATCTGTCGAGCAATGCCGCCAACCTGTCTGCCGCGGCCGAAATGATCTCGCGCAACATGGTTTCGCTTGCGCGTAACCTTGATCGTAAGGGTATGCGCTTTTCCGAGCAGGGCTGGAAAGAGATCAGCAATTTCCATGACCGTGTGTTAGCCAATGTGCAGCTCGCGCTAAGCGTGATGATGACGCAAAACCCCGATGAGGCACGCGAGTTGGTCGCGGAAAAAGATGATATCCGCGCGCTGGAACAACGCCTGCAACGCGCGCATCTGATGCGTCTGCACGAGGGGTCGGGCGAGAGCATCGAGACCAGCAACATCCATCAGGAAACGCTGCGCGCGCTCAAGCAGGTGAACACGTCTTTCGCGACCGTCGCCACACCGATCCTGTCAGAAACCGGCGATTTGCTTAGCAGCCGTCTGGCGCATCGCAGGTAACGGGCCGTTGTTGGCTTGACGCGGGCAGGGCGATGGCGGCTAACTGTCGTCAGTCCAGTTTGCCTTGCAGTTTAGGTCCAGTATGACAGTCGCCGCCGAGACCTTTTTCCTTGCACCCGATCAAAGCGGCACGCTGCAACAGCGTATTCAGCAGATGGTGGCCGAGGGCATTCTTGAGGGGCGGTTTCGCGCCGGTGACAAGCTGCCCTCCAGCCGCAAGCTTGCCGCGCATCTGGGGGTCAGCCGGATCACCGTGACGCTGGCCTATACCGAACTGGTGGCCGATGACTATCTGACCTCGCGCGGGCGCTCGGGCTATTTCGTGTCAGACACCGCGCCGCGCCAGCCTGAATTCGCCCGCCCATCCGGGGCGCAAACCGAAAGCGTGGATTGGGCGCGTGTGACGGGGCTGCGCTTTAGCGGCCAGCGCAGCTTTCCCAAACCGCAGAACTGGCGCAGTTATGATTTCCCGTTCGTGTATGGGCAAACCGACCCCGAATTGTTTGATCATCAGAACTGGCGCAACTGCGCTTTGCGCGCGCTTGGTAAGCGCGATTTTGATGTGATGGCGGGCGACTATTACGAACATGACGACCCGATGCTGATTGAATATATCGCGCGTAACATTCTGCCACGGCGCGGGATTACTGCCCATCCGCGCCAGATTTTGCTGACGCTGGGCGCGCAAAACGCGTTGTGGTTATCGGCGCAGGTTTTGCTGAACTCGCGGCGCACGGCAGCGCTGGAAAACCCCTGCTATCCGGGGCTGCGCAGCGTGCTGGATCAGACCCGCTGTCGCCTTGTGCAGATTGACGTCGATGAAGACGGCCTTCCCCCCGAGGCGCTGCCCGACGATGTCGATGTGGTATTCACCACCGCCAGCCACCAATGTCCGACCAATGCGACGATGCCGCGCGCACGCCGCGAACGGTTGTTGGCGCTGGCGTCTGAGCGCGATTTCGTCGTGGTCGAGGATGATTACGAATTCGAGATGTCCTTTCTCAAGGCCGCCTCGCCCTCGTTGAAATCGCTGGATCGCGAGGGGCGGGTGATCCATGTCGGCTCGTTTTCCAAATCGCTGTTTCCGGGGTTGCGACTGGGATATCTCGTGGGCTCTGAACCCTTCATCGCCGAGGCTCGCGCCCTGCGCGCCACGGTACTGCGCCACCCGCCCGGCCATGTGCAGCGCACCGCCGCCTATTTTCTGGCGCTGGGGCATTATGATGCCTTGGTGAACCGGCTGCATCAGGCCTATCGCCGCCGCCGGATGTTGATGGATGAGGCGATCAGCGCGCAGGGGTTGCAGGTCGCAGGGCAGGGCGCGTTCGGCGGATCGAGTTTTTGGATGCGCGCACCCGAGGGCATCGATACGCGCGATCTTGCGGATCGACTGGCCGCGCGCGGTGTGTTGATTGAACCGGGGGCTGCGTTTTTCGATGACGCGCAGGGCGAGTGTCCGTTCTATCGCCTCGCCTATTCTTCAATTCGCAACGCCCGTATTCCCGAGGGTATTGCGCTGATTGCGCAGGAAAT
>JAFGWK010000285.1 GCA_016937195.1 Paracoccaceae bacterium | reverse complement strand
CCTGTTCGACGTTGTTGTCGCGAACGCTGACCTGCATGTGGTGTCACCACCTTCCTAAGTTAGAGTTGCAGTTGCTTGCAGGAGCGCCCCATATAGGGGGGAAAGGCTGGCTTGTCTACTGCCGCCAACAGAGGAAACGCGATGAAAAACGATCATATCGACACAGACCGCGCCCGAGCCGAGCTATTATCCGCGATCAAGCCGCATGTGCCCTTTGATGGCTGGTCCGAGCCCTCATTTCGCGCCGCCGTGGCCGATCTGGGAATCGATTCGGCTTTGGCCCGTGTGATTTGCCCACGTGGTGCGGTTGATCTGGCGGTTGCCTATCATCGCGAGGGCGATGCGCTGATGTTGGAAAAACTGGCAGAGGCCGATCTGTCGGGGATGAAATTTCGCGACCGGATTGCCACGGCGGTGCGGTTTCGTCTTGAGGTAAGCGATCCCGAACTCGTGCGGCGCGGTGCTGCGGTGTTTGCTTTGCCCCAGAACGCGACGACGGGGTCCAAGCTTGTCTGGGAGACCTGTGACAAGATTTGGCGCGCTTTGGGCGATCAAAGCGAGGATTACAACTGGTATTCCAAGCGGCTTACGCTGTCGGGCGTTTATTCGTCGACTGTGCTATTTTGGATGGGTGATACAAGTGATGGTCACGCCGAGACGTGGGAGTTCCTCGATCGCCGTATCGAAGGCGTGATGCAGTTCGAGAAAGTGAAGGGAAAGCTGTTGAAACTGCCCTTCGCGACGCAAATTCTAGGGACGATCCGTGCGCCCAAGCCACCCACGGATATGCCCGGAAAGGAGGCGCGCTGATGAGTCTGCCGGAACAGATGCGCTGCGTTGAAATCACCGAAGCTGGCGGGCCGGATGTTCTGGTGCAAACCGCGCGCGCCGTGCCGGTGCCGCGTCATGGCGAGATCCTGATCGAAGTGGCCTATGCCGGGGTCAATCGCCCCGATGCGCTGCAGCGGGCAGGGGCCTATCGTGCGCCCCCCGGTGCGTCCGATCTGCCGGGGTTGGAATGTTCGGGTCGCGTGGCTGCGCTTGGCTCGGGTGTCACGCAATGGGTGCTGGGCGATGCGGTCTGCGCGCTGTTGCCCGGTGGCGGCTATGCGGATTACGCGACCTGCCCGGCCGAACATGCGCTGCCCGTGCCTGTTGGTCTTGATCTGAAATCGGCGGCTTGCCTGCCCGAGACCTGCTTTACGGTTTGGTCGAACGTGGTGATGCGCGGCGGGCTGAAGGCGGGGGAACGGTTCTTGGTGCATGGCGGTTCCAGCGGCATCGGTACGACTGCGATCCAGATCGCCAAGGCGTTGGGCGCGCGGGTGTTCACGACTGCGGGAAGCCCCGAGAAATGCGCTGCCTGCGAGGAACTCGGCGCGACGGCGATCAACTACAAGACCGGCGATTTCGTTGATGTACTGCGCGCCGAGGGGGGTGCCGATCTGATCCTCGACATGGTTGGCGGCAGCTACATCGCGCGCAATATCAAGGCGATGGCGGATGAAGGGCGGATAGTGATGATCGCCTTCCTCGAAGGGCCCAAGGCCGAGATCAACTTTGCGCAAGTCATGATGCGACGCCTCACGATCACCGGATCGACCCTGCGCCCGCAATCGGATGCTGCGAAGGCAGCGATTGCGGCGCAACTGCGCGAGCATGTCTGGCCGATGATCAGTGCGGGCAAGTTGCGGGTGATCCATGACAGCGCCTATCCGCTGGCGCAGGCCGCGACGGCGCATGCGCGCATGGAATCAAGCCAGCATATCGGCAAAATCGTGTTGGAAGTAGCTGGCGGCTGACCCCGCCAAAGGAGGTGAATGATGAGCGATGGATTCAAGATTCTTGACGGATTTCCCGACACCGTTCTGGCTGTTGAGGCGTGTGGCAAGGTCGATGCGCAGGCCTATGAAACGGTGCTGATCCCGGCGATCGAAGACAAGCTTTCGGCGCTGGGCAAGATCAAGCTACTGTACATCATCGGCGAAAGTTTCGACAGGTTCACGCTGGGCGCGGCTTGGGATGACACCAAAGTCGGGCTGACCCATCTGGGCGATTTCAGCAAAATTGCACTGGTGAGTGATGTGGAATGGATCAAGCTCGGAATGCGCGCCTTTGCGCCGATGATTCCCGGCGAGTTGCGGCTGTTTTCGCTGGCCGAGCGTCAGCAGGCCGAGGATTGGATCTCCGCCTAGCGCACCTTTTCCATCAGCGCGCCGCTCAGCGTGCAGTCGCGGATCGTGTCCGCACCACAGCGGCGCGGGCTTAGATCTTTGCTCAGGCAAACGCGCACCTCTTGGATGCGGCCCAGCTTGCAGGTGATCGTGACCTCATCGGCTTTCAGATCGGGATTGGATTCCAGAAAGGCTTGCTCCACCACCTTGGCAGGCAGCTTCACGTCGCGATTGAGATGAGCGAAAACTGGGGGAATCACCACGCTGTCATAGGCTTTGCGCGCGGTTTCGAAATACTGGCTGGCGGACAATCCCGCGCAGCGCCCGTGCTTTTTCCACTGATACCAAGCCGTGCCCGGCGCGCCCATGATGTCCTCCATAGCTGCCGTTTGCGTCTTGGACGGGTCGCGCGCTGCGGTGTGGCAGTAGCTGGGCCAGCCTTGCTCATTTTGCGGCCAAAGCCCGTGTAAAACGAACGAGAAATCGTTGCGCGCGTCACATTGAGGCGAGTGCCGCGCATCCCCGGTTGTGGCGCACCATGTGGGCGACCAACTGAGCGACAACACATAATAGTCGAAATTTCCCGCCTTCTCACCATCGGCATGGGCGAGCGTCGCGCTTAGGATCACGGTAACAGCTAGAACAAGGGCTTTCATTTTCTCTTTTCTCCGGGCGCGCAAACGACTATATGGGCCTCAATTCCCCTTCCAGAAATGGACCGCGGCAGGGAACGTCCTTCGCCGCAGCCGGTTTCTCGGCCCGGGAGAGATATGTAAAGGATGGCCGCGATGACGAACAAGCCCCTCATGGCAAAGGCCACCGCCGTGTGGCTGGTGGACAATACAACGCTCACCTTCAAACAGGTCGCTGATTTCTGCGGCATGCACGAGCTTGAGGTGCAAGGCATCGCTGATGGCGATGTTGCTGTTGGTGTGAAAGGGCAAGACCCCGTTGGCGCGAACCAGCTTGATCAAGCCGAAATCGACAAGGCCGAGGCCGATCCGCTTTATAAGCTGAAGCTGAAATTCAACGCCGCCGCCGTGGGCGAGGACAAACGCCGTGGCCCGCGCTACACGCCGCTGTCCAAGCGTCAGGACCGCCCGAACGCAATTTTGTGGCTGGTGAAATTCCACCCCGAGCTTGCGGATGCGCAGATCGCGCGTCTCGTGGGCACCACCAAGCCGACGATCCAGTCGATCCGTGAGCGTACGCATTGGAATATCCAAAGCATGACGCCGATTGATCCGGTTGCGCTGGGCCTGTGCCGCCAGACCGAATTGGACGGCGAAGTCCAAAAGGCGGCCAAGAAGGCTTCGGCTGACGGGGTGATGAGCGATGACGAGCGTCGCAAACTGGTCTCGACCGAGCAATCCTTGGGCATGCCCGACGAGCCGCGTCTGCCGACCGCGATTGCAGGGCTTGAGAACTTCACCTCGTCCGACCTCAAGGATGAGAACGAAGACGACAACAAAGACTTCTCGAATGCCGACAGCTTCTTCAACCTGCCCGAGGATGATGAAGATGATGAGGATGACGACAAGAAATAAGGCGCTCCAGCGCTGATATAGGAAAGGCCGCTCCTTCGGGGGCGGCCTTTTGCATGGGTGAGATTGAGGCGCCTTGGCGGGCGCTGCCCGTCTTAGGCTTGTTGCATGCGCTCGATATAGGCGCGCAGCTCTTCGGCCTCATGGCGAGCATCGCGCAGACCCTCCATTGCGGCGCGTAGCTCTGCCTCTGATTGGTTGAGCTGCGTGCTCAACTCCGCCTCGCGATGTTCATAATAGGCAAGCGTTTGGTCACGGTTTTCTTCGGCCTCATGCAGGGCTTGGGCCATCTGTTCCAGCTCGCCCATATCGGCGCGGCTGACGCGGGTCAGGCGATGGATCAACCACGAGGCAAACCAGCCAAGCGCGAAGGCAACAAAGAGGATGATAGCGGTGGCAATAACAAATTCGGTTCTGTTCATATCCCTGTCCTCTTAACCCTTCTTATCGAGATCCGCGGGGCGGCTGCGGGGGCGTGGTGTATCTGTTTCCGGCGTCTCAACCGGGATTGCGTCCGAACTGGCAGCGTCGGGCTCTGCATCTTGCGCAGCGGGGGCGCCATCATCGCCCGGAGCGGCGGCCCCATCATCCGTGATCGACCCGTTCCATTGCGGTTCGGCTGTGTCGCTGCCTTGGGCGCTGTCATCCAGACCGTTGTCGACAGGCTTTTCGTCCAGCAGCACAAATTCGATCCGGCGGTTTTGTTCGCGCCCGGCTTCGGTATCGTTGGTGGCGATGGGTTGCTCCTCGCCATAGCCTTTCGCGACCAGATTTCTAGTCAGAACGCCTCGATCGAGTAGCCCGTGTAGAACCGCTTGGGCGCGCTCTTGCGAGAGCTGCAAATTCATCTCGGCGCGGCCCTGATTGTCGGTGTAGCCATCCACTTCCATACGGAAATCGGTGCAGTTTTTCATCGCCGCCGCCAGCGCATCCAGTGCTTTGACGCTATCTTCTGACACCTGAGCCGAGCCCGGATCAAAGTTGATTTTGGCCTTGGATAGCGATCCATTCAGGCGGCTGACACATTCCTTGCCATCTGGCAACGCAAGTGAGGCATCCAGTCGCTTGTCATATTTCACCTGTAAGTCCATTTGCACATCTTCGCCGAGTTGCCCCGTCAACAAACGCGCGATCTTGTCAGAGGCCTGCGCATCGCCAGTGGTGCCTTTCACGCGGATCTCTTTGGCGGTCACTAGCAGCGTGCCGTCATGCAGCATGGTTAGCGCCTCCAACCCGGTCAGTGTCCGCACCGGCCAGCCTGCGGGCAAGGCCGCATCAACCCGCGTAGCGCCGTGAACCTGATCGTGGCCGAATTGCGCGCGCGCATAGCTTTCGAGTGCCTCGCGTTGGCGCGCATCCAGAACGCGCCCCTTGAGGGTCACGCTGCCCTTATCATCGCGGATCGCACTGAATTGCGCTTCTGCGGCCTTTGCCGTGGCGCTGGGTTCCAGCGTCGCTTTCAGCGAAAATACTGCTGGCAAATTGGATTCTAACTCGCCCACCACGTCGTCAAAGGTTTTCTGATCGACCGTGGGTTTCGCGTCCAAGACGATATCGGCATCCGAGAAGGTGACGCTCCCTGCGCCGAGTTGCCCCAGCGATTTGATCGCCATGCTCGCGGCCTTGGCCCAGTCGGTTGAAGGCACGCCCATCCCGACGGTGCAGCTTAGCGTGCCTTTTGCGCCAGCCGCGCGCGCCGCTGCCAGAATTTGATCGCGCGCTTTGTCGGTATCGGCGGAACAGGCATCGAAATGCGGGCCGTCCGCGTCGATCAAAAAGCGCAGGGTAAACGGGGTGATCACCGGGCGCGGCGCGGAAATATCGTAATCAAGCTTGAGATCTGCGGGGCGGCGACGCGCTAGCGAGGTCTCGACCCGACCTTGTTCGGTCGCGCTGTCGGTGATGGCCTCCACAGAAACCTTGCCCGCCTGTACCGACACCTTGGAACGCGGCAGCGTCTCCAGCGTGCTAAGCCCGAATTTCATTGCCGCATCCCAACCCGCAGGGACCGGATAATCGGCGGATTCGAGCAAGTCAGTCACACCCTCATCGCCCGCGACCTTTTTAAGGTTTTCAACAATTGCCTTACGATCGACCGAGGTTGGCACCAACCCGATCAGCGAAATCCCGTTTTCATTGCGCAGCATCTGCATGGAAAACGGCGGCGGGCTGAGCGCTGCGGTGCTTTCAACATCAGTATTGTCCACCACACGCGAGCTATCGACGTATTTATCCGCCAGAGCGACGGCGCGGAATCGCTCTGCCTCGGTGGGGGCGGTGCCGTTCAGGATGACTTGCAACCCGTCGGTCTGGACCTGCATCCAGCCGTGGTCGTTGGTTTCCATCGCAAGGCGCACCTCGGATTTGGTGCGTTTTTCGATCACGGTGGCAGAGCCCCCCGCGATTACCATCGACAAGATCAGGGCAATAACAAAAGCCGCAATGGTCATGAGCGTGCTGCGCGAGCGCATCTGTCAAATCTCCTCCCCGCCAGTCTCGGTCGCACATCCTTTACGGCGCGGGGGGCCGGGGATCAATCATAAGGGCTCTACACGATTGCGCCAATGGCAAGAAACAGCGCGCCCAGCAGTCCCGTGTTGCGATTGGCGCGAAACAGATCAAGGCAAATATCGGGGTTGTCGATATCAAGATTGCGCATCTGCCACAGCATATGCCACCCCATCGCCCAAGGTGCGCAAAGCGACAGCGCAAGGCGGATCGGCCCGGCCTCTGGCAACAGCGCCATTAGCACCGCGATACTCATAAGTGAGACGGAGGCGATCAGAAACCCGCCAAGCCATTTCGCGCTGTCATCACCAAACAGCCGCGCGGTGGATTTCACGCCGATCAGCGCATCGTCCTCTTTGTCCTGATGGGCGTAGATCGTGTCGTAAAACAGCGTCCAGACCAGCCCCGAAAGATACAGCAGCACCGGCGGCCAAGATAGCGATCCGGTATGCGCCACCCACGCCAGCAGCGCGCCCCAGTTGAACGCAATCCCGAGGAAAACCTGCGGCCACCATGTGAAGCGCTTGGCAAACGGATAAATCGCAACCGGCGCAAGCGAGACGATCCCCAGCAAGATTGCGGGCGCATTGAAGGTCAACAATATCGCAAAGGAAACTAGCGCCTGAAGCGCCAGCCAGACCAGTGCCGCCTTGACGCTGACCTGCCCCGAAGGAATCGGGCGCGACCGGGTGCGCGCCACGCCCGCATCAATCTTGCGGTCGGTGATGTCGTTCCACGTGCAACCCGCCCCACGCATCAGAAATGCGCCAATCGCGCAGCCCAAAGCCAGCCACAGATCGCGCCAGACAAACCCGCCGGTATGCGCGGCGGCCAGCGCAATTCCCCACCAGCAGGGCAGCAGCAGCAACCACGTTCCAATCGGGCGATCTGCGCGACTTAGTCGCAGGAAGGGGCGCGACCACGCTGGCGCAATCCGGTCCACCCAATTGCCCCGGTAGGCATCCGCAACCGTGCCGGTGCTGTCAGGGTGTGCCGCCTCTGGCGTTTCGGTTTTTCCGCTCATAAACTCCGCCCTATGGAACGTGCCAAGATCAGACTCTCAATAGAGCACCCGCTGGGCGCGGGGCAAGCCGTGCCGCTTGACCCCGATCAGGCGCATTACCTTTTTGCGGTGATGCGGCTAGCGGTTGGCGCGCGCGTTGCGCTGTTTAACGGGCGTGATGGAGAATGGACGGCAGAGGTGGTCGAGGCGCATAAAAAGCGCGGTATCCTTGTCTGTATTGTTCAGGCCGCGCCGCAGCTTGACCCGCCCGACCTGTGGTTGATCTTCGCGCCGATCAAGAAAGAGCGCACCGATTTTATCGTCGAGAAGGCCACCGAACTGGGCTGTGCGCGCATTTTGCCGATGCAAAGTGAGTTCACCAATTCCGCGCGTGTTCGACAAGATCGCTTGCAGGCTCATGCCCGCGAGGCTGCCGAACAATGCCTTGGCACCTTCGTGCCCCCCGTCGAGGATTTGCAACCGCTCGCCAAACTGTTGAGCGGCTGGGACACCTCGCGCCGCATCCTGTGGGCTGACGAGGCGCTGGTGGGCCCGGCGGAAACGCTTGCCAGTCTGCCGCCCGGCCCCTGGGCGATCTTAATCGGGCCAGAAGGCGGTTTTTCCCCGTCCGAGCGCTCCATTCTGCGCGATTTGCCTTTCGTCACCCCGATCAGCTTGGGGCCGCGAATTTTACGCGCAGATACGGCGGTTTGCGCGGCGATTACTCTTTGGCAAATCGGCATTGGGGATTGGCAGTGATCCGTCCCGAAGTGGCGCGAGCCCTGCATCACTGGCGCGAGGTTATCGCCGCTGTTTGCGTGGTCGTCTTTGGCGGCTGGCTGATCTGGCTGGGTGGCTGGTTGTTGATCCCGCTTGGGGCCGCGGCCTGTACTATCGGCGTGGCTTTCGCGCTGATCGCTCTGCGCCGCCTGCGATTTGCGCGCGCGGTGGGCGCACCGGGGCTGGTCGAGGTGGTCGAGGGGCGGGTTTCTTATTTCGCGGCCTCTCGTGCCCGCGCGATTGGTGGTCCTGATAGCAGCGCGCCCCAAGGCATGGGCGGCGAATTGGCGCTGCGCGAATTGGCCGAGATCCGCTTGCTGCATCTGTCTGGGCGTCAATATTGGCGACTGCGCACGATAGGGGGTGAAGCGCTGCTGATCCCGCTTGAGGCCGCCGGGGCCGAGACGCTTTACGACGCTTTTGCCAGCCTGCCCGGTATCGACATGGGCGCGCTGTCTTCGGCGTTGGATCGGCCCCTCACCGCACAGAGCCTGTGGACACGGAAATAGGTTTCGCGCTTGACTTGAGGGCTTGCGCGCGCCACCTGTTCCCTCCTGAAATTAAGCGCGAGGCTTTCATGTCCATTCCGCAAGAGGGCGGCGGCCCGATCGAAAGATACGAGCAGCTGGCCGAGTATCTGGCCTCGGGCGAGAAGCCGCGCGACGCTTGGCGCATCGGTACCGAGCACGAGAAATTCGGCTATTGTGGCAAGCGCCAATTGCCTTTGCCCTATGAGGGTGAGTGCTCGATCAAGACGATGCTCGAAGGGTTGCGCGACCGCTTTGGTTGGGCGCCTGTGCTTGAGCAGGGTAACATCATCGGGCTAGAGCGCGATGGCGCAAATGTCAGCCTTGAGCCGGGTGGCCAGTTGGAGCTTTCGGGTGGTCCGCTTGAGACGATCCACCAGACCTGTGACGAGGTGAACGAGCATCTTCGTGAAGTGCAAAGCGTGGCCGACACGATTGGCGCGCGCTTTATCGGGCTGGGCGCGGCACCGATCTGGAGCCAAGAGCAGATGCCGATGATGCCCAAGGGGCGCTATCGGCTGATGACGGATTACATGGATGACGTCGGCACGCTGGGCAAACAGATGATGTATCGCACCTGCACGGTTCAGGTGAATCTCGACTTTGAGTCCGAGGCCGATATGGTGAAAAAGATGCGCGTGGCGCTGGCGTTGCAGCCTGTCGCGACGGCCCTGTTTGCCAACTCGCCCTTCCTTGATGGCAAGCCCAACGGCATGAAATCCTGGCGCAGCCATATCTGGCAAAACCTGGATGATGCGCGCACCGGCATGCTGCCCTTCATGTTTGACGAGAGCGCGGGATATGACGCCTATGTCGAATATGTTCTCGATGTGCCGATGTACTTCGTCTATCGCGATGGAAAATATATCAACGCTTTAGGGCAATCCTTCCGCGATTTCCTGAAAGGCGAATTGCCTGCGCTGCCGGGGGAAAAACCCACGCTGAGCGACTGGGCAGATCACCTGACCACCGTCTTTCCCGAGGCGCGCACCAAGAAATACATCGAGATGCGCGGCGCGGACGGCGGCCCGTGGCGGCGCCTGTGTGCGCTGCCCGCGTTCTGGGTTGGGCTGCTATACGATCAAAGCGCGCTCGATGCGGCTTGGGACTTGGTGAAATGCTGGAATCACGAAACCCGCGAGGGTCTGCGCCACGCAGCGGCGGTGGATGCGCTGCAAGGGGAATTTGGCGGCGTTAAGCTGCACGATCTGGCGCGCGAAACCGTGGCAATCGCGAAATCGGGCTTGGCCGCGCGGGCTCGCCCCGGAGCGGGCGGCATGATTGTGGATGAAACCCATTTCCTCAACGCGCTTGAGGAATCGGTGGAAACCGGTCGTGTGCCAGCCGATGAGCTGTTGGAAAAATATCACGGCGAATGGAACGGTGATCTCAGCCGGATTTACGCTGAATATAGCTACTGATCCGGGGTTCCTGAAGCGGGGCGGGGCCTAAGCCCCGCCAGCTTTTCCAAGGCATTGCGCCCCGCGCCCGCGAGATGCGCCGACTGAGTGCGTCAGATCGCAAGAAACCTGCTTCACGATGGCGATTGCCATCGGTTGGCTGAGGCTTGGTGCATGACCACACGCGTCGAACAAGGTGAGGCCGATCTTTGCGGGCAGGCGCGATGAGCAGGGCGCGTACAGCAACTGTCTTGCTCTGGCTGAAAATCACTATGCCCTAAGGTCTCGGTTCACGTTTTCCCCGCGTGACGCCCCGAATGCCCCATGCTAGGCAGAGTCATGAGCAAACCCACCCCCATCCCTTCGCGCCAAGAAATTCTCGATTGGCTAAATGATAACCCCGGTCAGAGCGGCAAGCGTGATATCGCGCGCGCCTTTGGTGTGTCAGGTCAGGCCAAGATCGAACTCAAGCGGATCTTGCGCGAAATGCAGGCCGAGGGGCTGATCGAAAAGCGTAGCCGCAAATTCCGTGACCCGGACAGCCTGCCGCCGGTCACCGTTTTGCGGATGCTGCGCGAGGATGCCTCGGGCGATCAATGGGCCGAGCCTGCCGAATGGTCGGGCGAGGGGCCTGCCCCCGTGGTGTTGTTTGTGCCTAAGCCCGGAGAACCCGCGTTGGCGCAAGGCGACCGCATTCTGGGCCGTCTGACCCCAGTGGAGGGCGAAAGCTATGGCTATCAAGCGCGCCTGATCCGCAAGATCGGCGAGGCGGCCCATCGTATTCTCGGAGTGTTTCGCAAATCCACCGAGGGCGGGCGGATCATGCCCATCGACAAGGGGCTGGCGAATGAATGGCAGGTGCCTGCCTCGGCGACACTGGATGCCAAGGATGGCGAGCTGGTCGAGGCTGAACAAACCGGCCCGCGTGGACGCATGGGACTGCCTAAGGCGCGCGTGATTGAGGTGCTGGGCGATCCGGGCGCGCCCCGTGCGGTCTCGTTGATTGCGATTCACCAGCACGGCATCCCCGATGATTTCCCCGATGCTGTCGTGGCCGAGGCCGATGCGGCCAAACCCGCCACGCTGGACGGGCGCGAAGATCTGACCGAGCTGCCCTTTATCACCATTGATCCGGCGGATGCGCGCGACCGTGACGATGCCTGTCTGGTGATTCCCGATGACGATCCCAAGAATCCGGGCGGGCATGTGCTATGGGTCGCGATTGCCGATGTGGCCCATTACGTCACGCCAGGATCGGAACTGGATCGCGAGGCGCGCAAGCGTGGCAATTCCAGCTATTTCCCCGACCGCGTGGTGCCGATGCTGCCTGATAGCCTGTCGGGTGATCTGTGTTCGCTGCATGAAAACGTGGATCGCGCGGTTCTGGCCGTGCGGATGAAGATCGACTCCTTCGGGCGCAAGATCAGCCACCGCTTTACGCGCGGTATGATCCGCTCTGTGGCCTCGCTGGAATATGCGCAGGTGCAGGCCGCGCAAGACGGCACACCCGACGAAAAGACCGAGGATCTGGTCGAGGACGTGATTGCGCCGATCTATGCTTGCTACCAATCCCTGCTGCATGCGCGCGCGCAACGTCAGCCGCTGGAACTGGAGCTGCCCGAGCGTCAGATCGTGATCGGCGAGGATGGCAAGGTTGCCTCAATCCAGTTCAAAGAGCGCCTTGATGCGCATAAGCTGATCGAGGAATTCATGGTGCTGGCCAATGTCGCGGCTGCCGAGGAACTTGAACGGCTCAAGCGTCCGTTGCTGTATCGTGTTCACGAAGAACCCAGTCTTGAAAAAATCGAGGCGCTGCGTGAAGTGGCGCAGGCGTCGGGATTCACATTGGCCAAGGGGCAGGTGCTCAAGACCGCGCATCTCAACAATCTCCTCAGCCAGTCCGAGGGCAGCGAGTTCGACGAGTTGCTCAACATGACCACGCTGCGCTCGATGACGCAGGCCTATTATCACCCGCAGAATTACGGGCATTTCGGGCTTGCGCTGCGCTCTTATGCCCATTTCACCTCGCCGATCCGGCGCTATTCCGACCTGATCGTGCACCGCGCGCTGATTTCCGGGCATGGCTGGGGCAAGGACGGTCTAAGCGCATGGGATATCGACCACCTTGAAGAAACCGCCAAGCTGATCTCAGATACCGAGCGTCGCTCGATGGCGGCCGAGCGCGACACCACGGATCGCTATCTCGCCGCGTATCTCAGCGAGCGTGTGGGGAGTGAATTCACCGGTCGGATCGCGGGTGTGCAGAAATTCGGGGCCTTCGTGCGACTTGATGAAACGGGCGCTGACGGGCTGATTCCGATCCGAGAAATCGGGCGCGAGTTCTTTCATTACGACCGTGACGCTCAGGAATTGGTGGGCGCGGAAACCGGGCTGACGATCAAGCCTGGATTGCGTGTCACCGTGCGCTTGGCCGAGGCCGTGCCGATCACCGGCGGGCTGATGCTGGAGCTGCTGGAGGTCGAGGGGCAGGATATGCCCTCGGGCAAGCGTAAAGGCCGCCGACCGGGCACTCGACCACCGCGTAAAGTGGCGCGCGGGGCATCAAAAAAGCGCGCCATTGCCCGCAAGGTTAAACGCACCCGCAAACCCTGATCGCTAGAGCATCCATTCAATCGGCAAACGCTGTGCAATCGCCAGAAACACGCGATGCGTCCATGGCACGCCGGGTTCGCGTTTTAACTCGGGCTGGCCGGGACGTGACCAGCGAAGCTGTTGCGCCCGGCCTAGCCGTACCCGCCACGCCCGTTCGGGGATGAACTGCGCGAAACTGTCGGAAATCCGTGAGGCAATTTCGGGTGCAGCAATCACCACGCCCAATTCGGTATTCAGCCGCATAGAGCGCGGATCAAGGTTGAACGAACCGATAAACACCCGCGCGCGATCCACCGCGAAAACCTTGGCATGCAGCTTGTTGCGCGAGAACGGGGAAGTACCCTTGATCGCGCTGCCCATGAATTGCCCCGGACGCATCCCGCGCGCGTGCTCGGCTTCGGCATCGGGCGCGTATTCGTAAATCTCAAGGCCCGCGCGCAACATCGCGCGGCGGCGATGGGCATAGCCTGAATGCACGATTGGCACATCCGTGGCAGCGTAGGAATTCGTGAGCACCTTGATCGACACGCCCGTACGCGCAATCCGGCGCAAGAACCGCACGCCGGTCCGTGTCGGCACAAGGTAAGGCGTAATCAGTAGCAATTCTTGCGCAGGCTGACCGAGCGCGCGGATCAGATATTGCCACAGCAGTTTGCGCCCGCGCATCATGCCGCGAATCTTGGCAGGGGGATCGTAGATCAGCTGTGCTTCGGCAAGGATTGCCTTTGCATCGGGCCCAAGGATTGCGTGCATGCGCTCGTGGGCTTGCAAGGTGTCGCGATAGGTGCTGGCCTCGGGCGCGGAAAGGCGCAATTCCTCGTCTTTCAAAAGCGCCTCCGCTTCCGCTTTGGGACAGTCGCCAAGCATCAGCCGGGCTGGAATCGCTGGCCGTGCGTTCCAATACACATCGAATTGCTGACAGACCGGCGGGACGATGGGGCCTGCGACAGCCACATCCATGTCCATATACAGGCCCGTTGCCGACTTTGGATCGAAGTAATCATCGCCGATATTGCGCCCACCCAGAATCGCGACACGCCCATCAACGACCATGGCCTTATTGTGCATCCGTCGATTGAGGCGACGAAAATCGGACAAGTATCCGAGCACCCGGGCGCGCCGAATTGGGAAGGGGTTGAACAGCCGCACCTCGATGCCCGGCATCTGATCGAGCGCGGCCAGAACGCGGTCCATACCGGCGGTGCCATTATCGTCGATCAGCAGCCGCACCCGCACGCCGCGCGCCGCCGCCTTGCGCACCGCGCGCAGCATCAGCGCACCCGCGATGTCGTTCTGCCAAAGATAATATTGCAGATCGAGCGAGACCTCGGCAGCAGCGATCAACTCTAACCGCGCGGCCAGTGCATCTACCGGGGCAGACAGAAGTTGCACCGCCGACTTGTCCTTGGGGGCGTTGGCCAGACGCGAACGCAAAGCGCGCGCAATTGCGCCGCTGTCGGGCGCGATCTGGGTTTGTGCTGAGGCAAAAGGGCCACGCGGACGGCGATGCGAGAGCCGGGCAACAAGCAGTGTGAGCGCGATCAAGGTGATCGCGCACGCAAGTAAGGCCCAAACGACCAGATGAATCAGGTCTCGCTCCATTGTGGGTTCAATGTAGGCGGATCAAGGCATTAGGGAAGTGTGCGTTGAACATAACGATCGTCCGGGCGCGCGCCCCTACAACCGATTTATGTCTCGGAGATATGCTTTTTCTGCATAGCAGCATGAACTGGACAAATTCTTGTGAGCGCTGCACATGCCGCCACAGGGAGTTGTGATATTTTAGGAGAGATCATGAAACGCGCCATCTCTTGGGGTGTCTGTGCCCTGTCATTGTTTGTAACGCCCAGCATTGCAACGGCTGGCACTCTCGAAAAAATGAAACTCGGGGAAAGTAAGGTTCTCGCCAGCTATATCGGCGGCGATTGCAGCGCCCCAGCGCCCAGCTTTGAAGCAATCGAGAGCTTTTTGCCCGATTCCAAGCTGGTGATTTATTCTGACGGTGGCGTTGGCGCGTTTGAGAGCGAGCGTTGCGGCGGCGAGATCGAAGGGCGTCAGGTTCTGGCTACGGCTGTAAAGCTCGGCACTGAAATCAAGATTTTTCAGGCTAAGCGCATTGGCGTCAAAGTCGATTAATCGCGTTCGCCTTACCTGATATGAAAAAAGGCCGGGGCGCAGTGCCTGGCCTTTTCTTTTTGTGCGCCGATCAGGTTTACCCGATTGCGGCGGCTTTCACGTCGTCGTCGATAAAGGGCACATATTGCGCGAAGTTATCGGCGAACATCTGCACCAGCTTGGCGGCTTGTGCGTCATAGGCCGCGCCCTCGCTCCAAGTGCGGCGCGGATCAAGCAGCACGTCGGAAACGCCATGCACCGAGACGGGCACTTCGAAGCCGAAGTTCGGGTCCTTGCGGAACTCGACATCATGTAGCGACCCGTCCAGTGCCGCCGTCAACAGGGCGCGAGTGGCCCGGATCGGCATCCGCGAGCCAGTGCCGAAGGCACCGCCGGTCCATCCGGTATTGACCAGCCAGCACGAGGCATCTGTGTCGTGGATCTTCTCTTGCAGCAGCTTGCCGTAAACCTCGGGGCGGCGCGGCATGAAGGGCGCCCCAAAGCAGGTCGAGAAGGTCGGAATCGGCTCGGTCACGCCGACCTCGGTGCCCGGCGTTTTCGAGGTGAAGCCCGACAGGAAGTGATACATCGCCTGCGCCGGGGTCAGCCGCGCGATCGGGGGCAGCACACCAAACGCATCACAGGTCAGCATGATGATGTTTTTCGGTTGGCCACCCAAGGACGTTGGCGATGCGTTCGAGATGTAATGCAGCGGATAAGCGCAACGCATATTGTCGGTCAGCGAGTTATCCTCGAAGTCCAGCTCCAGCGTTTCCGGATCAAACACCATATTCTCAACGACCGTGCCAAACATAGAGCAGGTCGCGTAGATTTCGGGCTCGGCCTCTTTGCTCAGATTGATCGTTTTAGCATAGCAGCCACCTTCAAAGTTGAAGATGCCTTTTTCCGACCAGCCATGTTCGTCATCGCCAATCAGGATGCGTGAGGGATCAGCCGAAAGCGTGGTCTTGCCAGTGCCCGAGAGGCCAAAGAACACAGCCGCATCATCGGGGTCGCCAATCGCATGGTTGGCCGAACAATGCATCGCCATCACGCCCTTGCCGGGCAGAATGTAGTTGAGCAGCGTGAAGACGCCCTTTTTGTTCTCGCCCGCATAGGCCGTGTTGCCGATCAAGATGACTTTCTTGTCAAAGTTCAGCGCAACCACCGTTTCAGAGCGGCAGCCATGGCGCGCCGGATCGGCCTTGAAGCTGGGGCAGTTGATGATCGTCCACTCGGGGCTGAAGCTGTCCAGCTCGGCGCGCTCGGGGCGGCGCAGCATGGTGCGCATGAACAGACCGTGCCAAGCCAATTCGGCAACAAGACGCACATCAAGGCGATACTCAGGGTCGGCGCCGCCATATAGATCCTCGACGAACATGTCGCGGCCTTTCAGGTGGGCCAACATGTCGGCGTGGAGGCGATCAAAGGCCTCTGCCTCCATCGGCTGGTTGTTCTCCCACCAGATCGTGTCTTCCACGTTCGGGGTGCGCACAACGAATTTGTCCTTGGGCGAGCGCCCCGAATGGACGCCGGTGGTGCAGTAAAATGCGCCGCCTTTGCCCAACGTGCCCTCGCCGCGCTTGATCGCTTCTTCGATCAGGGCTGGTTCCAGCAGGTTGTAATAGACATTTCTCAGACCTTCGATTCCTTGGTCTTCAAGGCGGTTCGCAGGGTTTACACGTCCGATGTCCATTTTTCGCTCCCGATGCCGTCGCGCGGCGTTCATTGGGTTCCTCTCGGCAGCCCGTAGTCGAAGATTGCCGATCCAAGCAACAATGTTACCCGGATGGCTCGCCTATAGCATGACTATTTCAAGTTGGAACAGGAAGCATTGCCGCAGTTAGCGCAACCATCTTTGGGTTTAGCGCCACCATCGCAAAAACTTGCGCAAAGGTGAGGCAAATTAGTCAAACCTTCGGATTTTTCGACTCAGATGATTCGGGAAACGAGTGTGATTCGCACATCTTGGTTGATTTGCGTCCGTCAAATGCAGATGATGTGGCCAATAACAAAAGAGTAGCAATGAGGGATACGGGCATGTCAAGGATCGCTCTGGTCGACGATGACCGCAATATTTTGACTTCGGTGTCGATGACGCTGGAGGCAGAGGGCTATGACGTCGAGACTTATAATGACGGTCAGGCTGCATTCGACGCATTCAGCAAACGCTTGCCAGATATGGCTGTGTTGGACATCAAGATGCCGCGTATGGATGGGATGGAGTTGCTGCAAAAGCTGCGACAGAAAACGGCAATGCCGGTAATTTTCCTGACCTCCAAAGACGATGAGATCGACGAGGTGCTCGGTCTACGCATGGGGGCAGATGATTACGTCAAGAAGCCGTTCTCGCAGCGCCTTCTGGTCGAACGGATCCGCGCATTGTTGCGCCGTCAGGATGCGATTAGCACCGGCGAGGTCGCGACGACCGAAGAGACCAAGGTCTTGGTGCGCGGCGCGCTGGAGATGGATCCGCTGCGTCATGCGGTGACTTGGAAAGGCAAGGATGTCACGCTGACCGTGACCGAATTCCTGCTTCTTCAGGCGCTGGCGCAACGGCCCGGTTTTGTGAAATCACGCGATCAGTTGATGGACGTGGCCTATGATGATCAGGTCTATGTCGATGATCGCACTATCGACAGCCATATCAAGCGCTTGCGCAAAAAAATGCGCACCGCTGACGATGAATTTTCGGCCATCGAGACGCTCTATGGCATCGGCTACCGCTATAATGAAGAGTGATGTGATAGCAGCATGAGTATCGCGGGGAGAATAGGCTTGGCACGGTCACGCAGCACCAAGGCGCGGTCTTCGGGCGGGGATGTCATCCTGGGCGAGGACTGGATCGGTCCGGCAGGTGCCGTTGACGAAGACCTGCGCAAAGGGCGCGCGCGGCGTGGTTTTATTGCGCTGAACCGTTCACCGCTGGCGCGTAAGATCATCACGTTCAACTTGCTCGCGATGATCGTGCTGGTCGTTGGCGTGCTGTATCTCAACCCGTTCCGCGATACGCTGGTGATGCAGCGCGAAAGCGGCTTGGTGAATGAGGCGCAGTTGGCTGCCGATGTATTCGAGGCGCAGCTTCCCAAGGGCGCGCCGGTCAATTTGGCCGCAGGTGACGGGATTGATCCGGCCGCGACCATCGCGGGAATCGAGCTGCCGGACGGGGCTGACCTTTACCTGTTTGATCCCGGCCAAGCGTTGATCGGCACGACGACCACGGGCGAACGGGCCCCTGTCGAACATGTTGACGGCCTGCAAATGGACCGGCGCACGACAATTCTGACGGATTTTTTAAGCCGGATATGGACGGGCATTTCGCGCGTGATCTCTCGGCCCGGCGAAGACACCGGAGATTCCGCTCTAGAGATGGTGCGTCAGATCTTGCCCGCAGCTTTGAGTGGTCGGACGCAAATATTGTCGCAGAAGAATGCGGCAGGCGCGACGATTTTTGCCGTCGCAACCCCGATCCGGCAAGGGGATCGTGTGGTCGGGGTCGTGGGCTTGACCTCAATCGCGGGGCAAATCGACTCGCTTGTGAGCGTCGAACGTGAGCAAGTGATCCAGATGTTCGTGATCGCGATTATCGTGTCGATCGGGCTCAGCCTGGTTCTGGCATCGACAATTGCCAATCCAATCTCTGATCTTGCCGCCGCAGCGGAAATCGGGCGTGAGAAGAATGCGCGCAAGATGTCTCCGGCACGCGTGCGCATTCCCGACCTGACCGGGCGCCCTGATGAGATCGGGCGACTCTCTGGTGCGATGCGTGGCATGGTCGCCGCCCTTTATGACCGGATCGACGCAAACGAACAATTCGCCGCTGATGTGAGCCATGAAATCAAGAACCCTCTGGCAAGTTTGCGCTCTGCCGTGGCCTCGTTGCGGATGGTCAAGAAGGAAGAGCAGCGCACGAAGCTGCTTGATGTGATCGAACATGATGTGCGCCGTCTTGATCGCTTGGTGAGCGATATTTCAAACGCCTCGCGACTTGATAGTGAGCTGGTTAAAGAAGAAGAAGAGCAGTTCGATCTGGTGAAAATGGTCAGCAATCTTGCGGAATATCTAGGCCAAGAGGCGCGTAAGAAAGGTGTCGATTTCATTATCGACCTACCGACGCAACCGATTCAGATCTCTGGGCTTGAGGCCCGCTTGGCGCAGGTGTTCGTCAACCTTATCACCAATGCGACGTCGTTCTGCGAAGATGGCGACGCGGTACGTGTCTGGGCGCGGCGACGCGACAATCGCGTGCTGGTCGTCGTCGAAGATACCGGCCCCGGCATCCCGCAAGAAGCACTGACCAAGGTGTTCAAGCGGTTTTACTCGGAACGTCCGGTGGGGCAGTTTGGCGATCATTCCGGGCTGGGACTGGCGATTTCCAAGCAAATCGTCGAGGCGCATGGCGGTGTTATCTGGGCTGAAAACATTCGTCCGACCGATGCTGATCTGACCTCGGATCCGCTGGGGGCGCGTTTCGTCGTGGGCCTTCCGGTCTGATCGGGTGGTGGGTGCGCAGCCGTCCTCAAGCACCAACATTCATGCCAGCGCCGTGGCGCTGGGCCCCGAACGCGGCGTTTTGATCCGAGGCGCGTCCGGGGCGGGGAAATCATTGCTCGCCCTTCGCCTGATGGCCTATGGTGCGCAACTGGTCGCAGATGATCGCGTCGATCTGAGTGTAGAGGGCGGGCAGTTAATCGCGCGCCCGCCGCCCCAGATCTTGGGCCGGATTGAGGCGCGTGAGGTGGGACTGTTGCACGCCGAGCCGCTTGCACGCGCGCGCATCGTTTTGTGTGTCAACCTCGATGAGCTAGAGACCCGACGCCTTCCGGAACAACGAAAAGACAGGGTGCTTGGGGTCGAACTCCCTCTTGTGCTGCGCGTGCAACATAGCCATCTTGACGTAGCAATTCTTCAGTGGCTGAAAGGCGGTCGATGGGCGTGACCCGATCAGATCCAGCGACACAGCAAGCCGGTCAGCGCGTCGTGCTGGTCACCGGCCCGTCTGGCGCTGGGCGCACCACGGCAATCGGCGCGCTTGAGGATCTGGGCTATGAGCCGATTATCAACCTGCCTCTTGGTCTGATCCCGCGTCTTCTTTTGGGACATGTTGGGCCGCCGGTTGCGCTGGGCGTTGATGTGCGGGGACGTGATTTTTCGGTGTCGGCGCTGATCGAGATGATTGACGTGTTAACGCGTGAACCCGATCTGAACCTTGAGTTGCTGTATCTCGACGCGCGCCCTGATGTGTTGGAGCGTCGCTATTCCGAGACCCGCCGTCGCCACCCTCTGTCGCCTGACGAGCCGCCGGAATTCGGGATCGCGCAAGAGATTGATATTCTTGCCCCGATCAAGGTGCGCGCCGATGTTTTGATCGACAGCTCAGAGATGAGCCCGCATGATCTGCGCGCCGAGTTGGGACGGTTTTTTGATACCGGAAAGATTGAGAAGCTGGCCGTGTCGGTGCATTCTTTCAGCTACAAGCGCGGTGTGCCGCGCGGGCTGGATTTGATGTTTGACTGCCGTTTTTTAGCGAACCCGCATTGGGAGGCGGCGCTACGCCCGCTTGATGGACGCGACTCGGCAGTCGCTGCTTATGTGGAAGCTGATCCGCGCTAC
Source organism: Paracoccaceae bacterium (assembly GCA_016937195.1). Lineage (GTDB taxonomy): Bacteria > Pseudomonadota > Alphaproteobacteria > Rhodobacterales > Rhodobacteraceae > Thioclava. The sequence goes on along the minus strand of JAFGWK010000285.1, from coordinate 2,889 downwards.
CAAGAGTTTTACTCTAAGGTCATGGATTTGCTTTTGTTTCTTCTTCCCGCTTATGTCGCGGAGGGGAAGTCGTATCTCTCCGTAGGGTTCGGCTGTACGGGGGGGCAGCATCGGTCTGTTGCGATGACACAAAGCGTTGCCAAAGCGCTTGCGCAAGCGGGGTGGCAAGTGTCTAAACGTCACAGAGAGCTGGAACGCAAAGCGCCCGAAGGGGCTCATTCGAAGACAGGAGAGCGCGCGTGATCGGAATCGTGATCGTGGCACATGGGGGGCTTGCGCGGGAGTATCTTGCGGCAGTCGAACATGTCGTGGGGCCCCAAAACGGCATCCGCGCGATCACCATCGAAGATGACCATGATCGTGCCAGGAAACAGGCCGAAATCCGTGCTGCCGCCGATGCCGTCGATTTGGGCGAGGGGGTTGTCGTCGTAACGGATATGTTTGGGGGGTCGCCATCGAACCTGTCGTTGATGGCATGCGAGCAGAAGGGGCGCGAAATCATCTACGGCGCCAATCTGCCGCTTTTGATTAAACTGGCGAAGTCGCGCAGTCTGAACGTGCATGCCGCGGTAGAGGCCGCATTGGATGCAGGCCGAAAATATATAAACAGTTATAAATTCCGTGAGGCGCCTGCCAAATGTCCGTGACCCGAAGTCTTGAGATCGTGAATGAAAAGGGGCTGCATGCCCGCGCATCGGCCCGTTTTGTTGAGGTGGTTGAGGCGCATGATGCTTCGGCGCTGGTGAATAAGGACGGGCAAAGCGTTTCGGGCGACTCGATCATGGGGCTTTTGATGTTGGCAGCCTCTCGCGGAACCAGTATTGAGGTCACGACACGCGGGGCCGAAGCCGATAAGCTCGCCAATGCGCTGCAAGCGCTGGTCGAGGACAAGTTCGGCGAAGGCATGTAACCCGCTCGGAACCGAGAGGTCCATATGGTGGATGAGCAGGTCGAAATCACGGCAGATCAAGCGCACTCCAAGATCTACGACAAGCGTAGGCTGTCCTATGCGGGAACGTTTACCAATCCTTTCAAAGTCGGAGCCATCCGTATTTTGGAATGGCTGACGGCAAAGACTCATTTGCTGTATCTGATCCGCAAATTTGAAAAGCGTGGTGCCCCGACGGGACGCGATTTTTGGCCGCAAGCTCTTGAAATCATGGGTGTTGATGTCACCACCCCGCCCGAACAAATCGCTAATATTCCGAAGGAGGGGCCGCTCGTGGTCGTCGCCAATCATCCCCATGGTTTGGTTGACGGGATGGTGCTTGCCTATCTGATCGGGCAGGTGCGCGACGACTATCTGATCCTGACACGCTCGTTATTGACCGGCATCCCGGAAATCGAACAATACATGCTGCCGGTGCCCTTCCCGCATGAGGAAAATGCCCGCGAAGACAGTCTAAAGATGCGCGCGGCGTGTATGGCGCAGCTAAAACAGGGAGGCGTTGTTGTGCTGTTCCCCGCAGGGCAGGTGGCGCACTCTGAGACGCTGTTTGGACCGGTGGTTGAGCAGGAATGGAACCCATTTACCGCCAAAATGCTGGCCCGCTCGGGCGCCTCGGTCGTGCCAATCCATTTCCCCGGCACCAACTCGCGCGCTTATCAAATCGCCAACAAGTTGAGCGCGACGGTGCGCCAAGGGCTATTGCTCTACGAGATCAAACGCGCGCTCTACAAACCGCAGCACCCAGTGATTGGCCCGGCGAAAACGGCGGAAGAGATCGCGGAGGCTTTGAAAAACCCTCGACAGTTCCTTGCCGATCTACGCGAGGAAACGCTGAAGCTATGATCCGTTCGGCGGAGGGGGCGCTGCCCCCGCGCTGATGCGCCCCCCGGGATATTTCTTAAGAGCGAAGCGCGAAACGGTTTCTTAACTGTGATGGGGCATTCTATAGCCGCGGAACAGGCGGGGACGCCGATGGCCGTAAGAGCGAAGACGCCCGGCTGCTGCCTGTCTGAAGGCGCGTGCCGGGCGTTGATCTATCGGCTCTTTCGCTCTTGATAAATATCCCGGGGGTGAGCCCGGAACGGGCGAGGGGGCAGCGCCCCTCTTTTGGCCGGGCATTCTTCTTGGTCCGAAAACGAAGACGAAGCGCCAGATTTTGAGGCCAATCTCAGCGCGTAGGCACCGGCGTGTCGCCGCGATAGTCGTAAAATCCGCGCCCGGTTTTGCGCCCGAGCCAACCGGCCTCAACATATTTCGTGAGCAAGGGGCAGGGGCGGTACTTGGTATCGGCCAGCCCGTCATGTAGCACGTTCATAATTGCCAGACAGGTATCAAGCCCGATGAAATCTGCCAGTTCCAGCGGGCCCATTGGGTGGTTCGCGCCTAGCTTCAAGGATTCATCGATGGAGCGGACATTTCCCACCCCTTCATACAACACATAGACCGCCTCATTGATCATCGGCATCAAAATGCGATTAACGATGAAGGCGGGAAAATCTTCGGCGGAGGCCGCCGTTTTGCCAAGTTTTTCAACGACGGCGAGCAGAGTTTCGTAGGTTTCTTTATCCGTTGCGATGCCCCGGATCAGCTCAACAAGCTGCATCACTGGAACCGGATTCATAAAATGGAAACCCATGAATTTTTCAGGCCGGTCTGTGCGCGACGCCAGCCGTGTAATCGAGATCGACGAGGTATTGGATGTCAGAATTGTCTCTGGCTTCAGATGGGGCAGAAGATCTTCAAAAATCGCCTGTTTGACGGTTTCGCGTTCGGTCGCCGCCTCGATCACAAGATCGCTCGGACCCAGATCGCTCAGAGTCGTCGTGGTCTTAATCAGCGCCATTGCCGCATCACGCTCAGCTTGACTGATTTTCTCGCGCGAAACTTGTCGATCAAGGTTCTTGCCAACCGTTGCCAGCGCCTTGTCCAGTGCCTCGGTG
>JAFGWK010000284.1 GCA_016937195.1 Paracoccaceae bacterium | reverse complement strand
TAAGGCAGATCATCGTCGTAAGTGTCGGAAATCCAGTCGAAACCGCCCTCTTGCGCCGTCAGGCGCACGGTATTCACGCTGCAACGGCCCGTGTACCAACCGCGCGGACGGGTGCCAACGACCTCGGTATGCAGGCGGATCGCCTCGGCAATCTGGGCGCGTTCCTCGTCCTCGGGCATGTCCTTGTGCTCGACCCATTTCAGGCCGTGACTGGCGATCTCCCAGCCCGCCTCTTTCATCGCGGCAACCTGTTCGGGCGCGCGCGCGAGGGCTGTGGCGACGCCATAAATCGTCAGCGGCAGGTTGAGACTGGTGAACAGCCGATGCAGCCGCCAGAACCCGGCGCGCGCGCCGTAGTCATAGATCGATTCCATGTTCCAATGGCGCTGGCCGGGCCATTGCGCAGCGCCCGCGATATCGGACAGGAACGCCTCGGATGCGGCATCGCCATGCAGCACGCAATTCTCGCCGCCCTCCTCAAAGTTCAGCACCATCGAGATCGCCACCCGCGCACCGCCAGGCCATTGCGGATCGGGGGGGGTGCGGCCATAGCCGCGCAAGTCGCGGGGGTAGCGAGTCATCTGGGGCGCTCCATCATGATCTTAACCGCGCCAGAAGAAAGCAAATCACACCAAAGGAAAAGCCCCCATCCGCGCCGAAGGCCAGTCAGGTTGGCGATGGACAGGATATCAATGAATTGACTATGATCTGTTGGTGTAATCTAGACAAATTATCGGAGTTCCCCCGACATGGCCGCAGGAAATCGCCGCATCGTCTCGTCTCGACATCTTGCTGATGGCCCGACTTGGGAGGCCTCGGAATACGAATACGGGTTGATCATCGCGTATAACAGTTTTGCGCGGTGGATGCAGCGTTGCATGGGCGCGGCGGGCATGGCCGAACTGTCGCCACTTGAAATCTTGGTCTTGCACAACGCCAATCATCGCAATCGCGAAAAACGGCTGAGCGATATTTGTTTTCTGCTTAACATCGAGGACACGCATACCGTCACTTATGCGCTGCGCAAGCTTGTGAAGCTAGAACTTCTGACCTCGGAAAAGCGCGGCAAGGAGGTATTTTATCGCACGTCCGACACCGGGCAAGCGCTGTGTGATCGCTACCGCGTGGTGCGTGAGGAGTGCTTGCTGGAGCCGATCGAAAAAGGCGGTCCCGACGGGGCAGACTTGCGTGAAATCGCCGCCGCGATGCGCGTTTTATCCGGCCTTTACGATCAGGCGAGCCGCGCGGCATCCTCACTCTAGGGCCGCCGCGCGACAGCGTTATTTTCCCATCGCGCCGGGCAGGAATGTCACGATTTGCGGGAACAGCGTGATCAGCAGCACGCCCAGCAGCAACAGCCCAAAGAAGGGAAAGGCTGCGCGTGCAATTTTCATGATATTGAATCCTGTCAGCCCTTGAATGACGAACAGGTTAAAGCCGACAGGCGGGGTGATCTGGCTCATCTCAACCACAAGAACCAAATAGATGCCAAACCACATCGGGTCGATCCCGGCCGCCTGCACCATCGGCAAAATGATCGACGTGGTCAGCACCACCACCGATATCCCATCAAGAAAACAGCCCAACACGATGAAAAACACCGTCAGCACGGCCAGCAGCGCATAGGGCGACAGGCCGAAGGTGCCGATCCAAGCGGCCAGATTACGCGGAATTCCGGTGAAGCCCATCGACACCGACAGCACCGATGCGCCCATCAAGATAAAGGCGATCATCGCGCTGGTGCGGGTCGCTGACAGCAGCGCCTCGATGAAATCACGGCGTGAAAACGTGCCACTTGCCACCGCAAGGATCAGCGAGAACACCACCCCAATCGCCGCGGCATCCGTGGGCGAGGCAACCCCGGTATAGATCGTGCCAATCACGCCGCCGATCAGCGCCACGACCGGCAGCAAATTGCGCGAGGCCCGCAGCTTGTCGCGCAGGCTCGGGGTGCCCTCTTCGACCGGAATCATGCCCGGATTGAGCCACGCCCGCAGCGCGACATAGCCCCCAAACAGCACCACCAGCATCAGCCCCGGCAAGATGCCCGCAATGAAGAGGCGCGCGATGGATTGTTCGGTCGCGACACCGTAGACGATCAAGATCACCGAGGGCGGGATCAGAAACCCCAGCGTAGCCGACCCCGCCAGCGTGCCCAAAATCAGGCTTTCGGGATAGCCGCGCTTGGTCAGCTCGGGCACCGATATGCGCCCGATCGTGGCAGCGGTGGCCGCAGAAGACCCCGAGACGGCGGCAAAAATCGCACAGCCCAGCACGTTGACATGCAATAGCCGCCCCGGCGCACGCCCCAGCCACGGCGCAAGGCCGCTGAACATGTCCTGACTGAGCCGCGAGCGCAGCAATATCTCGCCCATCAGAATGAATAACGGCAGCGCGGCCAGCGGCCAGCTATGGCTGTTGCCCCAAAGCGTCGTGGCCATCACCAGCCCGGTCGGCGCATTGGAAAAGAAAGTCAGCCCCGCCAGCGCAACCACCAAAAGCGACAGCGCCACCCAAAGCCCGCCCGCGAGAAGCAGCAACAAAAGGCCAAGCAAAATCGAGAAAACAACCGGATCTGACATTGCGCTCACTCCACCGTGTGATCGACAATGACCGAGCGACCCGCGCGCAGACTTTCGATCAGTGTATCAAGAAAGGCCACGCAGAGCAGCGCAAGCCCTGCCACCATCACGCTTTGCGGCATCCAGATCGGGATCGCGACGATACCAGTGGATTTGTCCCCATATTGCCAGCTTTCCATCGTCATTAAGGCGGCGAACCACGTCGCGTAAAAACTGGTCAGTGTGGCAACCGCCAGCGTGGCACATTCCAACACCCAGCGCGGGCGCTCGGGCAGTCGCGAGATCACGAGGTTCACGCGGATATGCGTGCCATGGCGCAAGGTATGCGCCAGCGCGAGAAAGCTGGCCGAGGCCAGCAGATAGCCCGAGAAATCCGCGTAAGACGGGATCGTGAAAGACAGGTCAGGCCCGCCCAGCCGCGCCAAGATATTGAGGCAGACTTGCGCGCTGACCAGCAGGCAAATCGCAAGGATCGAAAGGGCGGCCAGCCCTCCGGAATACAGATAGGCGGTATCAAGCAGCCGACGCATGGCGGATCGCTACTGCAAAGAAAAGAGGGCTGAAAAAGAGCGGCCCGCCTAGGGGAAAAGACGGGCCGCGCACGGGTCAGTTAGCTTGATAGGCCTGCAAGACGCTCATCGCGTCGGGGGAGGCCTTTTCTTTCCACTTCACCAGCATTTCATCGCCGATCTTTTGCAATCCAGCCTCGAGTTCGGGACTGGGATCGACGATATGCATCCCGTTTTCCTGCATCACCGCGATCTTGTCGGCGGCCTCTTTCTTTGACATCTCCCAGCCGCGCGTTTCGGCTTTAGCCGCCGCTGCCATCACCGCGCTTTGCTCATCCGCACTGAGACGGTCGAACGCGCGCTTGTTGACCACAACGATATTCTTGGGCAGCCAAGCGTCGATCTTGGTATAGGTATCGACAAAATCCCAAGCTTTGGAATTGGCCCCGGTAGAGGGCGAAGTAATCATGGCCTGCACCTGCCCCGTCGTGAAGGCCTGCGCAATATCAGAGGCTTCGACCTGCACAGGCGCGGCCTTTGCCATCATCGCAAATTCCTCAAGCGCGGGGTTATACGCGCGAAAGCGCAATCCGGCGAGGTCATCTAACGTCTTGATTTCCCCATTGGTATACAGCCCTTGGGCCGGCCATGGCACGGAAAAGAGCGGCATCAAACCCTGCTTGGCAAGCAACTGGGTGATCACAGGTTTCTGCGCGGCCCATAGCTTGGCCGCTTGATCATAGCTGGTGGCAAGAAACGGCTGGCTGTCGACGCCAAAGGCCAGATCTTCATTGGAGAGCGTTGACAAAAAGAACTCTCCGATCGGCACCTGCCCCGAACGCACAGCGTTCTTGATTTCGCTATGGGGAAACAGCGAGCCTGCGGAATGCACCGCGATTTCCAGCTTGCCATCGGTCGCGCTAGAGACGTCCTTGGCAAAGTCTCGGATATTGACGGTATGGAAGGTCGTGTCGCCATAAGGCGTGGGCATGTCCCAAGTTTGCGCCTGCACGCCACCGGCCAATCCGATCGCCGCCGCAAGGGTTATCGCGAAATGTCGCATCTTATCTCTCCTGTCGGGTTAGGGCGGGGTTGCTCGTCGCTCACTTTCATAACGTTGACATTTTGTCGGTAATTTGAAATCAAAGTCAATGAGAAGTTTTTGTCCGCCCTATCCAAACCCCACAGCGAAAGCCGACATGACCGTTGAAGACGCCCTATTGCCGCCAAGCGCTGGCCCTCAAGATGCGCAGATTTTGCCGCTTGGGCAGGACGGCATTCTGGTGCGCTTCGCGTTGCGGGCAGAGCCATGGGCAACCTCGGCGGCGCAGGCATTTTACGACACCGCCCGCGCCGCCCCCCTGCCCCATATGCGCGAGATTGTGCCAAGCCTGACCTCGGTTTTGTTTCGCTTTGATGCCACGAAGATCACCCGCGCGGAATCTGCCCGTCAGATTGGCGAACTGCTATCTGGGCGCGACTGGCAGGCCGCTATGCCGCAGCCCGCCAAGCGGATCTGGCGCATTCCGGCGGCCTTTGGCGGCGAAAATGGCCCCGATCTTGAAGCCGCCGCCAAGCTTGCAGGCCTTAGCCCCCACGCTGCTATCGAGATGATCACATCAACGCCGCTGCGCGTTCTGGCTATCGGCTTTGCGCCCGGTCAGCCCTATCTGGGACTGTTGCCCCAGCAGTGGGATCTGCCGCGCATGCAAAGCCTCAACCCGCAGGTTCCCAAGGGCGCAATTGCGGTGGCGGTGCGCCAGTTAGTGCTGTTTTCCAACGCCTCGCCCACGGGCTGGCGCCAGATCGCGCGCACGGGCTTCGCTCCGTTTCGCCCTGATGCCGAATCCGCAGTGCCGTTGCGCGCAGGCGATGCACTGCACCTTGTGCCGGTCTCGGGCGATGACCTGACCGGGCTACTTGCAAGCGGCGATCCGGCAGGCGGCGCGATCTGCGAGGCCCAGACATGAACGGGCAGATCCTCATTCGCAAGGCCGGACCGGGGCTGAGCGTGCAGGATTTGGGCCGCGTCGGGCAAACCCATATCGGACTGTCACGCGGCGGCGCGGCAGATCGTCTTGCGTTATACGAGGCAGCGGCGTTGCTTGGTTTGAGCGCACCTATCGCAGCTATCGAAATGGCCGCAATCGGGGGCGACTTCGAGGTCACGCAGCCCACCCGTATCGCATTGACAGGTGCAGCGATGCGCGCCTCGATTGACTCGCACCCTGTCGTATGGAGCGCGAGCCACCTCTTGCAACCTGGCCAGATCCTGCGCATTGGAGCAGCAATGCGCGGGGTGTATGGCTATCTTAGCTTTGCGGGTGGGATCGAGATCATGCCGAGGCTTGGCAGTCGCGCAACCCATCTCAGCGCGGGGCTTGGCGCAGCTCTTACGGCGGGCGCTCGCCTGCCCCTTGGCGCAGATAACGCCCTCGAAACGGGGGCGCGCGTGCTGCATTGCGACAACCGGTTCGAGGGCGGCACATTGCGCTATATCTCTGGTCCGCAAACCGAATTATTCGATACCGTAACCCGCGCGCGCTTTGATCAAACGCGCTTTACGCGCAGCCCTTCCGGCAATCGTCAGGGCGTGGCGCTGGACTTTGAGGATACCAAGTTCCCGGCGCAGGCCCCCGACGGGCTGGCCTCGGATTTCATCCAGGAAGGCGATATCCAGATGACCGGCGCGGGCCACCCGTTCGTGCTGTTGGCCGAGTGCCAGACCATCGGTGGCTACCCCCGGATCGGCACCGTTCTGGACTGCGATATTCCCAAGATCGCGCAAGCTCCGGCTGGTGCGCCGCTGCGCTTTACCCATGTCACCTTGGCCGAGGCAGACCGGATCGCCGCGACGCAAGCGAACCTGTTGCAAAACCTGCGCCGCCAGACCACAGATTTGATACGCGACCCGCGCATGATCCCCGATCTACTGGCCTATCAGCTGATCAGCGGCGTCACAGCAGGGCGCGACCTAGAGGAGTGAGCGATGCGCACAGTCGATCTGAATTCGGATATCGGCGAGGGCTTTGGCCCTTGGGTGATGGGCGATGACGCAGGGCTGATGGAGGTCATCACCTCAGCCAATATCGCCTGCGGTTTTCACGCGGGCGACCCCGATGTGATGGCAGCGACAATGGCGCTGGCGAAGGCGCACAGTGTGGGACTTGGCGCGCATCCCGGGTTTCACGATTTACAGGGGTTCGGGCGGCGCAGGCTAGCGCTGTCACATCGTGAAATCCGCAATATGATCACCTACCAACTGGGCGCGGCGCAGGCGATGGCGCGGGCAGCGGGTGGGCAATTGCGCCATCTCAAGCTGCACGGGGCACTGTCGAACATGGCCTGCGAGGATAGCGAACTGGCGCGCGTCTGTTTTGAGGCGGCGCTGCGTGTCCAGCCCGATCTGGTGATTTTGGTGCAGCCGCAAACCGCAATGGATCAGGTCGTACGCGATTTGGGCTGTGCTTGGGCGGGTGAAATTTTCGCCGATCGCGCTTATAACGACGACGCCACACTGATAGATCGCAAAGCGCCCGGAGCCGTTCTGCACGACCCCACCGAGATCACCGCGCGAATTCTGGAGATGCTGCGCACCGACGCAATCATCGCGCAATCTGGCAAGCATATTCCCTGCCGTATCGACACGATTTGCGTGCATGGCGACACAGCAGGCGCGCTTACGCTGGCGCGCGCCTTACGTCAAAACCTTGAGGCCGCGCAAGTCACCATCGCCCCGCTTTAAGCCAACATGCGCAGGGGTGAACAAAATGGGTGCCGTGCCAGTGCCAGAGCCAATCTTGGTGAAAC
>JAFGWK010000040.1 GCA_016937195.1 Paracoccaceae bacterium | reverse complement strand
TTGCGCGTCCCCTTGGGATTGATTTTGCGAAAGATGCAGCTCGTTATGGATCGCATCGTCGATCTTTTTCTGCTCGGGCGCGTTGTCGGGCAGGATAGCAGCCCCGCCTTCGGTCGCCATATCAGGGTTCATCGAGGCCATGTCCCACCAGCCTTTGGGTGGCGCGTCAAAGATCTGCGGGCCGCTCCAAGTGGCAACCTTGCGGAACTGGCTCAGAAGGTCGGCCCAAGGCTTGCGCGGCTGCTGCAGGAAGGCGTCATATTGCGCCTTGGTCACGACATCGACTTCGAATTTATCCAGCGGGAAGGCCGCGCCGTTGAACTGGCTGTTAAAGCCTTCAAGCTGTGCGAGATCTCCGGTGGTCATGTTCATCTTGGTCTGCATACCCGGCATCGCATAGATCTGACCCGCCAGACGCGGGATCCAAAAGCTCTGCATTGCGCCCGTCGCGGTGATGTCAAACTCGACCGGGGTGTTTTCAGGCAACACGACCTTGTTCACGCTCGCCATCTTGCCGGGGTAAATGAACATCCATTTCCACTCGGACCCGACAACCTGCACCTTGATCGGGTTTGCACCCGTATGCTTGTAGGGGTCCTCAGAAATCGTGTTCATCCAGACAAGAACGCCCAGAATGACAACGGCCACACTAGAGCCGCCCCAGATCACAGCCTCAGCCAAGGTCGAGTGCGACCATTCGGGATGATAGGCCCCGTTGCCACCCTTGCGGCGATACTTGATCAAGATCCACGGCAGGCCGATCAGGATCGGCAGACAGACCGGAAGCATCCAGAGGAAAAACACGATCATATGCGACTTTTCAGCCGCCGCGATGGGGCCGAGCGGTGACATGACCCCGTTATCTGCGCATCCCGACAGCCACATCGCCGAACCCGCCAATAAGGCGGGAAGGGTCATGTGGCGCGAGCGCTGGTACAAATTTTGAAACACCCTGGAATACCTTTCTATTCCCCATTCTTTCGCGCTTGAGACATGCCGGACTCCGGCCTCTGATGCGCGCTGATTTGCCACCTAGGGCAGGATGTCGCAGTTCAATCCAACTTGACAAAATGTCGCACCCCAAAACGGAACCGATTGGATTTATTAGGGAATTTCTCCATCACGCCTGCGACACCTTATTTTTACTCAATAAATTCAGGGTACGAGGGTTGTAATTTCGGGCGGAAATACAGGCCAGCCAGCGCGGTCTCTCTGTGTTGTGATGGCGCCGTGATCATCGCGTGAACATTTTGGCGTCTCAAATGGGGGCGTGGCGCTGTGCGGGCGCGGCTCTGACCCTCAGCGCAATGCGCCGAGTCGCGCGCTTGCCATCAAAGATAGAACCGCTTTTTGACAACCGTTGTGTCCACCAGACCCACGCGTGCCAGAGCTTCGCGATCGGGCAATTGCAGAACCCCATCGCGCCAAACGACCAAGCCTTCGCTGCGCAGCCGTGACAGCGTTTTATTTGTATGCACCAGCGACAGCCCCAACGCATCGGCCAGATCCTGTTGGCGCACCGGGAACGGCATCATGCCATCCTCCACCATGCCCGATTGCTGACCGCGATCCCATAGCGAGACAAACGCCCAAGCCAACGACTCCCGCGCCGAGCGCTGCCCGACCGACATCAGCGCCTGCCCCAGAAAATGCTCTTCGCGCGCGACCTGCCATGTCAGCATGAAGGCGCGCTCTGGCATTTTGGCAAACATCTGCCAGATCTGCTTGCGATCAAATACACACAGTGAAACCGGGCTGAGCGCCTCAACCGCATAGCTCGTTTCGCCCAGCATAATCGGTTCCAACCCGATCAAATCGCCCGGAAACAGGAAATTGAGCACCTGACGACGACCATCCTCAAGCGTGTGATAGCGCATCGCTTGGCCTTCCAGCAGGGTAAAGAAACGACGCGGATCGCTACCCTCAGCCAAAATCTCGCAGCCGGCCTCGACCTGCATTTCACCGATACGGTGCAGCTTGACGACATCGCAATCCTCTTGGCTTGGCGCAGCAAACGCGGGATTTGTCGAAAACGGGCATATTTCACATTTGCGGGCCATGTTTGTCCTTTCCTATGTCAAAAGCTAAACGTCACCGCCCTAAAGACTGTTCCCTGCCCTGCTTGGGTGTGCGGGTTCTCCAAGGTGTTCGCTAAAAATAGGCGGCAAATCGGTGCGTTCGGCGGAAAGGCGCGCAAATCGCGCCGCCATCGCCAGACAATCGCTTTTCGCCCCACTCTATGTCATAGTTTAACGACATGGGTCGCGGCAGCGGCCATTGTAGGTATAGCGATGCTCGTCTTGGGCGCGCTCTGCTGCTTGGGGGAATACGATGGCGTATTTATGCGCTGGGGTGCGGCTTTGCCCCGGTCAGCCAACAGCGGGGCCTTTCGCCCGGTATGGAGACTGACATGATCGAGTGCAAACCCGACACAATTCACGAGGCTGCGTTGCGTCTGGACGGGACCGCGCTGGTGCTTGAGGACGCATTGATCGTGGCCTATGACGCAGCCGCGATGCTGGATGAGCTGGGCGTATCTCAGGTTCAGACCTGCGGCACCCTGAGCGAAGCATTAAGCCTGATTGAAGGTGGGCTGGTGCCAAGCGTAGCGCTGCTTGACATCAATCTTGGCGGAGAAACCTCGTTAGATGCAGCATTGGCACTGGCCAAACTGCAGGTTCCGATCCTTTATTCCACCGGATATGACGAGGTTGAAGGCGCGATTGCCGATTTCCCCAGCGGCGCAATGCTACGCAAACCCTACACCGCCGAGGATATGTCCAAAGCCCTGACAGAAATGGGGTTTTTATACCAACCGCAGCGCTGCTGCGCGGACGGCTAATGCACCGCCTGCCCTACTGGCTGGCGTCACCCCCGTAGCCATAGCCATATTCCGGCCCCGAATAGCGGAATTTATTGACCACAACGCCCATCACATTGGTGCGCTCAGCCAGTTCGCGTTCGCAAATGTCGATCTCTTTGATCGTCGTCTCTTCGGTGGCTGCAATGATCAGCACACAATCCACATGCGCCGCCAGCGCCAGCGTGTCATCGCTGACCAGAACGGGGGCCGTGTCAAACAGCATCAATTCGGGCTGATAGAGCGCCTCGATCCGGTCAAGCGCCTTAGCGCAGGTCTGCGACTGGATCAGCTCGGACGGGTTTTCCACCGCGCGCGCATTGGTGGCGAGCGCAAGGTTGGCGCCATAGCGACAGGCATGCTCGCGCAGCTCGGCGCGCCCGTCAAACACCTGCGACACCTGCGCTCCGCTGTCGATCTGCAACATCCGCGCCAGTGAGGGGCGGCGCAAATCGGCCTCGATCAGGGCGCAAAACAGTTCATCTTGACGCGCCAACGAAAACGCCAGATTGAGCGCAATAGTCGATTTTCCGCACCCCGCCGTAGGCGAGGTGATCGCCAAGCGTCTCCAGCCCTTGGCCCGCATCTGTTGCAAAATTTTGGTGCGCATCAGATCGAACGGGGCCGCTTCGGCGCGCGGTTCAGTGGTGACGACGCGCGCGCTTTCCAACAGGCGCGGCGCGGGCGACCACGGGTCAAGCGCCTGCCAGGCCGCGCCAGCGACACCGGGGCGCAAAGTCATCGTGGCATGTTCCCCGCCGCGCGGGCGCAAATCGTCAAGCGAGCGGTTCTCACGGCTCGCGCGGGCTTGGGCGATCGCATCGCGCAGACGTTCCACCATGGCTCAGCCCTCCTGTCTCAAAACACCAGATCGAGCGGCTTGTAGAGCACACCCACCAGCACCACCACCGCGATCAGCGCCAGTGCGACTGCTCCCGCGGAAAACACCAGGCGACGCCGCTTTTGCGCGTGATCCGCCGCCGTGCTGACATAAGGCAGCGTGGCAAAGGCCGTGATCCCCAGCTTTGCCGTCAGATCTTCGGGGCGTCGAATTCCAGGGCTAAGCAGCGCCAAGGCGGCAACCAGCAACAGCCCCAGCATCAATCCCGCGCCAAAACCCGCCAGCGTGACCGTCTTGCGATTGGGCTTGATCGGGGCGTTTGGCGCAACCGCTTGTTCGATCACCGTCAGCCGCTCGCCCTTAGAGAGCGATTCAATCGTGTCGCCCGTCGTGGCCATCGCGCGCGCGCTGATCGCCTTGTCATATTGATCTCGCAGATTGGCATGATCGAGCTGCAACGCATCCAGAGTGGCCGCGTTCGCGGGCACGCGCGCGATATCGCCCTGAACGCGGTCATAGCTTGCACGATTGGCCTGCACCTGCGCATCGGCGGTAAAGATGGCGTCTTCCAACTGGCGCAGCCGTTCATCGAACGCATCGCCGCCTTTGGGCAGTGCGGGCAAGCCCTTGGCGCGCAAGCTGGCAATTTGTGCGCCCAGCGCAGCGAGCTTGGGATCACCCTCGGGCAAGACCGCCTGCAAGGCCGATTGTTGCGCGCTCAACTGCGCCATCTCGCGCAATTGGGGCGGGTAGATCGCATCCAGATCTACCTTGTCGCCCGAAAGTTCGTGACGCCGCACCAGCTTGTCATATTGATCCTCAAGCGCGGTTTTCTGCGCTACCAGTTTGCCCTGATCGCGCTGCAACTCGGCGGCCTGATCACGCATGATATTCAGCCGCTCAGGCAAAGCCGCGCCGTTTTCTTGCTTGAACTTCAAAATTGCCGCAGAAGACTTCGACAATTCACCCGAAAGACGATCTGCCTCACGCGTGAAGAAATCCAGCGTGTCGCGCGCCGATTTGGTGCGAATGTCGCTGTCTTCCTTGAGGATGCGCGTCACCAACTCGTTGGCCACTTGGGCAGCCTGCGCGGGCCGTCCCGATACATAAGAGACCGTCAAAAAGGTTGCCTGCTCGGGGGCGCGACGATCTTTGGTCTGGCCGGTGATCTCAATCTTGATCGAATTATAAAGCGCGTTGAACACGCCATCCGCATCGCGCGCACCCGAGTCCAGGCGCAAAGCGGGATACAGGTTCATCCGCTTGGCGATATCCAGCAGGCTTTCACGCGACAGCACGCGTTTGCGGATCACCTGCAGCTTGGCATTGGTGTCGGTTTGCACCGTGCTGGTAGCCAGCTTGTCGGGAATACTGTCCCCCTCAACCACCAAAAGCGCATCGGCCTCATAGATCGGCGTGATGGACCGCGCGACAAGCAGCCCCCCGGCCGTGCCCAAAAGCGTCAGCAGAATGACCCAGTGTATGCGGCGCAACAACAGGCCGGCATAGAACCGCGCGCTGTGCATCACGCGCCCCCTTGCACAGCCGTGCGCGCGGAGCGAAACCCGCTGGCTGGCGCGACGGCACGGGGTTTTCCCTGAGCTTCCACGGGCAGATAAAAGACATTATCTTCAATCACCTTGTCGATGATCTCGGCGGTGACCTGATCGGAACGCGCCGAATAGGCATAGACCATCCCCAGATCGCAAAGCTGGTTCATCAGCCGCGGGATGCCCCCGGTATAGGCATGCACCTTTTGCGCGGCCTCCGGGGTGAAAATCTCATGCGTGGCACCGGCCACCTCAAGACGATGGGCGACATAGGGCTGGGCGCAATCCGCCCCGATCGGCCCCAGATGGAACCCCGCCCCCACGCGCTGCGCAAACTGGCGCAACTGCGGCTGAGCGATTAGATCGCGCAGCTCGGGTTGCCCCATCAGGATCAGTTGCACCAGCTCGTCCTTGTCGGCGTTGATATTGGTGATCATGCGCAACTCTTCCAGAACACCCGCATCAAGGTTTTGCGCCTCGTCAATCACCACGACCACACGCCGTCCCGCCGCGTATTCCGAGATCAGGAATTGCTGAAAGCGGTCATAGATCAGCACGTAGTCCTCGCCCGGCGCGACCCGCTCGCCCAAGGCCAGCATGATCCAGCGGATCAGATCCTCACGCGAGCCACGCGCATTGGAAACCAGCGCAATCGTGACGTTTTCGGTGATCGTTGCCATCAAATGGCGCAGTAACGTGGTCTTACCCGCCCCCACTTCGCCCGTAATCAGCGTGATGGGCGCACGCGAAAACAGCCCGTATTCGAGCATCGTCGCCGCGTGCTTGTGCTCGGGCGACCAGTAGAGGAATTCGGGATCTGGCAGCAGCGAAAAGGGACGCTCCTTCAGCCCGAAGAAATCGGTGTAAATCTCATCCATGCCTGTATCCGGGCCTTTGGCCTCGTTATTGTTCGCCCCCAATGAAACGCAAATCTGTGCAATTCGCAACAAATCCTTGCGTGAGGGGCACGATCTGCGGCGCATTGGTCGCAGTTTTAGTGTCAAAGGGGCGCTTGAACGCGAAGCGGTCAGCCCCGCGCCACGGGAAAGTCTTTATTGATGGGGCATTTGTGGCTATTCTGTCGCAAAGCGCCACGCAGAGCGCTAGAACACAGATCGAGGCAAAGGCAAATGGCGCGACAGATCGGGGCAAAACCCGCGGTGATTTTGCTATGTGCGGCACTCGCGCTGGCGGGCTGCAAAAACAAGCAGGAAAAAGCGGACGCCTATTACCAGTCGGCACTGGCACTTGCGGCAAAGGGCGACATTCCGCGCGCCATGATCGAGCTGCGCAACGTCTTTGAATACGACAATTCACACAAGGCCGCGCGGCGCGAATATGGCGATCTGCTTTTGGCGACGGGGCGCGTTCAAGAGGCCTACAGTCAATATCTGCGCCTGAGCGAGCAATATCCCGATCTGGTTGACCCTCATCGTATTCTGGCCGAGCTGTCCTTGCGCTCGGGCAATATCGACGAGGCGCGCCGCCAGATGAACACCACGCTCGATCTCGCCCCCGATGATCCGGGTGCGCTGGCGGTCGGGCTGGCCTTGAAACTGCGCACAGCGATGGCGCGCAATGAAACCTCGGCTTACGGCGATATCGCGACACAGGCGCGCGCGCTGGCGCAACGCGCCCCCGATATTGCGACCGCATGGCATGTGCTGATCGACACGCTCAACGCGCAGGGTGATCAAGAGGGCGCGCTCCGCGCTCTCGACTCCGCACTTGCCCAAAAGCCTGCGCAATATCGGCTGCAAGTGATGCGGCTGGAACTGCTGGCAGCACTCAAGCGCAACGATCAGATCGGCGCGCAGCTCAAGCGGATGCAAGAGCTGTTTCCCGACGACCCCAAGACCCGTACGGCGCTGATCGCTTGGTATGTGCTGCGCGACGATCCCGATGGCGCGGCGAATTTCCTGCGCAAACTGGCAGGCGACCCGGCGTCAGAAACCGAGGGCTATGTGCAGCTTGTGCAGTTTCTGGCGCAAAGCCGGGGCGTGGATGCTGCGGCCAAAGAGCTGGACACGCTGATCACGCAGGCCAAAGGCACGCCCAATGCACGGCTGTTTGGCGCGATGCGCGCCGATCTCGATTTCACCGCAGGCCGACAGGACGCAGCCCTCGCGCGCATGAAAACGCTGCTCACAGATGCGCCCGAAAGCGAGCAGACCGACCGCCTGCGCGTCAGCTATGCGCAGATGCTCGATCACGCCGGACAGCGCGAGGCGGCACAATCCGAGCTGGACGCAGCGCTCAAGGCCGCGCCCGATCTGGTGGCGGCCCTGCGGCTGCGCGCACAGTGGCTGATCGAGGATGACAATCCCCAAGACGCACTGGTGGCCCTGCGCCGTGCGCTGCAACAGGCCCCGCAAGATGCCCCGACCCTGACATTGATGGCGCAGGCCAATCTGCGCGAGGGTGCGCCCGATCTCGCCGGTGCGCGTCTGGCGCAAGCCTATGAGGCCACCGATCACGGCGCCACCGAGGCCCGCAATTATGCCGATTTCCTGCTGTCTCAAAAGCGCACCACCGCCGCCGGGGCGCTATTGTCCGAGGCGATTCAGCGCAATCCCGACGATCCGGGGCTGCTCCATCGCCAAGCCGATCTTGCGCTCCGCCAGACCGATTGGGCGCAGGCCCAGCGCATCGCAAATCACCTCGACACGCTGAAACGCCCCGAGGCCGCGGCACTGGCGCAATCCATCCGCGCCGCGATTTTGCTGGGGCGCGGACAAAGCGATGCGGCCATTGATACGCTGAAATCTTTGGCAGATAGTACCAGCAATAATGGCGCGATTGCCGCCGTGATTCAGGCCCAGCTTGCCGCCGGGCGCGCAGATGCGGCCCATAGCTACTTGGCCGATCAGCTTGCCGCCACCCCCAAGGATCGCGGTTTGCGCTTGCTTAGCGCCAATCTTGACGCGTTGACCGGTCAGGGCAAAGCGGCCGAGGCGGGCCTGCGCGCGCTGCTGTCTGAGCGCCCCGCCGACAGCCAACCCGCGCGCCAACTCTATCGTTTGCTGGCGGCTGCCGGGCGTGACGAGGACGCGGCGCAGATCATCGACACAACGCTGGCCGCGCAAGGCGATGCCCCCGATCCGTTGCTGTTGCTCTATCGCGCCCGCTCGCAAGAAAAGGCGGGCCAATACGAGGCCGCAATCGCCACCTATGACGCGCTCTATCAGCGCAATTCCGACAACGCGGTATTGGCCAATAACCTTGCCAGCCTTCTCAGCCAGCATCGCGACGACAAGCCAAGCCTTGAACGCGCAGCCCGTATCGCGCAGCGCTTTCGTGAAAGCCCCGAGCCTGCGTTCAAGGATACCTATGGCTGGGCCGAATACCGCCTTGGCAATTTCGCACAGGCCGAGCCGTTGCTGGCCGCCGCCGCCGCCGGGCTGCCCGACACCGCGCTGACACAATATCATTATGCAATGGTGCTGGCGGCCAATGGCGAGGATGCAAAGGCCGCCCAGCAGTTGCAAAAAGCGCTGGATCTCGCCGGGACCGATATGCCTGCGCAAATGAAAGATGCGCCCGCCAAGCTAAAGGCGCTGCAAGCGGGTGCAAAAAGCGGGAATTAAGGCACAGATCAGCGCATTTCGTACCGCTTGATCACGGTTTTGCCTTTGGCGGGGCCGATTTGCACCATAAGCTTTGACAAAAGGGGCGCATCAGTTGCCCCGCCAATGAGAGCAGAGATGAGCACAGCCAGCACCAATCTGCGCGCCGCGCGCAGGCTGCCTTGGGGCGCCCTTGGGGTGGTCGCCCTCGCTTTGGCTTGCGCCCCGTTCTTTGCGCTGGGCCTGCAAAGCCTTGGTGCAGCCTGGTCCACGCCGGAATACAGTCACGGACCTCTGATCCCGTTGATTTCGCTCTATCTGTTCGCGCGCGAGCTGCGCCATGCCCCGCCCCCCTCTGCACAGCCTCAAAGCCGCTGGCAAGGGATCGTGGCGATCATGGCCGCGCTTGGCGTGGCGACGTTTGGCACCCTTGCGCAGATCCCCGACATTGTCACCTACGCGCTGATTGGCTGGCTGATGGGCGTGCTGCTGCTGGTCATGGGCTGGCAGGCGGGGCAGCGCCATTGGAAACCCGTGCTCCACCTGATCTTCATGCTGCCGCTGCCCCAAATCCTCTATTGGAAATTGACGATTGTGCTGCAACTGATCTCGTCGCAGCTGGGCGTAGCGCTGGTGCGTGCCTTTGACATTCCAGTCTTTCTGTCAGGCAATGTGATTGATCTTGGCGTCTATAAATTGCAAGTGGCCGAGGCCTGTTCGGGCCTGCGTTACCTATTCCCGATCCTCAGTTTTTCCTACCTCTTCGGCATCCTCTATCGCGGCCCGTTCTGGCATAAGGCGGTTCTATTCGTGATGGCGGCGCCGCTGACCGTAGGGCTCAACAGCTTGCGCATCGGCGTGGTGGCGATCTTGGTCAACAGCTACGGGATCGGGCAGGCCGAAGGGTTCTTGCACGTCTTCGAGGGCTGGGTCATTTTCGGA
>JAFGWK010000283.1 GCA_016937195.1 Paracoccaceae bacterium | reverse complement strand
TGCAACGCATAGACGCGCGCCAGATCGGTGACCGGCACCACGCCGTTATGTTTCATGTCGATATGGTTGCGGTGCTCGCCCGAGCGGATCGTGGCAAAGCCGCGCAGCAGCCCCAGAGGCGGCGTATGTTTCAGCGAGTTGGCGATCATATGCGCCACGAAGATCGAATTTTTCGAGGCGCGCGCCAGCGTTTCGGCTTGCAGATCGGCAAACAGGCTTGCGCCATTGCCCCCGATAGCACGCAGATCGAACATCACCGAGGCGAGCATCTGTGCTTCGGGGTTGGGCTTGGAAATCCAGCCATCGAAATAGCTGCGCCAGACCCGCACTGGCTGGCACCAACGCGGGTTCGTCGCCATCATGTCGCCGGGGCAATAAAAATAGCCGCAGGCATCCAGCCCGTCCGAAACGATCTTGGCCAGCGCTTGGAAATAGGCCATGTCGGCCTCGGTCACGGCATCATCAAGGATGAGGCAATTGTCCTGATCGCTCACCCCGGTCTGTTCCTGGCGTCCCTGCGAGCCGCAGGCCAGCCAAAGATACGGCACGGGCGGCGCGCCCAACTCGGCCTCGGCCATGGCCAACAGGCGGCGCGTTACGGCATCGGCAATGTCGGTGATCAAGCGCGTCACGACCTCATGGGCGTGATGCCCTCCCACCAGTTGCACCAGAAGCTGCGGGATTTGCGCGGTGACAGCGGCCATTTCTGCCACGGTGGTCGCCGCCGCCACATCGCGGATCAGAACCGCCGAAGAGACCGCCTGAAACCGCGTCAGATCGGTTTGCGTAATCATCCCCACGAAGCGCCCGTGATCGGTGATCGGCAGGTGACCAACCTTGCGTTCCAGCATGATGTGCAGCAGATCCGAGCCCAGCCCCTCGGGCGTCAGCGTCACCGGATCGCGCGTCATCACCTCGCTAACGGGACTGTCAGGCGCCCGCCCCTCAGCCAGCACTTTATTGGACAGATCGCGCACTGTCAGAATGCCCTGCAGCGCACCTTCGGGGCTGGTCACGCCCAGAGAGGAAATATGCTGGTCGCGCATCATCCGCGCAGCATCCATCACGGTTGTTTCGGGCGGGCAAGATAGCGGCTCGCGCGCCAGCAGATCGGCGATTTTCATTGTCGCGATTGAATTGGTACGCGTTTCCCCCCCGCGCGAGCGGTTGAAGAACCGCGCAAAGGGCGGGGCATTTTGCGAAAGCCTGCGGAACTCTTGAACCGGCAGAACCAACAGGACGGTTTCCACGCTGGCCTTAGCCGTGGTCGCCGCCAACCCGTCGCGCATCAAGCCGCGCTCTCCAAAGCTATTGCGCGGACCCAGTATCGACACCAGCGCGCCGTTTTGATCTGTCACCTCAACGGTGCCGCGTTTGATTAGATACAAGCCTTCAAGTGGCTCGCCATAGGCATAAATAACCGTGCCTTGTGCGACTTCGCTGCGGCGGAAAGAACTGGCGACATGCTCCAGCTCATTGCGCGGCAGGTTGTCATAGGGATGAACGCCTTCGAGAAATGCGAGGATGGCGGGCAGATCTGCGTTCATGATCTTTGATCCTTTAGAGGGGATGAGCGCCCCAGCATGGGGGCGCTCTCCAGTTTTGAGGGGCGTAGGGCGCAGTCTATGCTGCGCCCCTGCCAAAGTGTTTAGTGATCGGTGGCCGCACCGGCGCCTTTGGGCACACGGATCGACTCCACGAGCTCCTGAATCTCTTCCGGCGTTCCCTTGGTCGCACCCGATACGATGAATGCCGTGATGAAGTTCAGCACTGCACCAATCACACCGAACGATGTGGATTTGATCGACAGGATCATCGGGTTTGCATCCGAGAAGCTTGCAGTATCGGCCACGAAGAACCAACCCTTGTGCAGGAAGATGTAGACCAACGTGGTGGTCAGACCCACCAGCATCCCTGCCACAGCGCCCGTGTTGTTGATCTTCTTCGAGAAGATCCCCATCATCAGCGCCGGGAAGATCGAGCTGGCCGCCAGACCGAAGGCAAGAGCCACCGTCTGCGCTGCAAAGCCCGGAGGGTTGAGACCCAGATAGGTCGCCACCGCAATCGCCACCGCCATCGAAATACGCGCAGCCAAAAGCTCGCCTTTTTCCGAGATGTTGGGGTTGATCTGGGATTTAATCAGATCGTGGCTGACTGCCGAGGAGATGGCCATCAGCAAGCCCGCAGCCGTGGAAAGTGCCGCTGCCAGACCACCTGCCGCCACCAGCGCAATCACCCAACCCGGAAGGTTGGCGATCTCGGGGTTGGCGAGCGTGATGATGTCACGGTTCACATCCAGTTCGTTGGTGTCTTTGTTGGCGTTATACTCGATCCGGCCATCGCCGTTCTTGTCTGCGATCGTCAACAGACCCGTTTTCTCCCAGTTACGCACCCACAGGTTCTGCGGCGCGGTTTCGATCTGGCTCAACTCGACAGCCGGCTGGCTGACGCCCTCAGGGTAGAAGGTGTTGATCAGGTTCAGACGCGCCATCGCCCCCACGGCCGGAGCCGTCAGGTAAAGCAGCGAGATGAACACCAGCGCCCACCCGGCCGAGCTACGTGCATCCGCAACGGTCGGAACCGTGAAGAAGCGCACGATGACGTGGGGCAGACCGGCGGTGCCGATCATCAGCGTCATGGTGAACAGGAACATGTTGAGCGTGGTATCATGCTGCCCGGTATAGGATTTGAAGCCCAGCGCCTCGACTGTGTCATTCAGCGTCGCAAGGATCGGCGCACCGGTGTTCACGTCATTAGAGAACAGGCCCAGTGCCGGGATCGGATTGCCCGTGAGTTGCAGCGAGATAAAGATCGCCGGGATCGTATAGGCGATGATCAGCACGACATATTGCGCCACCTGCGTGTAGGTGATGCCTTTCATGCCGCCCAGAACCGCGTACAGGAACACGATCGCCGCGCCGATGAACAGGCCGGTGGTGTTGTCCACTTCCAAGAAGCGCGAGAACGCAACGCCCACACCCGTCATCTGACCGATGACATAGGTGATCGAGGCGATGATCAGGCAGATCACGGCCACGGTACGCGCCGTTTGGCTGTAGAAACGGTCACCGATGAATTCCGGCACGGTGAATTTGCCAAACTTGCGCAGGTAGGGCGCAAGCAGCATCGCGAGCAGCACATAGCCGCCGGTCCAACCCATCAGGTAGGTCGATGCGTCATAACCGCTGAACGCGATGATACCGGCCATCGAAATGAACGACGCCGCCGACATCCAGTCAGCGCCCGTGGCCATCCCGTTGAGCACCGGGTGCACGCCGCGCCCTGCTGCGTAAAATTCTGCCGTCGAGCCCGCTCGGGCCCAGATTGCGATGCCGATATAAAGCACGAAGGTCGCGCCAACCACCAGCAGGTTCAGAGTAAACTGATCCATGTCCCTCTAGTCCTCCCTAGATGTTCTTATTCTTCGACGCCGTGTTCGCGGTCCAGTTTGTTCATCCGCCACGCATAGGTGAAGATGAGAACCAGAAACACGAGCACTGCACCTTGCTGAGCGAACCAGAAGCCCAGATCAGTGCCGCCAATTTTGATACCCGCAAGCATCGGACGCAGCAGAATGCCAAAGCCGAAGGATGCAACGAACCAGATCACCAGAAACAACTGGATGGTCCGGATATTCGCCTTCCAATAGGCGTTGGACGAGGATTTGTCCGCCATGAGCGTAACTCCCTTTCGTTTACTCCAGACGGGCCCCTCATGGGCCCGCCCCTCCCATAGTCAGGCCGAGACGCGTTGAACGACTGACCCCAAATCCGCAGCGATCTTGTCGATGGAGCCCATCGCGTCGATCTCTTGCAGAACGCCAAGCGCCCGGTAATGGGCGATCAGCGGTGCCGTTTGCGCGTGATAGGCCTCCAACCTGGCACGCGCCGTCTCGGCGTTATCGTCGGCCCGGCGTTTGAACTCCGTGCCGCCGCATTTGTCACAAACGCCCGCAACTTCGGGCTGTTTGAATTCGTCGTGATAGCCTTCGCCGCATTTGGCGCAGGTATAGCGGCCCGCAACGCGCGCGATCATTGCCTCGTCATCCACTTCAAGACTGATCGCGGCATTCACACTTTGACCGGTGTAATGTAGCAGCTTGTCCAGATCGGCCGCCTGCCCTGCGGTGCGCGGAAACCCGTCAAGGATGATCCCGCGTGCCACATCGGGTTGGGCAAGACGGTCACGCAGGATGGCCAGCACGATTTCATCCGAAACCAAGCCGCCCTCTTCCATCACCGATTTGGCAGCTTTGCCTGCGGGTGTGCCTTCGGCGACCGCTGCGCGCAGCAGATCGCCAGTGGACAGTTGCACCAAGCCGAACTTTTCTTCGAGCATACGGGCCTGCGTACCCTTGCCAGCCCCCGGAGGGCCAAGCAGGATCAGCACAGCGCTTTTCGCGTCAGTCGTCGCCTCTCCTCCCGTAGCCATCACTTGCTGCTCCGGTTTTCGATCAGCTCATCCACAACCGAGGGATCGGCCAGTGTCGAGGTATCCCCAAGCGAGCCGAAATCATTCTCGGCGATTTTGCGCAGAATACGGCGCATGATCTTGCCCGAGCGGGTTTTCGGAAGGCCCGGTGCCCATTGAATGACATCGGGTTTGGCGATCGGGCCGATCTCGGTGCGGACCCATTTCTCAAGCTCTTTGCGCAGCTCGTCACTGGGCTCGACATCGTTCATCAAGGTGACATAGGCGTAGATGCCCTGACCTTTCAGCTCGTGGGGATAGCCAACCACAGCGGCCTCAGCGACGGCTTGGTGTGCCACCAGCGCGGATTCGACTTCGGCGGTGCCCATCCGGTGCCCCGAGACGTTGATCACGTCATCGACGCGCCCGGTGATCCAGTAATAGCCATCCTTG
>JAFGWK010000282.1 GCA_016937195.1 Paracoccaceae bacterium | reverse complement strand
GCCAGCCCCGCGCGCTTGCCATAGGCCTGCACGACCACGCCGAACCCGTCCCAGCCTGCCAGTTCGGGGCCAGACAGCACAGCCTCGATCACGCGCAGCGACAGCACCAGCCGGTCCTGTTCCTCGGCGTCGATATTCAGCCCCATTCCGGCGGCTTTTGCCTGACGCGCCAGATCGCGCACCATCGGTACCAGCTCGGCCATGATGCGATCCGATTGCGCGACCTCATAGCGCGGATGCAGCGCCGAGAGCTTGATCGAGATGCCCGGATTATCCTGCACCGAGCCCTTGGTGCAAGCTTTCGCAATCGCTGCAATCGCGTTGGCATAGGCGCGCATGTAGCGCGCGGCATCACCCGCCGTCATCGCCGCTTCGCCCAGCATGTCATAGCTATAGGTGTACCCCTGAGATTCGCGGGTTTTCGCGCGATCCAGCGCCTTTTCGATGGTCTCGCCCAGCACGAATTGGCGCCCCATCTCCTTCATCGCGCGCGTCACGGCGGCGCGGATCACCGGCTCGCCCAAGCGTTTGATCGCGCCGCGCAACACGCCCGCAACGCCGGGCTTTTCATCGTCCAGCACACGCCCCGTCAGCATCAGTGCCCAGGTCGAGGCATTGACCAGCGACGACGATGCCGTACCCAAGTGCTTGCCCCAGTCGGATGGTGCGATCTTGTCCTCGATCAGCGCATCGACCGTATCGGCATCGGGCACACGCAACATCGCCTCGGCGAGACACATCAGCGCCACGCCCTCGCTGGTGGACAGCCCATATTCGGCAAGAAAATGCTCCATCAGGGTGGGCTGCGCTTCGGTGCGGATACGCCGCACCAGTTCGGCCGCGCGCGCCGTGATTGCGTCGCGGGTTGCGTTCGATAACGCCGCCTGAGCGCGCAGGGCGTCAATCACGCTGGGCTCATCGCCATATTTTCTCTGAGTGGTGAAAGCGGAGAATTGGTCAGTCATGTCGCGGTCTCCCTGATGTTTTTACCCAGATATCGCCAATGATCTAGCGCATGGCACCAAAATCAGACATTATTGCAGTGAATTGGGCCGTAGATAGGATGCAATATGGACAAACCGATGCAAATTGACGCAATCGACCGTAAAATCATACATGAACTGCAACAAAATGCCCGCATATCGATCACTGATCTGGCGGGCCGGGTTGGTCTTTCGAAAACCCCGGTCGCAGCGCGTATCAAGGCGCTGGAGGAGGGCGGTCTCATTGCGGGGTATCGCGCGATGCTTTCGCCGCTGAAACTGGGGTTGAGCCACGTGACCTATGTCGAGGTGCGCATGTCCGACACCCGCGAGGCCGCACTCAGCCGGTTCAACATCGCCGTGCGTGCGGTTCCCGAGATCGAGGAATGTTACATGATTGCAGGGGGGTTTGACTATCTTCTTAAGGTGCGCACGCGCAATATCGCGGAATATCGCCGGGTCATGGGCGACCAGATTTCGGCGCTGCCGCATGTGCATGCGACCTCAAGCTATGTCGCGATGGAGGCTGTCGTCGAAAGCGCCGCGGTCAGCCTTTAATGTTGTTTGAGGCCTGCGCGCGCGCAGCCAAAGCCGATTTCAAAGCCACATAAAAAAAGCGCGAAAAAGCGCTTGTTTCCGCTCGGCGCGGTCAATATACGGGTCCGCGGAGATGTGGCCGAGTGGTCGAAGGCGCTCCCCTGCTAAGGGAGTAGGCCCGGAAGGGTCTCGAGGGTTCGAATCCCTTCGTCTCCGCCACCAAAACCCCCTTTATTGTATATAGTCTCACTGGGTTATGCCTGATTTTGGCGTTGTCGCGGCTAACACAAGAGGTTACGCGGCGATGATTGGCTTGTTTGAAACGGGTGACTTTTGGCTCATGTGCAAGCATCGACAATTAAAGAGAAACACCTACTATTATCTGCGTAGAGTGCCGGGCGATGTCTGTATGGGGCACAAACATCCGATCACCCGCAAACCTGACGTATAATTGTTCTTCAGCTTGAAAAGCTCAGACAAGGCTGAGGCTCGTCGCCGGGCTGTTTCATACAGGCGTCGGCGGGACGTCCTTTGGAAGGCAAACAGATCCGTCCGAGGAACTTATGGTCTCGCAGGTTGGACCTGTCGGGTTGTGTCTGGCTGTCCGGGCATTTGTAACCGCTTGATTTCTTAGCCAAGCGAGGTCGCCTGCGTGCGTGAATACATCGTCAGACGCCCTCATCGCGCTTTGTGGTTCTGTCCTGAGTTTCGGTCTTTTCACGGTTAGGGTGTCACGCTTGATCAACGCCGCAGACGGGAACGGTTCGCTGGTCGGGCGCAGGTCTTTGCGTGCTGGCCCGGCGCTGATGGACCGGGCCGATTGGCCTAATGCGGTGTCTTGTCGGGATGCGCTGCGGCAAAGGCGGGCAGGGTTTCAAGCTGGCCTGCGATTTGGCGCAGTTTGGGTGTCGCGCTAAGGTCGACCTCCCAACGCTGAGCGTTATAAATTTGCGGCAATAGACACAGATCGGGCAGGGTAACCTGCGCGCCGGCACAATAGGGGCCGTCCTCTATCATCGCCTCGACGGCCTCAAGGCCGGGGCCGATAAAGGCCTGCATCCAGCCTTGCATCGTGATCGCGCCTTGAGACTGTTCAATAGCGTATTTTGCGACGCGCAGGTTGCAAACGGGGTGGATGTCGATGGCGATGGCTTGGGCAAGGGCGCGCAGATGAGCACGCGTAACCGGTGTTCCCGGCAGCAGACCCAAGGCGCGCGTTTCATCCAAGTATTCGATGATCGCAAGCGATTGGGTGAATATCTGGCCGTCGATTTCAAGGGCAGGCACCAGCCCTTGCGGATTGCGCGACAGGTGTTCGGCACTGCGTTGCTCGCCTTTGACAAGGTCGACCTTCACGCTGTCCCATTGCAGCCCCGCCAGCCCAAGCGCGATGCGCACGCGGTAGCTCGCCGAAGAGCGCCAGTAATCGAAGAGTTGGATCATGTGCGTCTCTCGCTGTTCAAAAGCCGCGCCAGCGCGTGGCGAAACCCGTTCAGATCCGCGCCGAGCAAGCCTTCAAGCTGGTGCTGATACTCCAGTGCGCGCGGCAGCAATCGCGCCATTAGCGTATGGCCTTGACCCGTCAGGCTGAGCGCCACAAGCCGCCCGTCCGCCGGATCGGCACGCTTTTCCACCAGACCTGCCGTTTCAAGCCGTGCGGCTGCGCGACTGACCTTGGATTTTTCCATCGAAACACGCCGCTCGATATCGCGCACCGAGACCTGCCCGCTATATGAAAGATGCACCATGACGCGCCATTGCGGCGTGCTTAAACCGGCATCGCGATAGATATCTGCCAGCTCGCGGCTGAGTTTCTCGGCCGCCTCTGCCAGTAAGTAGGGCAGGAAATCATCCAGCTCAAAATCTGGCAAAACAGGTTCTATTTCAACGTCTTGATCCATAAATCCTGCGTCATTTCATGCTATCTGTTGAGGTTAGTTGAATATCAAACCTGTTGCAAATGCAACAAATTTCTTGACATCGTTGCGCATGCAACAAAAGATCAGGCATGCGTCTCGAGGGGAGTCGAGGCAAGAAGACGGAGGAGTTCGGATGAGTGATCAATCTTTGCCCCAAGGGATGACACGCGCCAGCGGCGGCACTGGGCCTCATGCTGGTTACATGCCCGGTTTCGGTAATGATTTTGAGACCGAGGCGCTGCCAGGCGCGTTGCCGCAAGGCCAGAACAGCCCGCAGAAATGCGAATACGGCCTGTATGCCGAGCAGCTTTCGGGAACGGCCTTTACCGCGCCGCGTGGGCAGAATGAACGCACCTGGTGCTACCGTATCCGTCCGTCGGTGAAGCATACCGGGCGCTTTGCCAAGATCGACGTGCCCTATTGGAAATCTGCGCCCAATGTGGATCCCGATGTGATCAGCCTCGGGCAATATCGCTGGGATCCGGTGCCCCATACCGAGGCCGCGCTGACGTGGCTCACCGGGATGCGCACGGTCACCACGGCGGGCGATGTGAACACGCAGGTTGGCATGGCCAGCCATATCTATCTGGTCACGCAATCGATGCAGGAGGAGTATTTCTTTTCCGCCGATAGCGAGCTGCTGGTGGTCCCGCAAGAAGGCCGACTGCGGTTTTGCACCGAGCTGGGTATCATTGACCTTGAGCCCAAGGAAATTGCGATCATCCCGCGCGGTCTGGTGTATCGTGTTGAGGTGCTTGAAGGCCCGGCGCGCGGCTTTGTATGCGAGAATTACGGGCAGAAATTCGATCTGCCGGGGCGTGGCCCGATTGGCGCGAACTGCCTCGCCAACCCGCGCGATTTCAAATGTCCGGTGGCGGCGTTTGAAGACCGCGATGCCCATAGCCGCGTCGTCATCAAATGGTGCGGTCAGTTCCATGAGACCTTCATCGACCATAGCCCGCTTGATGTCGTGGCGTGGCATGGCAATTACTGCGCCTATAAGTACGATCTGCGCACCTATAGCCCGGTCGGCGCGATCCTGTTCGACCATCCAGACCCCTCGATCTTTACCGTGCTGACCGCGCCATCGGGGCAAGAGGGGACGGCCAATATCGACTTCGTGCTGTTCCGAGAACGCTGGATGGTGGCCGAGCATACCTTCCGCCCGCCTTGGTATCACAAGAACATCATGTCCGAGATGATGGGCAATATTTACGGCATTTATGACGCCAAGCCGCAGGGCTTCGTGCCCGGTGGTTTGAGCCTGCACAACATGATGCTGCCGCATGGGCCTGACCGCGCGGCGTTCGAGAATGCGAGCAACGAACCGATGGTGCCGGTGCTGCAAGACAACACGATGCAGTTCATGTTCGAGACACGCTTTCCTCAGCACCTGACGGCCTTTGCCGCGAAAGAAGCGCCCTTGCAGGACGACTACATCGATTGCTGGGACAGCATTGAGAAGAAATTTGACGGAAAACCGGGGACCAAATGACGGATTTGAAAAGCTGGGTGGCGTCTGCAAATGGCGACACGGACTTCCCAATTCAGAACCTGCCTTACGGTGTGTTTGACGATGGGCGCGGTGCGCGGATGGGCGTGGCGATTGGCGATCAGATCCTTGATCTGGGCGCGGTGGATCATGGGTTGGATGCGGCGCTGTTTGCCGAGCCGGCATGGAACCGCGTCATGGAAGCGGGCCCGAAACTCTGGGCCGACTTGCGCGCGCGTCTGACAGCGTTGCTGTCAGACGAGGCACATCGTGCAGCCGTCGAGCCGTATCTGGTCGCGCAATCGCAAGCCAAGATGCAGATGCCGTTCCGCGTGGCGGAATATACCGATTTCTATGCGGGCAAGAACCACGCGATGAATGTCGGCACGATCTTTCGCGGGGCGGAAAACGCGCTGCCCGCGAACTGGCTGTCGATCCCGATTGGCTATAACGGGCGGGCCTCGTCGGTGGTTGTCTCGGGGACGCCGGTCACGCGCCCTTGGGGGCAGGTGAAGGGGCCAAATGACGAGCTGCCGCGCTTTGCCCCGTCGGCCCGCTTTGACATCGAGTTGGAATTTGGCGCGATTGTCGGTCAGCCCTCGCAAGGGATGGTCTCGGTGGCGCAGGCCGATGAGATGATCTTTGGTTATGTGCTGCTCAATGACTGGTCGGCGCGCGATATTCAGGCTTGGGAATATGTCCCGCTTGGGCCGTTCCAGGCCAAGGCGACAGCCACCACGATTTCCCCCTGGATCGTGACCAAAGCCGCGCTGGCACCGTTCCGCATTGCGACGCCCGAGCGGGAACGGCCGCTGCTGCCCTATCTGAACGAGTCGGGGCCGATGAACTACCAGATCGGGCTAGAGGTTGCGATCCAGCCCGAGGGGGGCGCTGAAACTGTGATCTCTCGCTCTGACACGGCTTATCTTTACTACTCGGCCGCGCAGCAACTGGCCCATCACACGACCTCCGGCTGTGCGATGCGGGTCGGGGATCTGCTGGGCTCGGGTACGATCTCGGGCGAAACCAAAGACAGCCGAGGATCGCTGCTGGAACTGTCGTGGTCAGGCAAGGAACCACTGGAATTGCCGGACGGCACGACGCGCAGCTTTATCGAGGATGGTGACACGCTGACCCTGCGCGGGGCGGCGCAAGGCAATGGATACCGCATCGGGTTTGGGGATTGCGCGGGGCAGATCCTGCCCGCTGCTGATCTGCCCGATTGGGCGAAATAAGTTAAAAGGAACAGTCACATGGCCAAGGCATTCGCATCGCAAGGCGATATGGAAGACAAAAAGATCAGCTTCACGCAGGTCGGCGAAGGGTTGTATGCCTTTACCGCCGAGGGCGATCCCAACACGGGCGTCATCATCGGCGATGAGAGCGTGATGATCGTCGAGGCGCAGGCCACCCCGCGTCTGGCGCGCAAGGTCATTGAATGTGTGCGCTCGGTTACCGACAAGCCGATCAGCCATCTGGTGCTGACGCATTATCACGCGGTGCGGGTGCTTGGGGCTTCAGCCTATGGCGCGCGTGAAATCATCATGTCGGATGTGGCGGGTGCGATGGTCGAAGAGCGCGGCCAAGAAGATTGGGACAGCGAGTTTGGCCGCTTTCCGCGCCTGTTCCAAGGTCATGAGGAAATCCCCGGCCTGACGCGCCCCACCACCACCTTCTCTGAAATGATGACCGTTTATCTGGGTAAGCGCCGGGTGGATATCATGAAGCTCGGGCGCGCCCATACGGCGGGCGATGCCGTGATCTGGGTACCCGACCAAGAG
The DNA here is from genome assembly GCA_016937195.1 of Paracoccaceae bacterium. Lineage (GTDB taxonomy): Bacteria > Pseudomonadota > Alphaproteobacteria > Rhodobacterales > Rhodobacteraceae > Thioclava. The sequence goes on along the minus strand of JAFGWK010000282.1, from coordinate 6,994 downwards.
GTGATGTTCACCGGCGATATCGTGGAATATCACTCGGCCTGCTATTGCGGTGACGGGCATTATAACGACTGGGCAGAGACGCTGGCCAACATCGCCGCGTTTGAACCCAAAGCGATTGCGCCGGGTCGCGGTGATGCGCTGGTGGGCGAGGCAAAGGTGGCCGAGGCGCTGGAAAACACCGCCGATTTCGTTCGCTCGACCTACAAGCCGGTGGAAAAGGTCGTCGCGCGCGGCGGCTCGCTGAAAGAGGCGTGGGATGCGGTGCGCGCGGCTTGCGACCCGAAATTCGCCGATTACGCGATCTATGAACATTGCCTGCCGTTCAACGTGGCGCGCGCCTATGACGAGGCTCGTGGCATCGACACGCCGCGCATCTGGACGGCGCAGCGGGACCGCGAAATGTGGGACGCGCTGCAAGGCTGAGGCGCGCACAGGGGGAGTCGGGGAGGAGAACCCAATGCCATATGATTACAAACCGTTCGACTATGTTGCGCCGCGCGGGTTAAGCGCGCCCGAGCCGCGTCACAAGGTGATCATCGTAGGCGCGGGGCCGATTGGCCTCGCCGCCGCGATCGAGTTGGCCAATCACGGGGTTGGCTCGGTCGTGCTGGATGACAACAACGTGGTATCCGTCGGCAGCCGCGCGATTTGCTGGTCGAAACGCTCGCTGGAGATCCTTGATCGTCTGGGCGTGGGCGACACCTGCGTGCAAAAGGGTGTGACGTGGAAGATCGGGCGCACCCATCACGGCGCGCGCGAGGTGTTCAACTTCGATCTTCTCCCCGAGGACGGTCACAAGATGCCCGCTTTCGTGAACCTTCAGCAATATTACGTCGAGGAATATCTTGTTGCGCAGGCGCTGGCCAATCCGCTGATTGATCTGCGTTTCAAGAACAAGGTTGTCGGCCTAGAGCAACACGCCGATCATGCCTGCGTCAGCATCGAAACACCTGATGGCGACTACACGCTTGAGGCGGACTATCTGCTGGCGTGTGACGGGGCGCGCTCACCGATCCGCGAAATGATGGGGCTTGAATTTGAAGGCGTGCTGTTTGAGGAACGCTTTTTAATCGCCGATATCAAGATGCAGGCTGATTTCCCGTCTGAGCGCTGGTTCTGGTTCGAGCCGGAATTCCATGCCGGGCAATCAGCACTACTGCACAAACAGCCCGACAATATCTATCGTATCGACCTGCAACTGGGCTGGGACACCGACCCCGAAGAAGAACGCAAACCCGAACGCATCATTCCGCGCATCGAAAAAGCGCTGGGGCGTAGCGATTTCACGCTGGATTGGACCTCCATCTACACGTTCCAATGCCGTCGGCTGAAGAAGTTCGTCCATGACCGGGTGATCTTCGTCGGGGATAGCGCGCATGTCGTCTCGCCCTTTGGTGCGCGCGGCGGCAATGGTGGCTTGCAGGATGTCGATGCGCTGGGCTGGCGTTTAGCGGCTGTGCTCAAGGGCGAGGCTCCGGCGGCGCTGCTGGCAGGCTATGATGCGGAACGCACCTACGGCTCGGATGAAAATATCACCAATTCCAGCCGCACCACGCGGTTCATGTCGCCGCGCGACGGGGCGGAGCGTTGGTTCCGCGATGCCGTCTTGGCGCTTTCGGAACATGCAGATTTTGCGCGCCCGATGGTGAATTCCGGGCGGCTTTCGCTGCCCTGCACCTATCCGCTGAACGCGGCGCCCGATTGCGCGCAAATGCCCGCACCGTCGCGCCCCGGTTCGGTCGCGCCTGATGCGCCGCTGGGCAATGACTGGCTGCTTTCGCGCCTCGCGGGGGACTTCACGCTGTTGGCCATTGGTGTCGAAGCGCCCGAGGGCTGCGGGATGCGGGTGTTGGAACTGGCTGAGACACCCGAGCTGCGCCAACGCTATCTGGGGCAGGCGGGGCAGGCTTTGTATCTGATCCGGCCAGATCAAATTGTGGCCGCCCGTTGGGAAGACGCAGACGCGGACACGATCCAGACGCAGCTTGCAGCGATTACGGAGGGGCAATGATGCGCCTGATCACACAGCTCAATATGCAGGATCACGACGGGATTTATGAACGGCTGATCGCGGCACATCAGGGGCTGGATGAGGCGCAAAGCGCTGCGTTCAATGCCCGCCTGATCCTGATCCTGATGAACCATATCGGCGATGCGCAGGTGCTTGATGACGCCTTCAAGCTGGCGGGCCGTGCCGGGCAAGAGAGGGGCGAATGTTGACCGCACGCCGGAGTCCGGCAGGCACTTAACAGGTTAAGTTAATGAGTGACGGCGCGAAATACGCGTGAATTCATCATTTGGGGAGGAAACGATGATGACCAAACTAAGCAAACGAGCATTTCTGGGAACCGCTGCAATGGCGGGCGCAACCCTTGCATTGCCGGCAATTCCGGCCCGCGCCGATGGCGTTGATCTGGTGTTGTCAAGCTGGCTGCCGCCGCGCCATCCGATTGTTGTGGATGCGATCAAGCCTTGGGCCAAGGATATCGAGAAAGCCACCGAGGGCCGCGTGCGCATTCGTGTGCTGGTCAAGCCGCTCGGCTCGCCGCCCTCGCATTTCGATATGGCGCGCGATGGCGTTGCCGATATCACCTACGGTCTGCACAGCTTTACCCAAGACGACCGGTTCAAGAATTCCCGCGTCGGTCAGTTCAGCTTCCTCGGCAATGACGCCGTAGCGATGTCGGAAGCCTTCTGGACGGTCTACACCGAAAAGCTGGGGGCCGATAAGGAACACGCAGGCACGCATCTTCTGGGGCTGTTCAACCACGGCCCCGGCATGATCCACAACAACAAGCGCCCGATCAACAAGATCGAGGATTTGCAGGGTCTCAAGATGCGCGTTCCGGGCGGCTATATCGCCGATCTGATGAGCCATTTCGGCGTCGAGACGATCTTTACGCCCTCGGGTGAGGTCTATGAGAAACTCTCGCGTGGTGTCGTTGATGGGGTGACCTTCCCCTATGATGCGATTGCCTCGTTCAATCTGGCCGATTACCTGAAATACACCACGACCATTCCGGGTGGTATCTACAACACCACTTGGTTCCTCGTGATGAATTCCGGCAAATGGGACGCGATTTCGCCCGCCGATCAAAAGGCGATCAGCGATCTGTCCGGGCTGGCCTTTGCGACGCGTGTGGGCAAGGCTTGGAATGGCGCAGATGATCGTGGCAAGGCGGCGGCTGAAAAGGGTGGCATGGTTGCCGAGACCGCACCTGCCGGAGTGCTGGACGCGATCAAGACGCAGGCTGGCGTGCTGGAAGGCCAGTGGTCCGACAGTCTGGACAGCGCCTATGACGGGCGCGCGGCACTGGCCGAATTCCGCAAGATGACGGGCGTGGACGGATGATCGCACGCGTCCGCTTCATTCTTGAGGCGATCGCAGCGGGTCTGGTGACGGGGTTGATCCTCGTCACCTGCATCGACGTGATTGGCCGCTATGCTTTCAACAACCCGCTGACCGGCGCGTACGAAATCACGCAGGTGCTGCTGGGCGCGCTGGTCTTTGTGGCAATGCCACTGACCACGGGCAAGGGCGGGCATGTCGAGGTCGATCTGCTGGTGCCGCTTCTCCCGGCGGTCGTGCAGCGCGCGCTGGCGCGGATCGGCGGGGCAGTCGCGGCACTGGTCATGGCGTATTTCGCGTGGCGGCTTGTGATCCTGACGCAAGATCAATTCCACACACAACTTGCAACATCGGGCCTTGGCATCAAGCTTTGGTATTTGGGCGTGATTGGCAGTCTTAGCTTTGCTGTCTCCGCAGTGGTCGCGATCCTTCGGAGGCCCACATGACGATCTCTCTTATTGCGCTTGCCATTCTGCTGGCGCTTGTGTTTTTGCGTGTTCCGATTGCGTTTGCGATGGCACTGGTGGGCGGGGCGGGCTTTGCCGCGATGCGGGGCGTTGACGCTGCGGGGTCGATGGTGGGCAGCGCGGTATTTGAGACCGGGATGAATTATTCGCTCTCGGTCGTGCCGTTATTTATTTTTATGGGCAATGTGCTGGCGGGGTCTGGTATTGCAAGCGGTCTGTTCACCGGTGCAGATCGGGTCTTCGGACGGATGCGCGGCGGGCTGGCGATGGCTACGATCCTGTCTTGCGGCGGGTTTTCGGCTGTGTGCGGCTCGTCCTTGGCCACGGCGGCCACGATGTCGAAAGTGGCGATGCCGTCGATGCGCCGGTTTGGTTATCACGACAGTCTTGCGACCGGGGCAATTGCGGCGGGGGGCACGCTGGGAATTTTGATCCCGCCTTCGGTGATCATGATCATCTTTGGCCTGCTTACCGAAAGCGATATTGGCAAGTTGTTCATCGCGGGCATCGTGCCGGGCATCTTGGGCATTGGCCTGTATCTGGTTGCGGTGATGGTGGCGGTACGCCTGAAGCCGGAACTCGCCCCCGAGGTGCGCAAACCCGTCGCGATGAAACGCACCGATATCGTCGGCGTGTTGGCAACGCTGGCGCTGTTTATCTTTATCATGGTGGGCATTTACGGCGGGTTCTTCACCCCGATTGAAGCGGCAGGCATGGGCGCTGCGGCGGCTGTTGTCATCGCGGCGGCGGTTGGGGGGCTTCGGCTCAAGGCGCTTTGGGGCGCGCTGATTGATGCGGCGATTGCCTCGGCGATGATTTTTGCCATCGTGATCGGGGCCGAGATTTTCGGTAATTTAATCACCTTCGCGGGGCTGCCCGATGCGCTGGCGGATTTGGTCAACAACCTTGGCCTTGGCGGCTATGAGGTGATCATCCTGATCGTGCTGATCTACATGGTGCTGGGGATGGTGCTGGAAAGTCTGTCGATGATCTTGCTGACTGTGCCGATCTTCTATCCGCTGATCTATCAGCTTGATTTCGGTTCGGGCGTGCTGTCGAACCCCGATAACGCGCTGATCTGGTTTGCGGTGATCGTGGTCGTTGCGACCGAGATTTCGCTAATTACGCCGCCAGTGGGGATGAACGTGTTTGTGCTGCGCTCGGTGCTGCCGGATGTGCCGCTTTCGACGATGTTTCGCGGGATCTTGTGGTTCTGGGTGGCCGATATCGTGCGCATCACGCTGATCGTGGCCTTCCCGATCATCTCGCTTTGGCTGGTGGGCGGTTAGCTTGGGTCTTTGCGCGTCTCGATATCCAGCGCGAGCGTTTCGATCAGGGCGTTGACGCCCTGTTCAAGCGCCTCGCGCTGCGCGCTGGGCATGGCATCCAGCATCGCTTGCGCGCGCGCGTTCACCTTGCTGCGGGCCTTTACATAGATGTCACGCCCGGTTGGGGTGCATTCATATTCGCGCAACCGCCGGTCGCTGTCGGGAATATGGCGCGCGATTAGGCCCTTGGCCTCAAGGCGCGCGGCGGCGCGGCTGACCTGCACCTTATCAAGCGTCGTACGCCGGGCGATGTCGAGCGAACTGATGCGCCCAACCCCGTCAAGGATGGACATCAAGCGCCATTCCTCGCGCGACAGACCGAATTCGCGCGCATACACATCTTGCAGGTTGCGCGAGAAAGCCTCGGCCGCGATGGCAAGGCGATAGGGGAAGAACTCTTCTAGTTTCATGCGATATCCGATCTATGCGCCGCCATCTTAAGGGATTTCATTTGAAATGAAACGATCAACGTCACCGCTTTGTCAGGCCTTGCTGGCGCGCCGGATGGGGCAATACGGGCAACGGATTGAGGCCGGGCAGGTGATCTTGTCTGGCGTGTTCATAGCGCCGATAAATGCGCTGCGCGTACTGCCATTGCGGCAGATTTCGGCCCTGTTTGCAAATATTTTGAATGAGGAAACCCGATGCCCAAGCTGACAAACCAATTCAAGGCCCGACTGAAAACAGGTGAGACCCAGATCGGGCTTTGGCTGAGCTTGGGCGATCCCTCTGCCGCCGAGCTTGCCGCCCATTGTGGCTTTGACTGGCTGGTGGTCGATGGCGAACACGGGCCCAACGGGCTGCGCGATGTGCTGGCGCAACTGCGCGCGATCGGAACCGCAAGCCATCCGGTCGTGCGGGTGCGCGACGACTCCCGCGCGGGGATCAAGCAGATGCTAGATATCGGGGCGCAGACCATTCTTGTGCCGATGGTGGAAACTGCGCAGCAAGCGCGCGAGGCTGTGCGCTCGATGAAATACCCGCCCCAAGGCGTGCGCGGCGTCGGGGCAGGGCTGGCGCGCGCCTCGGCTTATAATGCGATCCCCGATTACCTTGCGCGGGCGAATGACGAAACCTGTTTGCTCTTGCAGCTCGAAAGCCGCGCAGGGCTGGGTGCGCTTGACGAGATTGCATCGCTCGAGGGTGTAGATGGCGTGTTTATCGGTCCGGCCGATCTGGCCGCCGATATGGGGTTCCTTGGCAATCCCGGCGCGCCCGAGGTGCAGGCAGCAGTGCGTGATGCGCTGGGCCGTATTCGGGCAGGCGGCAAGGCTGCGGGTATTTTGACCTCAGATCACGCGCTGGCGCAAAGCTATCGTGACATGGGGGTCGCGTTTCTGGCCGTTGGATCGGATGTTGGCACGCTTGGCGCAGGGCTGCGTGATTTGCGCGGCGCATTTTGAGCGGCGCCCGCGCGCCTAAATCGGCAGCGGCGCGTCTTGCTTGAACTGGTTCATGACGATCTGGCTTTGCACGCGGGCAACCGTGGTGTGCGCCAATAGCACCTCATGGATCAGCCGGTGCAGGGCGGACAGGTCGGCGCAATACACTCGCAGCAGATAGTCTGCCTCGCCCGTGAGCGTCCAGGCCGAGACGACCTCGGGTTGCAATGCGATGAGGCGCGAAAAATCGCGCGCGGCCTCGGCACCGTGACGCGTCATTTGCACCTGCACAAAGGCCTGCACCGCCAATCCCAGCCGCTCGGCATCGAGTTTCGCCCCATAGGCGCGGATCAGCCCGTCCGCCTCAAGACGTTGCCGCCGCCGCCCGATCTGGCTTGCGGACAGGTTGAGCCGCTCGCTCAGCTCTTGCGAGGTCAGTTGCGCATTCTGTTGCAGCTCCGCGAGGAG
>JAFGWK010000281.1 GCA_016937195.1 Paracoccaceae bacterium | reverse complement strand
CGGCTCCCGCCATCGCACCCCTGCCAGACAGGCCATTTCTCGCCATCGGATCGGCGAGAAGCAACGCAATGCCCGCGGATCGCGAATCGTGCTATGACGACAGGAATGTTGGCGAGACTGGCCAAGCCCATAGCAATGAAACGGAATTTCGCGGTGACACGTCCACACATCGTTCTGATTGGTCTGAGCGGAAATACCCGCGAGATTTTCGAAGTGGCGGAGGCGCAGTTCAATATCACCGCGATCTTGTCGGATGATCCCGCGCATGGCCCTACATTTGAGGGTATCGCGGTTGCTCCGCTGTCGCGCGCGCATGACTATAGCGAGGCGCAATTCGTGTTCCTGATCGGGTCGCACAGCTCGTATCGCCAACGCGCCGCGCTGATCGCGCGCCTCGGCATCGCGCAAGACCGCTACGCCCAGATCATCCATCCACGCGCGACCGTATCGCGCTTTGCAAAGCTTGGGGCGGGATGCGTGCTGCATTGTGGCGTCACCCTGACCTCGAACGCGGTTTTGGGGGCGCATGTGATGGTGCTGCCCCATACGGTCATTCATCATGATGTGACGGTCGGGGATTATTCGCTGATCGGCTCGAATGTCACCATCGCGGGCTCGGTCGAGATTGGCGAGAGTTGCTATATCAGCAGCGCCTCCTCGATCCGCAACGGCGTGCGGATCGGGGATGGCGCGTTGATCGGAATGGGTGCGAATGTGTTGAACGACGTCGCGCCCGGTGCTGTGATGGTAGGCAATCCGGCACGCGAAATCCCGCGCCGCAGCTAGAAGCGATGGCGCACCAAGGTTGCCCGCGCCCCCCGGATCGCCGCCCTGTGTCATCATCCCGGCTCGCGCATCGGCTGGGCGGCCCGCACCGCCTCAACGTTCGAGGTTGCCACTATCTTTAGCGTCCCACGCTTGCGCCGCGCGGCCCCTGCCCCGCGCGTCTTTGCTATCTCGTCGCGTAAGCAATCGGCGACTGTGGCCACCTCGCCGTCGCTCATCTGGACATACAGCGGCAGCAGGATCGCGTGATCACGCGCCTGTTCGGACCGGGTCAGCGAATGACGCAACGCGACATCCGCCTGCGCGGGCTCCAGATGCATGCACATGATGCCGCGCCGCGTGGTCACGCCCCGATCCAGCAGGCCTTGCATCAAGGCACGCTGATCAATCGTCGGGTCAAGGCGCACAGCATAGCTTTGCCAGTTGGAGCGCGCCCAATCGGGTTCGACCGGTGGGGTCAGCCCCTCGATCCCGGCTAGCATCTCGCCATAAAGGGCCGCAATCTCACGGCGGCGACGCACGATCATATCGAGCCGCCCAAGCTGCACGCGCCCAACCGACGCCTGAATATCGGTCATGCGGTAGTTATAGCCGCGCTCGATATAGCTTTCGAAGACAACACTTGCGGCGGCGTGACGCGCGGTGTCAGAGATCGACATGCCGTGCTGGCGCCACAGCCGGAATTTCGCATCATATTCAGCGTTGCGCGTGGTCAGCATTCCACCCTCGCCGGTGGTGATGACCTTGCGCGGATGAAATGAGAAACAGGCGATATCACCATGAGGCGCGCCGATCTTGTCCCATTGCCCGTCAATGCGAATCTCTGAACCGATGGCGCAGGCCGCATCTTCGATCAGCGGCAGATCATGGGCACGTGCAATCGCGAGCAGTGCCGTGAGATCGCAGGGCATCCCGATCTGATGCACACACAAGATCGCCTTGCTGCGCGGCGTGATCGCCTGCGCGACCGCCTCGGGGTCGATATTGTAGCCATCCGCCTCGATATCGACAAAGACCGGCACCGCGCCGCATTGCCGGATCGCGTTACCGCTGGCGATGAAGGAATGGCTGACCGTGATCACCTCATCGCCGGGCCCCACACCGAGCGCCTGACAGGCCAGATGCAGCGCGGTCGTGCAGTTGGACACCGCCACCGCATGGGGCGCGCCCACGATGGCGGCAAACTCGGCCTCGAACGCTCCGACCTGCGGCCCTTGCGAGACCCAGCCCGATAGAACCGCATCATGGGCGGCTTGTGCCTCGGCCTCGCCCAGAAGCGGTTTGGCGATCGGTATCATGCGAACATCTCCCGAGCTTGCTTGGCCTCTGTCTCACCCTGCCACCACGCGATCAGATCGGCGAGGCCCTCGGCCACCGGGATCTGCGGGGTAAAGCCAAGCTGTTTGGCGGCCAACGCGCCCGAGGCCAGACGGCGCGGCACTGGATTGACGTTGCGCTCGGGCGCGTGGGTTGGCACCAGATCGGGGCGCCCCATCCCGGCTGACAGTAATTTCGCCAGCTCCAGCAACGAGGTTTCGGTTTCGCTGCCCACGTTGAACACCGCATCCGAGACCGGCACGCTGGCCGCCAGAATATTGGCCCGCGCCACATCGCGCACGTCGATCATATCCATCGTCTGAAGCCCGTCCCCGAACACGATCGGCGGCTCGCCATTGGCGATCCGCTCCATCCAGCGCACCATGACCTCGGTGTAGCGACCATGCAGGTCCATGCGCGGGCCATAGACGTTGAAATAGCGCAACGCGACATAATCCAGCCCGTACATATCGTTGAACGAGCGCAGCATGCCCTCACCAAAGGCTTTGGCCGCACCATAGAGTGTGCGATTGGGATAGGGCGGCTCAGACTCGGTCGTCGGGAAATGCTCGGCCATGCCATAGATCGAGGCCGAAGACGCCATCACCACCTTGCGCGTACCTGCGCGCTGACACATCTGCAAAAGGTCATAAGTCGCCTGCACCATGACCGACATCGCCTCATCAGGTTCAGCAGCGCAATGGGTGATGCGCAAGGCAGCCTGATGAAACACCGTATCGGTGCCCGCGACGAGGCGCTCCATCAGGTCGGTGTCGCGAATATCGCCCTCAATCACCGTCACCCGTTTGTCGCCCAACGCAGACGCAAGATTTTCGCGCCGCCCACGCACCATGTTGTCGATCACGATGATCTCGCCGCAGTTCTCAGCCAGTAGAAGATCGACGATATGGGAACCAACAAAGCCGCTGCCGCCGGTGATCAGAATGCGTTTGTTTGCCAGAATTGACTGCGTGCTCATGGGATTATCCTTGCATTTCCATTGGGGCCGTTGCGCCAGCAAAGCGGTTCACAGACTCCACGATATGATCGACATGTTTATCTGTCAGATCAGGATGGATCGGCAGCGAGACGGTGGTATCGGCATAGGCCTCGGCCACCGGGAAGTCGCCGCGCGCATAGCCCATGCGGGCATAAGCGGGTTGCAGATGCACCGGGTGGGGGTAGTGGATGCTGGTGGGCACGCTGGCAGTTTCCAAATTGGCTTGGAACTTGGCACGATCGGCAACGCGGATCGCATAAACATGACCGACGTGATCCTCGCCAAACGGCCCCTTGGCCCGCGAAATTTCAGGGTCGAGGCCCTCATGATACATATTCGCAATGCGACGGCGCGCCGCATTCCATGCATCAAGGTGGCGTAGCTTCACATCAAGGATCGCGCCCTGCACGGCATCCATACGGAAGTTATAGCCCTCGACGACGTGGTTGCCTTTGCCCTTCTGGCCCCAGTCGCGCAAGCAGCGCACCTTGGCATCCAGATCGGCCGAGCTGGTGACAACCGCGCCCCCTTCACCGCACGCGCCAAGGTTCTTGCCAGGATAAAAGCTGAAACAGCCGATATCGCCAAAGGTGCCCGCACGCTGCGCGCCGCGCTGCGCGCCATGGGCTTGTGCGGCGTCTTCGATCACCAACAGCCCATGGCGGCGCGCGATTGCAACGATGGCCTCCATATCGGCGAGGCGACCATGCAAATGCACCGGCATGATCGCGCGGGTGCGCGGCGTGATCGCGCCCTTGATCCGTTCAGGGTCCATGTTCCATGTATCGGGGTCGATATCGACCAGCACCGGAGTTGCGCCCGTGTAAAGGATCGCGGCGACCGTGGCGACGAAAGTGGAAGGCGTGGTAATCACCTCATCGCCCGGCCCGATCCCGGCAGCCAGCAACGCCAGATGCAGCGCCGAGGTGCCACTACTGACACCAATCGCAGACCCTGCGCCGCAATAAAGCGCGAAGTTCTCTTCAAAGGCCTCGACCGGCTCACCCAGCACATAATTGCCGCTGCGCAAGACCTGCAGCACGGCCTCTTCGATCTCGGGGGCGATGGCGCGATATTGGGCACGAAGGTTCAGGAACGGGATCATGACGCCTCTCTTTTCTGGCCAAGTTCGACGGGGAACCCCCGGCGCGTTGTGGAAAGCGTTGCCGCGGCAAGAAGTTCGACGACGCGCAAGCCGCCGACGCCATCGGTCAAAGGTGTGGCCTTGGTGTCGATGCAGCGCGCGAATTCCTGAACTTCGCTTACCAGCGCTTCTTTGGACGATAGCGCAGGCGCGCGCATATCCCCCAAGCGATAGGACACCAACGGCTCGTAAGGATCGCTGCCAGGCGCTGCGCCGCGATCATAGACCTTGACCTTCTCGCTGGTCTGCATGTCGTCATAGATCACCATGCGCTGGCTACCCCCGATCACCGTCTGGCGGATCTTGACGGGCGCAAGCCAATTCACGTTGAGATAGGCCATCACCCCGTCATCATAATAGATCGACAGATGCGCCATATTGGCCGGGCTGCCCTTTATGCAGGTCGCCGCACTGGCCGAGACCGCAATCGGGCTGGCCCCCAGAAGGTGGTCGAGAATGGCGATGTCATGCACCGCAAGATCCCAGATCACATCGACATCACGCTGGAAAATCCCAAGGTTCACCCGCGTGGAGTCGTAATAATACATCTTGCCGAGTTCACCCGAATGCATCAGCTCTGAAATCTTCTGCACGGCTCCAGTATAGATGAAGGTGTGATCCACCATCAGTATCACACCTTTGCGGGCGGCAGCTTCGACGAGTTGCGCGGCGCGCTGGGGCGTATCCGCCATCGGCTTTTCCACCAGCACATGTTTGCCCGCCTGAATCGCAGCCATGGCCAGTGCGAAATGACTGGCAACCGGCGTTGCGATCATCACCGCATCGACTTTGGGGTCTGCGATCATCTCCAAAATATCATCGGTAAGTCGGGCTGCCGGATGACGTTGCGCCGCGCGTCCCCGCGCCTTGCTGTCGCGATCCGCGATCATCTCGACGCGGGCGCAGCCCGATTCCGAAACCGCCCGGGCGAGGTTCGGGCCCCAATAGCCGTATCCTGCGACTCCTACGTTGATCATGTCCGGTCCTCCGGTTGCTGCGACTGTCGTGTCGGTGAATGGGATTGGCCGTTGCTTTGCGCGCTCGCCACCTCGCCGATGACCCGCGCGGGCACGCCCGCAACGATGGTGCGCGCGGGCACGTCACGGGTGACGACCGCGCCTGCGCCGATCAAGGCGCCTGCGCCGATTGAGATGCCGCATAAAATGGTGGCGTTGGAGCCGATCGACGCACCGCGCCCGACCAAGGTCTCAAGGCATTCCCAATCCTGCGCGCCCTTCAGCGCGCCATCGGGATTGGTGCTGGCGGGATACATGTCATTGGTGAACATTACGCCGTGACCGACAAACACGCCGTCCTCAAGCGTGACACCGCTACACACGAAACTATGCGAGGAAATTTTGCACCGCGCACCGATGGTGGTGTCGGCCTGAATTTCAACGAATGGTCCGACCTGAGTCTGACTGCCAATCGCGCAGCCATAGATATTCACCAGATCCGGGTGCGTGATCTTTACGTCCGCGGCGAGTGAGCAATTCACTATTGGCACATCAGTGATCCATTCCTGGGCCGCAAGGTCCGTCTCAAAGGCTCTGGCGGCGATTATCCCTAGGACAAAGCTGACAAACCTTGCGTCGTTTAAGAACCGCGCTATTGGGCGTAGCGCGCTCTGGATCAGGGAGATTTGGGGGATGTCTGGCCACCGCCAAACGCTGTGCGCGCACCGCTGATTTGCGTGCGCGCGCGTCAAAAGGCACAGGCATACTTGGGGCGCTATGCCCTTTTGGTATCCCGGCTTAGGTCAAATGCGCCCGTCTTAAGACTTTCGGAGTAGGATCGCTGAATCTGCCCATCAAGGCGAAAGATGGGCTGTTGCATCCTGAAAATCCGAGTCGCTTAAAGCGCGAAGAGGCAACCAGATCTTGCCATCGACAAGCGGATGATCGCCAAATAGGGGAATTTTGCGGGCTAAAATTTGGTTTATCCAACTTGACCGGCAGAAAACCGCGCATTTAGGGCGCGTGCATCTACTGTGGTCAAGTTGCTGGCGTGTCTTTGAAAATAAGGCCGATTTGCGTCCTGAAACCGGGATCGGCAAGAAATCCACCGTCGTATTGTCGTGTTGCCGCTTATGCGCTTGGCCCCGTCTGACGTTTAAGGATTCCCAATGCTATCTATCCCTCGCAATATACAAACTATCGAAGCAAGAGATCTTTCGGGCGATGCTTCTACCTTTTTCGAGGTAGCAAAAACGTAAAGCACGACCGAAAGCCCATCGGAGGCGAAGATGACAGTTTATTATGTCGACACGAACGGCAACGACAACGCGAACGGTAGTGCGGAATCTCCGTTTCGCACAATTGGACAAGCACTCAATGCCGATCTCAACCCCGGAGATGAGATCGTGGTGCGCGCGGGCACCTATAATGAGTCTCTCAATATCGACCAAGGCGGCTCGGCTGCGGGCGATATAACGATCCGCGCCGAAGAACCGGGAACCGCCCTGATCCGCCCCCCATCGGGGTCATGGAACGCCATCAGCGTGAACGCGAACTACGTGACGATCCAAGGGTTCGACATCGCCAACGCGGCGGGCGACGGGATTGAAGCCAACAGCGTCCACCATATCACGGTTGCGGACAATATCGTTCATGATAACGGCGAGTCCGGCATCCAGTTCAACTACTCCGAGTTTATCATCGTCGAAGGCAATGAAACCTATGGGAATGCCTCTTCGGGCTGGTTCTCGGGGATCTCGATTTATCAAAACCGAAATGTCAGCGGCGACACAACCACGCCGGGATATCGCACGATCATTCGCGACAACATCACCCATGACAACGTGACGCAAAGCGGCGCGCATACTGATGGCAACGGTATCATCATTGATGACTTCCAAAGCACCCAGACCGATGGTTACCCGAATTACACCTATCCGACGCTGGTAGAAAACAACATTGCCTATGGCAATGGCGGCAAGGGTATTCAGGTCACCTGGAGCGACTATGTCACGGTGAGCAACAACACCGCCTATCATAACAACGTCGATCTACAAAATGACGGCACCTGGCGCGGCGAGATCTCGAATGCGCAGTCGAGCAACAACACCTTCATCAACAATATCGCTGTGGCCGATCCCAGTATCAACAGCAACAATACAGCGATCGACAACAACTCTTATGGCGGCTACTCGAACGATAATGTCGTTTGGGAAGACAACGTATTGTACAACGGCACCGCCGGGCAAATGTCTGCGTCCACCGATGGCGGCAACGCGGCCCCCAGTGCGGCGGATGGCAATCTGATTGGCGTTGATCCGGGTTTCGTGAACCCTGAAAATGGCGATTTCAGCATTTCCGCCGGCTCGGTTGCGTTTGATCTTGGTGCCCATATCGACGATTCCAGCCCAACGACCTCGGTGCCGACCACGTCGACGCCCGATCCGGTCGTGACACCCGACCCGGTCATAACGCCCGACCCGGTCCCCACTCCACCCGCTGTCGAGAATTCAGCTCCCGTGGCGCATGATGATATCAACTTCGAGACTACGCCAAATGCTCCATTGATCTTGCAGCAATCGCAGCTTCTGTCCAATGACAGCGATGCGGATGGCGATACTCTCATTTTGACCAATGTCGTCGGTTCGACTCAGGGCAGCGCAGAAATGACATCGGGGAACAATATCTCGTTCACGCCCGACAGTAACGCCAGCGGTACGGCCACCGTCACCTATACGGTGTCTGATCAACATGGCGGAACCGATACTGCGACAGCATTTATCGACATCGTGGCCGCAACGCCTTCGGGACCGGGCGGTGCGGTGAACTACGGCCCCCCCCCTGCAGCAGATGACACGCTCTATAGCGTTTGGTCTGCCTCGGATACGCCCGATGTCACCGCCGAAAATGATCACAATTCGGTCGAGTTGGGTATGCGTTTCACGGTGGACAGTGATGGCGAGATTGAAGGGGCCCGTGTATATCGCGGTGAAGGCAATGATGCCTCAATGCCGGTCACGCTTTGGGACGCAAATGGCAACAAGATCGCCACAGCAACCTTTGACGACAGCGGTACCAACGGATGG
>JAFGWK010000280.1 GCA_016937195.1 Paracoccaceae bacterium | reverse complement strand
CCAAGTTGCCCTTCCGAGCCGCAGATCAACCCCAGCAGATCTAGCCCACCGGAGTCCAGATAGGCACCGCCGATCTCAAGCACCTCGCCTTGCATCGTAACTATCGTCACGCCCAGCAGGTTGTTCGTCGTTACGCCATATTTCAGGCAATGCGCGCCGCCCGAATTCATCGCGATATTGCCCGAGATCGCGCAAGCCAACTGGCTGGAGGGGTCGGGGGCGTAAAACCAGCCATCACTTTCCACGGCACCGGTGACCGACAGGTTGGTGCGCCCGGCCTGCACGCGAATAAAGCGGTTGTCGTAATCGGTTTCCAACACGCCATTCATCCGCGCCAGCCCCAGCACGACCGAATCGGCCTGCGGCATTGACCCTCCCGCCAGAGACGTGCCCGCCCCACGCGGCACCACCGGAACACCAAGCTCATGCAGCAGTTTGAGCGTGGCAGAGACCTCAGCCGTTGAACGCGGCAGGACAACGGCCAGCGGCTGGCAGCGATAGGCCGAAAGCGCATCGCATTCATAGGCGCGGGTCTCGGCGGGATCGTCTATTACGGCATCGCGGGGCAAAACCTCGCGCAGGCGCGCCACGATTTGCGCCTTATTGGCAAGCAAACCGGCATTGGGTATCGGCATTTGCATGGCGTCTCCTCCCCTTTGGTCAGAAATTATAACCAATTCTGGCGCGTGACAAGTCAACTCATCTCACGCTAACAGAGAGCATGACAGAAAACAGTCTCTTTGGCCCGCTTGACCCGCTCGATTTGATCGCGCTTGCCGTGCTGGTGGTCTGCTGGCTGGCGATTGGCTGGCTGACCGAGCACTCGCCCGCACATCGCCCCTCGATGGGGAAGTTGATGGAGAGCTATCGCCGCGAATGGATGCGCCAGTTGGTGACGCGCCAGCCGCGGATCTTTGACAGCGCAATGGTGGACGGGCTGCGGCAATCGACGACGTTTTTTGCCTCGACCGCGCTGATCGCGATTGGCGGTGGGCTGGCGCTGATTGCCAACCCCAAACCGCTGACCGATATCGCGAGCGATTTTGCGCTTTCGCAGGGGCCAGCGCTGCTATGGGAGGCGCGCATCCTGACGGCGGTCCTGTTTGGGGCCAACGCGTTCTTGAAATTTGTCTGGTCACATCGGCTGTTTTCCTATGCGGCGATTGCAATGGCTGCCGTGCCCAACGATCCCGATGATCCGCTGGCCTATCCGCGCGCAGATCAGGCAGCGCAGATCAATATCAACGCTGCCAAAAGCTTCAATCGTGGGCTGCGCTCGGTCTATTTCGCGCTGGCGACGCTGGCTTGGTTACTGGGGCCGCTGGCACTGATTGCCACGACGGTCTTTACCACTGCGATGCTGTGGCGGCGCGAGTTTGCCTCGGAATCGCGCCGCGCCTTGCTGGACAATCAGCCCAACTAAGTATCGCGTGCCCGGTCATTGACCGAGATAGGCGCGCAGGCTGGGGGGCGGGCAATCAAGCAGGCTTTGCGTGTCTTGGGGCGGCAGCGCTACGCCATCGGCCACCAGCACCGTTTGCGGACACAGCACGCGGGCATCCTCGGGGTCGTGGCTGACCATCAAGACCGTGGTGCCTTGTTCCTGCGCGATCTGGCTCACCAGCGCCAGCATCTCCGCCTTCAGCGCCGGGCCAAGCGCGGCGAAAGGCTCATCCAGCAGCAAGATCGGGCGCGCCCGCAGAAGGGTCCGCGCCAGTGCCGCGCGGCTTTGTTGACCGCCCGACAGTTGGCCCGGCTTGCGCGCGCCCATCCCCTCAAGACCTGCTCGGATCAGCGCGGTTTCGATACGGGTGCGGTCAGGTGCATCGACCCTGCCGTTGGGGTTGAGGCCCAGCGCGAGATTGCGGGTTATGCTGAGATGGGGGAACAGGTTTTGATCTTGAAACAAGATCGAGAGCGGGCGCGCACCGGGATCGGTTCGGGTGATATCCTCGCCGCGCCACAAAACGCGGCCCCGGGACGGGGCAAGAAACCCCGCGATCACCGATAGCAGCGTGGATTTGCCAGCCCCCGAGGGGCCGATCACTGCAACGCGCGCGCCCGTTGGAATCGACAGATCGGCATTCAGGCGGAAATCGCCTTGTTCGATCAGCACCTTATCGAGGGTCAGCATAATGTCCCAATCTATCAAGCGCCCAGAACAGCGCGAAGGTGAGGATTAGTAGCAGGCTTGCCGCGCCCGCCGCCTGATCCATGCGATACGATCCCATCAGTTGGAACAAGGCCAGCGGCAGGGTACGGGTTTGTCCGTCGGAAAATAGCGTGATCACGCCCAGATCCCCCATCGAGAAGGCCGCCGCCAGCCCTGCTGAAAACCCCAGGGGGCGGGCGAGGCGGGGCAGCGTCAGCAGGCGCAACCGGGCAATCCCGCGCAACGCCAGCGAGGCCGCAAGCCGGTCGTAATCGGCTTGAAGCGTGCGGATCTCGGGCAGCAGGATACGGGTTGCAAAGGGCACTGACAGCGCGGCATTGGTTAGCAGCACCATCGGCAGAGCAAGGCTGGTAGGGTTCACAAAGGGGCGCGCGATCAGAAACGCCCCCGTGCCCATCACAAGCGCCGAGGCGGTCATCGGCAGCATAGCTGCGATTTCGGCCCAGCGATGACGGGTCGCGGCCAGCGCGAGGGGCAGCGCGACGCAT
>JAFGWK010000279.1 GCA_016937195.1 Paracoccaceae bacterium | reverse complement strand
CACCGGGCGCCACCGTGCGCGTCGATCTTGAACGTATTGATCGTCTGGTAAACCTCGTGGGTGAATTGGTGATCAACCAAGCGATGCTTGCGCAATCCGTCGCAGAGGCGGGTCTACCCCAGAATTCCAAGGTGATGACCGGGCTGGAAGCCTTCATGATGCTGACCCGCGACATTCAAGACAGCGTCATGATGATCCGCGCTCAACCTGTCAAACCGCTGTTCCAACGGATGGGACGGATCGTGCGCGAAGCCTCGGCAGCCGTGGCAAAAGAAGTGCGTTTGCGCACCGAAGGCGAGGCGACCGAGGTCGACAAAACGGTGATCGAACGCCTCGCGGATCCGCTAACACATATGATCCGCAACGCGGTCGATCACGGCCTTGAAACACCCGATAGTCGTGAATCTTCTGGAAAACCTCGCGAGGGCATCATCACCCTCTCGGCACAGCATCGATCAGGGCGTGTGGTGATTGAGATCATCGATGACGGCGCCGGCATCAATCGTAAAAAGGTGCTGGAAAAGGCGGTTTCAAAGGGCCTTGTGCCTGCGGATGCCCAACTCTCGGACACTGAAATTGACAATCTTTTATTCCTTCCTGG
Source organism: Paracoccaceae bacterium (assembly GCA_016937195.1). GTDB lineage: Bacteria > Pseudomonadota > Alphaproteobacteria > Rhodobacterales > Rhodobacteraceae > Thioclava. Next base: position 2,652 of record JAFGWK010000279.1, on the reverse strand, counting down.
GTTTTCGACGGCTGATCAGATTTCGGCGCTATCGGGGCGCGGTGTTGGCATGGATGTTGTGCGCAGCTCAATTCAGGCGCTTGGAGGGCGCATTGCGATCACGTCTGAACCCGGAAAAGGGACGCGTTTCTCGATCTCGCTACCGCTTACACTCGCAGTGCTTGACGGGATGGTTGTCAGCGTCGCGAACGAAACCCTCGTTGTTCCACTATCCGCCATCATTGAAACTGCGACCCTGACAACCGAAGACATTCGCTCGCTCGGTCCGCAAACAAACGTGATCCATGTGCGCGGAGATTTTGTTCCGCTTTACGATCTCGGGGCGGAACTGGGCTACCGCGCGCCGAAATCCTCTTATGAAGGCGGCATCGTATTGCTGACGGCTCAGGACAACGGCGAACGCTCGGCCCTCGTGGTTGATGCCATCATGGAGCAACGTCAGGTCGTGATCAAAGGGCTGCAACAGTCCTACGGCCACATTCCCGGCGTCGCAGCTGCCACAATTTTAGGAGACGGGCAGATCGCTCTGATCCTTGATCCCGCCGACCTCGTCCACAACGCATCCGGCCGCACTCGTGGTTTGGAAGCCGCCCTTGCAGGATAGGACCATGACCCAAGACACGAGCAAAACAACCAGCACCCCAGAAGTCGAACTTCTGTCTTTCCGTCTCGGCGAAGAGGAATACAGCGTCGACATCATGTCTGTGCGAGAGATTCGCGGTTGGACCCGCGCGACGCCCCTGCCACACGCTCCGGCCTATGTACGAGGTGTGATCAATTTGCGTGGAACGGTGTTGCCGGTGGTGGACTTGTCGGTGCGCCTTGGGATGGCCCCAGTAAAAGGCGACGCGCGAAACGTCATCATCGTCGTGCAAATGGGCGCCCAAACCGCAGGGCTGCTTGTTGATGCCGTCTCTGACATCTTGAATCTGCCGCGCTCCGGGCTGCAACCACCGCCCGATCTCGCTGCGGATTCCACTCATAATTACATCTCGGCATTGACCATCGTCGAAGGACGGATGATCCGCGTCCTTGATCTTGCATCGGTCCTACCCGAAGACGCCGTCGAGGCCGCATGAACGCTCAAGACACATCTTCCCCGCCCCTCGGGCAAATCGTTCCAAGCGAAACAGAGCTTGAGGCTATCGCCACGATCCTACATGACGCGGCGGGGATCGTCATCGCTCTGGGCAAAACCTCCATGGTGCAATCGCGCCTTGCCAAGCGATTGCGCGCCCTCCACCTGCCCGATTACGCAAGCTATATCGCGCTCGTGCGCTCGGATTCAGGAACAGACGAGCGCCGAGAGATGGTGTCGGCCCTCACAACCAATGTAACGCATTTCTTTCGCGAAAAGCATCATTTCGACACATTGCGCGATGCGGCATTGCCCCCCCTCATCGCGCGCGCCCGTGCTGGCGGTCGCGTACGAATTTGGTCGGCGGGGAGTTCAAATGGACAAGAAGCTTATACGATCGCCATGGTTCTCGCCGAATTATGTCCCGATTTCGAGCGTTTTGATATTCGTATTCTCGCCTCAGATATTGACCCAACGATGATCGCGCGCGGGCGGGCAGGACGCTATCCGGAAACGGCAGTTGAACCGATCCCAGCGGAATTGCAGCGCAAATATTTTACGTCCTGCGACGGTGATTTCGACGTGATCGCACCTTTGCGTAAACTGGTTTCATTCAAAGAACTCAACCTACACAAAGCCTGGCCCATGTCAGGGACATTCGACATCATTTTTTGCCGCAACGTCGTGATATATTTCGACCCGCCTGCGCAAGCAAAGCTATGGCAACGATTTGAGGCTCAGCTCGCGCCTGATGGCTGGCTTTTCGTCGGCCACTCGGAACGCATCACTGCGCGCCCAGACAGTCAGTTAACGTCCGCCGGAGTCACCACCTATCGCCTGCCCGACACGGGCCCCAAAAGTGGAGGCGCAGCATGGCCTTAAGAGACCAAATTCGCGTTATGGTCGTTGACGATATGTCCACGAGTCGCGGATTGATTACGCAAGCGCTCGACGCAATGGGCGTTCGCCAAGTCGGTTCTGCAACAGATGGGCCTAGCGCGCTTCAGATCCTTGAAAAAGCGCCGGTTCATCTGGTGATTTCGGATTATAACATGCCGGGGATGGACGGGCTGCAATTGCTACATGCCCTACGCACCAGCGCGAAATCAAAATCTGTCGGCTTCATCCTTATAACAGGTCGGGCGGACCGTGAAATCATCGAGACCGGTAGAAAGCTCGGAATGAACAACTTCCTCAAAAAGCCCTTCACACCGCAAGAGCTCAAGACTTGCATCGAAGCGGTCGTGGGGCGTTTGTGAATATGGACGAGCGTCAGGACATCGCCTCATCGGGGCGCCATAGGTTGGCGTTGCATGCGCTGACTGCGCGCGTGGGCGAAGAGCTAGAGACACTCGCGCGCCTCTCAACCGATGTGCAGCGCGCGCTGTCAACTTGCGGCGTTTCTGAAGGAACGGATGCGCAAGCGATCCGCGAACTTCAAGGGATCGACAGGATCACACAATCTTTGGAGGATCTGGGGCGCTTAATGAGCAACATCTCGACGGAAATTCCCACGGGTGTCAGTCTTCAAGCAGGGCCCATCCTGTCCCAACTTCGCCTTCATGAATTGATTG
>JAFGWK010000278.1 GCA_016937195.1 Paracoccaceae bacterium | reverse complement strand
TGACAGTGCCTTCGCGCCAGAAATCCGAGCTATGGCGTACGGTGTTGGGCGTGGGCATGATCATTGCGATCTATATCTGCGCGGGCTGGCTGTTGCTTACGGTGCTGGCGCAATCGGTGGCACCGCTGCGCCTTGTGGGCCTGCTGACCGAGATCGCGTCCGGCTCATCTCCGCGCGGCCTGGTGATTTTGCTGGCGAGTTTCGCGCCCTTACTGCTTGGCGTGATTTTCGTGACGCGCTGGTTGCACGGGCGCGCGGCCGGAGCGCTGTTTGGCCCCCATGTCCTGCGCGATTTCCGCACGGTGTTGCCTTGGGTCTTGCTCATATCGCTACTGTGTGCGTCCTTGGCGCTGCTGGACGGTGATGTCGGGCGCTCGACTCGCTTGGATACCTCGCTTTCTTGGATGGCGCTGGCCGTGCCGTTGCTGGCGGTTCAGATTGCCGCCGAAGAAGTGCTGTTCCGCGGCTATCTGCTGCAACAATTGGGCGCGCGTTGGCGCTCTGCATGGGTGTGGATGGTCGTGCCTTCGGTGCTGTTTGGGGGGCTGCACTATGACCCGAGCAGCTTCGGGCCAAATGCGATTTGGCTGGCGATCTGGGCCTTTGCCTTTGGCTGCTTCGCCGCCGATCTGACCGCGCGCACAGGCAATATCGGGGCGGCATTGGCGCTGCATCTGGTGAATAATTTCACCAGTATGTTCTTTGTCGGCTTTTATGGCGATCTTGATGGGCTGGCGCTTTATACCATCGTGATCAACGCGCGTGACTTTGCAACACTTGCACCCTGGCTGGCGATCGATGCACTGACGATATTTATCAGCTGGCTGATGATCCGCGTGATCTTGCGGGTCTGATTGCAATTCCCGCACGCTGGGCTTATTTGATGCCAATGCAAAATCAGCATAGCTCAGGGGCCTGCCGATGAACTGGATCACCAATTACGTCCGCCCGCGGATCGACTCACTGTTCTCGCGTCGCGATACGCCCGAGAACCTGTGGACGAAATGCCCCGAATGCGGAACGATGCTGTTTCACCGTGAACTGGCGGACAATCTCAATGTCTGCACCAATTGTGACCATCACTTGGCGATTACGCCGCGCGTGCGCTTCTCGGCGCTGTTTGACGGCGGGATCTTTGCCGAGGTGAAAGTCCCCGAGGCGATAAACGATCCGCTGCACTTCAAAGATCAGAAGAAATATCCCGATCGGATGAAGGCGGCGCAGAAATCTACTGGCGAAAAAGAAGCGATGCTGGTGGCAGAAGGCGAGATCGGGCGCACGCCCATCGTTGCGGCGGCTCAGGACTTCACCTTTATGGGTGGCTCGATGGGCATGTATGTCGGCAATGCGATTGTTGCGGCTGCGGAACGTGCAGTGCTGCTCAAACGTCCGCTGGTGCTGTTCTCGGCAGCCGGTGGGGCGCGGATGCAAGAGGGCATTCTTTCGTTGATGCAGATGCCGCGCACGACGGTGGCGGTGCAGATGCTCAAAGAGGCGGGCCTGCCTTATATCGTAGTGCTCACCCATCCCACGACCGGCGGGGTGACGGCCTCTTATGCGATGCTAGGCGATGTGCATATCGCCGAACCCAATGCCTTGATCTGCTTTGCTGGTCCGCGCGTGATCGAACAGACGATTCGCGAGAAATTGCCCGAGGGTTTCCAGCGCGCAGAGTATCTGCTTGATCACGGTATGCTAGATCGCGTGACCCATCGTATGAAGATGCGCGACGAGCTGATCACAATCCTGCGCATGCTCATGGGAATGGCGCCAGCAGTTGCAGGCGATTTGCCCGCGCCCGCGGTGACCACAGAGGCAACGCCCACAGATACCGCCGACGCTAAGGACACGCCTGACGACGCGGCGAACAAACCCGCCTGAGCCTCTTCCTCTTGATCGAAATATCCCGGGGGAGTCGCGTCTAGCGCGACGGGGGCAGCGCCCCCTCTCTCCAGAGGGATGCACCCATACCCACAGGTCCGTCCATGTCCGACGCTTCCGATACGATCCTCGCGCGGCTGATGGGCCTGCATCCCAAGGTAATCGACCTTTCGCTGGAACGAATGGAGCGATTGCTGGCCGCATTGGGCAACCCCGAAGGCCAGATCCCACCGGTAATTCATATCGCGGGCACCAATGGCAAGGGCTCGACGCAGGCGATGATTCGCGCTGGGCTAGAGGCAGCGGGCAAGCGTGTGCATGCCTATACCTCGCCCCATCTGGCACGGTTTCACGAACGCATCCGGTTGGCGGGCACGCTGATTTCCGAACCTGCTCTGGCCACGCTTCTCGATGACGTCGAGGACGCCAATGACGGCGCGCCGATCACCTTTTTTGAGGTCACCACCGCCGCCGCTTTTCTCGCCTTCGCGCGCAGTCCAGCCGATTTCACCTTGCTTGAGGTCGGGCTTGGTGGGCGGCTTGATGCGACCAACGTGATTGACCAGCCCGCTCTGACCATCATCACGCCTGTTTCGATCGACCATCAGCAATTTCTGGGCGAAACCTTAACCGAAATCGCTGGCGAGAAAGCCGGGATCATCAAGCGCGCTGTGCCGCTGGTCATTGGCCCGCAGCAAGACGCGGCGCTTGAGGTGATCGAGGCTCGAGCCGCGCGGCTGGGTGCGCCGGTTTTAGCGTTCGGGCAGCAGTGGCAAGTGTGGGAGGAACGCGGGCGGCTGATTTTTCAGGATGAGACCGGCCTGCTCGACTTGCCGCTGCCGAATTTGCCGGGGCCGCATCAGATCCAGAATGCCGGGGCCGCACTGGCGGCTTTGCGCCATCTTGGTGGGGATGAGGCGGCATGTGAGGCGGCGGTCACGCGCGCTGAGTGGCCCGCCCGGATGCAGCGGTTGCGTCAGGGACCGCTGGCCAATGCGGCGCCCAATGCCGAGCTTTGGCTCGATGGCGGGCATAATCCGGCGGCTGGAGAGATGATCGCCGCGACGCTTGCCGCCTTGCCGCGCCGCCCGACCCATCTGATTTGCGGCATGCTCAACACCAAGGACGTGACGGGCTATCTACGCCCGTTGGCTGCGCATGCCGCGCAGCTTGTCGCGGTGTCGATCCCCGGCGAGGCCAATACGCTTAGCGCCGACGAGACCGCTGCCGCCGCTGCTAAGGTTGGCATTGTTGCGTCAACCGCGCCTGATGTCGCCGCTGCGCTGGCCGCGATCACTGCGCAAGACCCGCGGGCGCGGGTGCTGATTTGCGGCTCGCTCTATCTCGCTGGGCAAGTGCTGCGCGAGAACAGCTAGACTTGTTAGTAAGACCCGCGCGGCAAGGGGGTGGCGCCGCGATTATAGTCCGTCCAATCGCTGATCTCGGGATAGTATTTGCGCCGCCACGCACGCACCCGCGGGTTCATCCGCCGCCGCCAAAGGGGTGGAATCATCGCTAGCGCCGTCATGCCTGGATAGCCGAACGGCAGTTGCGGCGCCTCGTCGGCATCATAGGTTTGCAGCAGTGGAAAGCGCCGGTCGGGCTTGTAATGGTGATCCGAATGGCGCTGCAGATTGATCAACAACCAGTTTGACGCGGTGTGATCGGCGTTCCAGGAATGGCGCGGCATCACATGCTCATACCGCCCCTCGCCGCGATATTCGCGCGTTAGCCCATAATGTTCGACATAATTGGTCAGTTCCAGCTGCCAGATCGCGAAAAACGCTTGCAGCGCGAATAGCCCCAATCCCATCCAGCCGCCCACCGCAAAGGCCGCGATCAGCGCCAGCGCCTGCAACGCACCATAGCGCCAGAACGGGTTGGAGCGATGCCAAAGCGACCGTCCGGCGCGGCGCAGCATCAGCGCTTCGGCCTTCCAAGCGGAGCCGGGGCACTCAAACAGCACCCGCCAGAAGAAGCGGTGAAACCCCTCGTTATAGCGCGCGCTCACTGCATCACGCGGCGTGCCGACCCAGAGGTGATGCACCAGTAAATGTTCGGTGCGGAAATGCGAATACAGAACGCTGGCCAGCAACAGATCGCCTAGCCAACGCTCGAGCCTATTCTTTTGATGCAGCAATTCATGGGCATAGACGATCCCGATCGTCCCGGAAATCACGCCCACGCCAAACATCAACGCCACGATTTCAAAGCCGTTCAGATGCGAGCTGCGGGTCACATACCAGATCGTGCCATAAATCACCGCCGCCTGGATCGGGAACCAGATCATCGTGATCGCGCGATACCATGTCAGTTCGCTTTCGGGAGTCTCGATATCTGGTTGATCCTCGTTGCGCCCGAGGATTTGGTCGAGAAACGTCACCAGCCACCACGCATAGGTCGGCAGCAGGATTAGCGTCCAACCGCCGAAACGCGCCTCGATCATCGCCAGCGGCACGGTGCCAAGCGACAGCCAGAACGGCAAAGCGTGAGAGGGGCTGCGGATTTCGTCGCGGCTGGACATTGGGGCCTCGGAGTTGCAAGCGCGGCCATGATAGCGCGGGAGTTTCCTGATACAATCACTCAGGTTGCGGCCAATCAGCGCTTTGCGCCACATCCCAGACCTTGCGCATAAGCGTGGGCAGGTCGCCGGGCGCGAAATCCGCGCGGGGTGTGAAATTCGGACCCTCAGTCTGGGTTACAAAGACCCGCAGGACCAAATGGAAATGGGTGAAGGTGTGGCGCACCTCCGCCTCTGCTTCACGCCAATCCGATTGCAGCGGCGGGGTGGGCGCGGGGGCCTCTGACCACTCCGAACCGGGAAAGCCCAGCGTTCCGCCAAGTAGGCCCTTGTCTGGGCGACGCTCCAGCAGCACATCCCCCGTCGCATTCATCGCGACATAGGCGAATCCCAGCCGTGTCGGTTTGGGTTTCTTGGCCAGCTTGCGCGGCAGATCGGTGGCGATGCCCTGCGATTGAGCGTCACAATCCGCAATCAGCGGGCAGATCGCGCAGGCAGGGTTGCGTGGCGTGCAGATCGTCGCGCCCAGGTCCATCATGGCTTGGGCGAAATCGCCGGGGCGGGATTGGGGCGTGATCTGCGCGGTCAAATCGGTGAGTTCCGGCTTGGCTGCGGGCAGGGGCGTCTGCACGGCAAACAGGCGTGAGACGACACGCTCGACATTGCCATCGACTACCGCGACCGCCTCGTCATAGGCAATCGCGGCGATCGCGCCTGCGGTATAAGGGCCGATGCCGGGAAGTTTTTGCAGCTCAGCCGCCGTTTGCGGGAATTGCCCATCCATCTCATGCGCGACCACACGCGCGCATTTCAGCAGGTTGCGCGCGCGCGCATAATATCCAAGCCCGGCCCATTCTGCCATCACCGCGCCATCCTCGGCCCCGGCCAGCGCGTTGACATCGGGCCAGCGCGCCGTGAAGCGGCGGAAATAATCGCGCACCGCAGCCACGGTGGTTTGCTGCAACATCACTTCGGAGAGCCAGATGCGATAGGGATCGGGGCGCACGCCCGACGCGCGATCCTGCGGCGACACCCGCCACGGCATCACGCGGGCATTGGTATCGTACCATTTCAGCAGGCTTTCGCCGATTGCCCCTTTACCGTCACGCAATGTTTATGCTCCCCTCTTGCCCATCGGTTGGCCTGACCCGATGTGCTGCTTACAATAGGGCCGATCAAGAGGAACCTACTGGTAATGAGCGCGAAAGATCCGAAATCCAAGTCAGACCGGCGTATGCGCGGCTTTGAGCCCGCAGGCAAGCTGCTGCGCCAGAGAGTGCGCGCGGCCGGTGAGTCGCGAGGATTCGCGGTATCTCGCCTTCTGACCCATTGGGCCGAGGTGGTCGGTGGCGACATTGCAGCCCATACCCGTCCGGTAAAAATCGGCTATTCGAAGGGCGGGTTTGGCGCGACGCTGACGCTGCTGACGTCGGGGGCTGCCGCGCCGATGGTGCAAATGCAGCTTCCAAAGATCCGCGAAAAGGTAAACGCGTGTTATGGCTATAACGCGATCTCGCGGGTTTCACTTACACAGACTGCCCCCATCGGTTTCGCCGAAGGGCAGGCGCAGTTCACCCCGGCGCCAAAAGCCGTGCCCAAGGCACTCGACCCGAAAGTGATCGAGGCGGCGGCGCGCACGACTGAAGGCTGTAAGGACGCGGGCCTTAAATCGGCGCTGGAAACTTTGGCACAAAACGTTCTATCGAGGTCCGCGGAACGGGCCGCGCAGAAGAAAGGCTGATACATGAGCAAATCTCTTACGATCCTTGGCGGCGTTGCCGTTGCAGGTGTCTTGGCAGCAGGCGGCTGGTTTGCCTCCCAGCATAGCGAGGCGAGCCTGATCACCGCCGCACAGGCGCAAGAGGCAACCGCAGATAAAACGGTGCAGACCCTGCCCGATGTGCTTCTCGGCCAGGAAGATGCGCCGATCACGATCATCGAATACAGCTCTTTCACCTGTCCTCATTGCGCCGATTGGCACACAGAGGAATTCCCAACGCTGAAGAAAGACTACATCGACACTGGCAAGGTTAAGTTCATTCAGCGCGAAGTATATTTCGATAAGTTCGGGCTTTGGGCCGGACTGATCGCGCAATGTGGCGGTGATCCGAAATATTACGCGATCTCGAACATGCTGTTTAACAAGCAGCGCGACTGGATTGGCGATGGCAAGCAGCAGACGATCTCGGACAATCTGCATAAGATCGGCTTGCAGGCCGGGTTGACCAACGATCAGGTCACCAACTGCATGAACGATGAAAAGCGCGCCGAGGAATTGGTCGCCACCTTCCAGAAGAATGCAACCGCCGACAAGGTCGACGCGACGCCGACGTTCATCATAAATGGCACGAAATACTCCAACATGGCGTGGCCGGACATGAAGAAGATCCTCGACGACGATCTGGCCAAAGCCGCGCAGTAAGCGCTG
>JAFGWK010000277.1 GCA_016937195.1 Paracoccaceae bacterium | reverse complement strand
GTCGGTGCCGGTAACCTATCAGGCGCTGTCGAAAGGCGATGTGGATGTATTTTTGGGCAACTGGATGCCCTCGATGGCGGCCAATGTTGATCCCTACACCAAGGACGGCACGGTCGAGACGCTGGGCACCAACCTGACGGGTGCGAAATACACGCTGGCCACCAATGCCGCTGGCGCCAAGCTGGGGATCAAAGATTTCGCCGATATCGCGAAATACAAAGACGCGCTGGACGGCCAGATCTACGGCATCGAGCCGGGCAATGACGGCAACACGCTGATCCTCGACATGATCAAGAAAAACGAATTCGACCTTGGCAGCTTCAACCTCAAGGAAAGCTCGGAACAAGGCATGCTGGCGCAGGTCGCGCGCGCAGATCGTTCCGACAAGCCGATCATCTTCCTCGCCTGGGAACCCCATCCGATGAATGCCAATTTCGACATCACCTACCTGTCGGGTGGCGATGACGTATTCGGCCCGAACTATGGCGGTGCCGAGGTGATGACCAACGTGCGCAAGGGCTTTGTGCAGGACTGCCCCAATGTCGGGAAATTCGTGACCAACCTGAAATTCACCCTGCCGATGGAAAACGAGATCATGGGCAAGATTTTGGATGATGGTGAGGAGCCCGGGAAAGCCGCCAAAGACTGGCTCGCCGCCCATCCCGAGGTCTGGCAGGCTTGGCTCGAAGGTGTGACTACCAAAGACGGCGGAGATGCCCGCGCAGCGGTCGAACAGGCGCTTGGCAAGTGAGCCTTGGACACAAACAACGCAACGCGCGCAGAGCAATCTGCGCGCGCCTTACCCTTGGGGCGGCATTGATTGCCACAGCCCTGCCCGTCGCTGCCACAGAGGCGACCGCCCCCTGCCCGACCCGCGCCGATCTGCACGCCGAGGGCATCATCCTATCGCGCCGCGATCCGCGCATGAGCGAGGCTTTCCGCTATGAAAACGGCCAGCTTATCGGTTATCGCGCAGACGATCCCGATCTGGGCCGCCCGCCCCAACGCGAAACCTTTTTGCACCCGCTGGCCATCGGCACCCGCGAGGCGGCGGGGCGCAAATTCACACTCGATTATGAAAACGACCCCGATGCACTGGATAGGCTCTCGCAAACCGGCCACTGGACCAGCCCCGTCGCACTGATCGTCGATGGCAAGACCGAGCGCCAGGGCGCGATCACCTACACCTATCGCGGGGCCGGATCGGTGCAGATCGACACCTGCACCTACCCCGTCTGGCAAGTGGTCGAGCGCGTCGATCTGGGCGATCTGCACTCGTCTTTCCTCAAGGAATTCGCCCCCGATCCCGGCATCGTCCTACGCTCCACCAGACTGGACCCGAAAACCGGCAAAGCCCTGTCGCAGGTCGCGTTTGACGCCATCACCCTGCGCAAGAAAAAACCAACCGACAAAGGACAGGAATGACCTGGCTGACAGACACCAAGATTCCCGTGGGCCAAACGGCAAAGGCCGTAATCGACTGGCTACAAACCCATGCCGGCCCGTTCTTCGACGCGCTTTCAACGCTGATGCAAGGACTGATCGACGCAATCTTATGGGTGTTTGAAACGCCCCCGCCATTTGTCGTGATCGCGGCGTTCATGGCGCTGACATGGTGGCTGCAACGTCGCTGGGGGCTGACTCTTCTGGTGGGCCTGGGATTCGCGTTTATCCTCAACCAAGGCTATTGGGAGGAAACCACCCAAAGTCTCACACTGGTGCTGTCGGCCTGCGTGGTGTGTATGGGGCTGGGCGTGCCCATCGGCATCGCCACCGCGCATCGCCCGCGCCTTTACAAGGTGATGCAGCCGGTGCTGGATCTAATGCAAACCCTGCCCGGTTTCGTCTACCTGATCCCCGCGATCGTGTTCTTTGGCATCGGCATGGTGCCCAGCCTGATTGCCACGGTGATCTTCGTGCTGCCCGCACCGATCCGGCTGACGCATCTGGGCGTGTCCTCCACCCCCGACACCTTGATCGAGGCCGCCCAAGCCTTTGGCGCCACCAAGCGCCAACTGCTGTGGAAGATCGAGCTGCCCTATGCCAGCCCGCAAATCATGGCCGGGCTGAACCAGACGATCATGCTATCGCTCTCGATGGTGGTGATCGCAGCGCTCGTGGGCGCAGATGGGCTAGGCGTGCCAGTGGTGCGCGCGCTCAATACCGTGAATACCCGCCTGGGCTTTGAATCGGGCTTCGTAATCGTGGTGCTCGCAATCATCCTTGACCGGATGCTACGCCGGGAGGGCAAGAAATGATCGCCCCCACAGACCCTAAACGAACCGCCGTGCGGTTCGAAAACGTCTCCATCGTGTTTGGCGACAATCCTGCGTCCGCCCTGCCCCTGATGGATCAGGGCCTCTCGCGCCCCGATATCCAAGACCAAACGGGCCAAATTCTTGGCGTGCATGACTGCTCGCTCGATGTGGCAGAGGGCGAAATCCTCGTATTGATGGGCCTGTCCGGCTCTGGCAAATCAACGCTGCTGCGCGCGGTCAACGGGCTCAACCCGGTCTGTCGCGGCGCGGTGCATGTGCATGACGGCACGGGGCTGATCGATGTCACCCATGCCGATGCCGCCACGCTGCGCTCCATCCGGTTGCACCGCGTCGCGATGGTGTTTCAGCAATTCGGCCTGCTGCCGTGGCGTAGCGTGCGCGAGAATGTCGGGCTAGGCCTTGAACTGGGCGGCATGTCCAAACCCGAGCGCCGCGCCCGCGTGGACACCCAGCTGGAAATGGTAGGCCTGTCGCAATGGGCAGACCGCGAAGTGGCCGAGCTGTCGGGCGGCATGCAACAACGTGTCGGGCTCGCACGCGCCTTCGCTACTGACGCCCCGATCTTGCTGATGGATGAACCCTTCTCGGCGCTTGATCCGCTGATCCGCGCCCGCCTGCAAGACGAGCTGCTGGACCTGCAATCCAAACTCAAACGCACGATCATCTTCGTCAGCCATGACCTCGACGAGGCCTTCAAAATTGGCAACCGCATCGCGCTGATGGAGGGCGGCCGGATCGTGCAATGTGGCACCGCGCGCGACATCATCGCCAACCCGGCGAATGACTATGTCGCCGATTTCGTCGCCCATATGAACCCGCTGGGCGTATTGCGCGCCGCCGATCTGGCGCAAGCCTCAAATGGCGCGGCCCCGGCAACCTCGGGCGCGCATGTCGCCCTTGATACGCCGGTGAAAGAGGTAATGGCGCGGCTGCGCAATGAGCCTGCCGTTGCGCTCAGTGATGGCCGCGTGATCACCCGCGAAAGCGTCATTGCCGCGCTCATCGACCCGAAGGGTAGCGCCTAAGGGCAGCGGCAAAATGAGTATTTTTGGCCAAATGAATGGGGGGCGCGGCGCGCTATTCATTTGGCCGGAAATACTCCCGCCGGAGGCATCCGACCGCCAGACCAAGCGCGCGCTCAGAGTTTGGTCGCCGGTGGTGGCGGGGTGATGGGACGGCGTTTGATCTGCGCCTCGCGCCACGTCATGTAGCTGACAGAGGCGATAATGATCCCACCTCCCAAAATGACATAAGGATCTGGTACTTCACCGAAAATCGTCCAACCCGCAATCGCGGCCCAGACCAGTTGCAGGAAAATCACCGGCTGCGTCACGCTGACCGGAGCGGCGGCAAAAGCGCGCGTCATCGCGTAATGGCCCGCCGTAGCGAACACCGCCACCGCGCCCAGCCAAAGCGTGGCCGACAGCGTAATGGGCTGCCATTCCCACAAAGCCAGCGGCGCAAGAGCGAGCGTCACAACCAGCGTCATCATCGCCACCACAGTGCTGGCGGGCACGAAATCGGTCAGCCGTTTGGCCGAGAGATAAGCCGCGCCAAAGAACAGCGCCGCGCCGAGCTGGGCGATGTGTCCGGGCTCAATCGTACGTATGCCAGGGCGCAGGATGATCAGCGCGCCAATCAGCGCCACGATAATCGCGCTAATGCGCCGCCACGCCAGCCCCTCGCCCAGCAGCAACGCACCGCCCACCGTCACCACAATCGGGTTGAGGTAGTTGATCGCGGTGACATCGGCGATTGCGATATGGGTCATGGCGTAAAACCACAGCACCACCGCCACCGCGTGCAAAACGCCGCGCAGCCCGAACAGCACCCAGACCTCGCGCGTATAGCTGCGCCGCAAAATGCGGGTCAGCGCGGGGGCGAAAAAGATCAGCCCCCAAGCAAAGCGCACGAAGGCCGATTGCGCGACGGGCACCGAACTGCCCAGCCAATGCACGATGATATTGACGAACACGAAACACAGCGTCGTTGCCAGCATCCATAAGATGCCGATCATCGGGCGGTTGGCTTTGGGGTTTTCGATCATATGCCTGTTGGACTCTGAAACGTGCGGGTTCGCAAGGGGCAGCTTTGTAACCGTTACAGCCCGCCCATCGCGAGCCGCCACGCGATCGAGCCCATCACCAGCGCAATCAGCAGATCGAACACACGCCAAGCGGCGGGTTGGGCAAACAACGGCGCCAGCAGCCTTGCGCCGTAAGCCAGTGAGAAGAAGAACAAAAAGGAGGCGGTGATCGCGCCTGTCGCAAAGGCAACCAGATGGCCCGCAAACTGCGCCGACACCGCGCCCAGCAGCACCACCGTATCGAGCCAGACATGCGGATTGGCCCAAGTAAACGCCGCCACTGTCACCAGCACCGCGCGCAGACCGGGGGCCTTGCCCTTGCCCGCCTCAAGATGTTCACCGCCCCGGAGCGCTGCGATTAGGGCGCGGATCGCATACCATGTCAGAAAGGCCACGCCGCCCCAGCGCAAGATCTCGGGTAGCCACGGCAGCGCGGTGCTTGCGGCGGCAAATCCCGACACGCCCAGCGCGATCAGCAGCGCATCGGAAAGCGCGCAGAACAGAGCGACTGCAAAGACATGCTCGCGCCGCAACCCTTGGCGCAGCACGAAAGCGTTTTGCGCCCCAATCGCCACGATCAGCCCCAGCCCCAATTTCAGACCCGCCCAGAATGCCAATGCCCGCCCTCTCTCGATCCGGCTTTCTTCTGGCGCGACGCTCGGATAAGTTCCAGTTAATTTACCTAAGCTGAAATAAGTTTTGCTTATGTTTGATTATGCAACGCTCGAGGCGCTGGCCGCCGTGATTGATACCGGCTCGTTTGAGGGGGCCGCCGCGCGTCTGGGCGTGACGCCGCCCGCGATCTCGCAGCGCATCAAGGCGCTGGAGGAGCGCATGGGCGCGGTGCTGGTGATCCGCGCCCAGCCCTGCCGCGCAACCGAGGACGGGGCGCGGCTGATCACGCATCAGCGCGAGGTCGCCCTGCTTGAGGCGCGGTTAGCGCCCGCCGACATGCCGCCCGTGTTGCGCATTGCGGTGAGTGCGGACAGCCTTGCGACTTGGGTGCTGCCCGCGCTGTCAGTGCTGGAGGGGGTGTTGTTCGATCTGGTGATCGACGATCAGGACCACGCGCATCACTGGCTGCGTCGCGGCGAGGTGGTGGGTGCGATCACCGCCGACCCCGGGCCGGTCATGGGCTGTGACACGGTGGCGCTGGGGCGCTTGCGCTATATCGCGACGGCCTCGCCGGATTTTATGGCACGCCATTTTCCGGACGGGGTGAATTGCGCGGCGTTGCGCGCGGCTCCGGCGTTGCAGTTCAACGCCAAGGATCGCTTACAAGAAGATTGGGCGGCGATGATCTGCGGACGCCCTGTCAGTCTGCGCGCGCATCGGATCGGCTCAAGCGAGGGGTTTGTCGACGCGGCGCTGCATGGGCTGGGCTGGGGGATGAACCCCGAGCCGCTGGTGCGCGACCATCTGGC
>JAFGWK010000005.1 GCA_016937195.1 Paracoccaceae bacterium | reverse complement strand
GCCTGCGGCACGACCGAGCCGAGATATTTCTTCACCAACTCGGGATGATCCTGAATTGCCTCGGAGATCGAGCAGAAGATCACACCCGCCTCAGCCAGCTTGGCCTTAAAGGTCGTGCCCACCGAGACCGAATCAAACACCGCATCCACGGCAACCTGACGCGTATTTGGATCATACTCCTCTGCGCCCTCAACACCGGCCAGAACCATCTGCTCTTTCAGCGGAATGCCCAGCTTTTCGTAAGTGGCCAGCAGTTTGGGATCGACCTCATCAAGCGATTTCGGTTTGACCTCCATGCTTTTGGGGCGCGCATAGTAGTAGATGTCTTGAAAGTCGATGCCGGGGACATTCAGCAGCGCCCAATCGGGCATTTTCATATCCTGCCAGCGCGCAAACCCCTGAAGACGCCATTCGGTCATCCAGTCCGGCTCGTCATTCTTGGCTGAAATCAAGCGCACGATGTCCTCGTTCACGCCCTTGGGCGCATACTCCATCTCGATTTCCGTGTTCCAGCCGTATTTATACGCGCCCATGTTTTGAACGGCTTCCACCGTCTCACGGTCCACGCCCTCGCGAACTTCCACTTGATCAACCTCTGCCATGCTCGGCTCTCCTGTTCGCTCAGCCGCGCCGCGCGCGGTGTTTTCCTTCGCATTTCAGCCAATACTCGGCGAAACGCAGCACATCTTCTTCGCGCGTATCCGGCCCCAATGAGACCCGCAGCGCACATAATCCCGCCTCGGCATCAAAACCCATCGCCTGCAAGGCATGGCTGGCGCGCACCTTGCCGCTAGAGCAAGCCGAGCCCGCCGAAACCGCAAAACCGCCCAGATCCATCTGCATCACCTGCGTCTCGCCCTTCCAGCCGGGCGTGATGAAGCAAGAGGTGTTTGAAAGCCTGCGCGATTCATTCCCGACAAAAATAGTATCTTTTGCCCGATCTGCAATGATGTTTTCTAGAACGTCTCTAAGTTTTTCGACGTTTTGCCAAGTTCCGCTCTCAAGATCGCGCGAGGCGGCCTGCGCAGCCGCACCAAATCCGGCGATGCCAATCAGGTTCTCAGTGCCCGCGCGTCGGCCCATTTCCTGCCCGCCACCTTTGAGCTGCGCCGCGATCTCGGTGCCCCGCTTGACAACCAACGCGCCTATCCCCTTTGGCCCACCCAGCTTATGGGCCGACACGATCCCGGCGGTCAGGCCAAGCCAGTTAAACGCAAATGGAATCTTGCCAAAAGCTTGGGTCAGATCGCTGACCGCCACCCCCTCGGGCAGATCCTGAATCACCCCGGTTTCGGAATTGGCAAGCTGAACGCAAGCGCGTCCCGGATTGACAACCGTGATGCGCCCCGCGTGATCAACCACCAAATCCTCAACACACCAGCTGCGCACCGCGTCGTGTTCCACACCCGCGCAGTGATAGCCCTGCCCCGCCAGCACCAGCGCGGCCGCCTCCGTCGCGCCCGAAGTAAAGATCACGTCTTGCCCTTCGGCCCCTAACGCCGTCGCCACCTGCGCACGCGCGCGCTCCAAAAGCGCCTTGGCCGCGCGCCCTGCGCTATGCACCGAAGACGGGTTGCCCACGACATCCATCGCCTCAATCATCGCCGCGCGCGCCTCAGGGCGCAAAGGCGTGGTTGCGTTCCAGTCGAGATAGCACACGCTGTTCATATCGCCTCGCGGTTTGAAGGTTCAGTTGCCTCCGGCGGGAGTATTTATGGCCAAATGAAAGGCAAAGCCCCCATTTCATTTGGCCATAAATACTCAGACCCGGTCAGCAAGGTGGCGCAACGCGCTTATTCGTCCACAACCTGAAATAGATGGGTCACGGCCGGGCAGGGTTTCAGCCCGTTTTTTACCACATCCTCCAGCGAGGTCTGATGCAGGAAGACAAAGACCTGTGCACTCAGGCTTTCCCAAAGGCGGTTGGTAAGCGATTGCGCCCGAGATCCGGAAATCCCGCCCGAGGCACCCGCCCCCACATGCATCGCGGACACAGTTTCATCCACCGCCTCAAAAATCTCGGAGATGCGAATCTCGGCGGGGTCGCGCGCAAGACGGTACCCACCGCCCGGACCGCGCACCGATGTCACCAATCCGGCGCGGCGCAGGCGTACGAAAAGCTGTTCGAGATACGGCAGTGAGATATCCTGACGCTCTGACAGCGCGGCAAGCGAGGTGCGCTGCCCCTCTCCTGCCAGCGCAAGATCGACCAGCGCGACCATCGCGTAGCGCCCTTTTGTCGATAGTTTCATGCCACTCTCCTGCTTATCGGCCCCAAACCGGAGTGAAATTGCCCCTGCAAGCGCTCAAAACCCGCTAAAGCATTGACGCAAGCGCGAGGGCCGATTACCTCCACCCTACCCGATCCTCCAGCATAATGCCGGGGGTGGCTTCCTCCTAGGGCAGCCGCGCGTGTGCGTCAAGAAAAGCGCCACCTGCGCTGCGCGCCCAAAAGGCAGCGAACGAACGAAAACGAGAGACAATGCCCGAAGTCATTTTTCCCGGTCCCGAAGGTCGCCTTGAGGGGCGCTATCACCCGCAGCCCGCACCCGATGCGCCGATCGCCATCGTATTGCATCCCGATCCGCAATTTGGCGGCACGATGAACAATCGCGTCGTGTATAATTTGCATTATGCGTTCTACAAAATGGGCTTCACCGTTTTGCGGTTCAATTTCCGCGGCGTGGGGCGCAGTCAGGGCGAGTATGATCAGGGCATTGGCGAGCTCAGCGATGCCGCTTCGGCACTGGATTATCTGCAAACGATGAACCCCAATTCGAAACACTGCTGGGTCGCTGGGCACAGCTTTGGGGCCTGGATCGGGATGCAGCTGTTGATGCGTCGTCCCGAAATCACCGGGTTTATTTCGGTTGCACCTCCGGGCCCGTCATCGCCCGGCCCTGGCAATTACGACTACTCCTTCCTCGCGCCCTGCCCGTCTTCGGGTCTGATCATCAATGGCTCGAATGACCGCATCGCGCAGCCCAAGGAAACCGAGCAGCTTGTGTCCAAACTGCATGAGCAAAAAGGCATCACCATCACCCATGAGGTGATGGAGGGGGCCGATCACTTCTTCAAAAACGAAGAAGAGCACATGAAGCCGATGATCGACATCGTTCAAACCTATGTGCGCCGTCGCCTGACCGAGGGCACGCGTTAATGGGGTTAATCGACGATCTTGCTGAAAATCTGGCCCATGACGTGATCGAAGCGCAAAGAGAGCTAGGCGAAGACCGTTTTTATATCGACATCGGCGATCATATCGGGACATCCAGCCCATCGCTGCAAGAAGCGTTCATGACCGCCTGCCGTCTGCGTCTGGCAGAACTGCGCGGGCGGGCCTATTTCGAGAAACGTCTGGGTGAGCGGCGCAAGGCCAAGGCCAAGGCCGCCACTCCAAGCGACGAGACCTCCACGTGAGGCCAGCAGGCGCGCGGTGGTTTTTTGCCGCAGCGCTTGCGCTGGCTCTGTCGCTCTTGCTGGCGACCGGTTTTCACAGCGCGCATCTGATTTGTGATGCCAGCCTTCCGGGCAGTGGCAAAGGCACGCTTTTGCTAAAGGGCATGGGGGATTTGCTGCGAGACCCGCTGCATTTCCTTACTCTGGTCGGCCCGCTTTGGATTGGCTGGACGCTGCTTTTGATGGCCGCAGCCAATCGCGCGATATCGCCGGTTCTGGGGATGGGGGTTGTCGTGATCTCGATCCTTGGCACGGTCTCTTTCTATGCATTCATCGTCCCGCGCATCGCCTGTCATAGCTATGGCGATGACGCGATGACCTTGCGGATTGCAGCCTTTCTGGGCTTTCTGGCGATACTTTTGGCAATACCACGGCCTTGGAGACGAAAATGAGCACGCGCCTGGCAGAGCAGATGGCCTTTTTGGCCGAGGTAGAAAAGCTGAAATCCGTCACCCGCGCGACGCCCATTCACGACGCCTCGCGCCCGGAAAACTCGGCTGAGCACAGCTGGACCTTAGCGCTTTATGCGTTGATTTTGGCCGATCAGGCCCCTGCCGGGGTTGATCTGAATCGTGCCATCAAGATGCTGCTGATCCATGATCTGGTCGAGATTGACGTGGGCGATGTGCCGATCCATTTGCAAGGCGGCGCGGCGCATGGCTCGGCAGAAATTCAGGCTGCCGAAGCGCAAGCGGCAGAACGTATTTTCGGATTACTTCCCAGAGATCTGGGAGACGAGCTTCATGCGCTTTGGATCGAGTTTGAAGCCAATGCAACGCCCGATGCAATTTATGCCAAATCGCTGGATCGCACACAGCCGGTTTTGCTCAATCTGCAAGCGGGCGGCGGATCATGGATCGACTATGATGTCACCTATGAGCAACTTGAAACCCGGATCGGCGCCAAGATTGCCAATGGCCTGCCCAGCGTATGGGATTGGGTGCGCGCGCGCGTGTCCCCTTGGTTCGAAATGCGGCGCTGAGCAATCTCTCGTATACCATCGCATACCGACTAGCCAAGCCTGCGTGAATAGGCTATGACGCGCTCAATTCTTAAGTCACCCAAAACCAAGAGGGCAACATGACCAAGATCAAGGTAGACAACCCCGTCGTCGAACTCGACGGCGATGAGATGACCCGCATTATCTGGGACTTCATCAAGAAGAAACTGATCTTGCCCTATCTCGATATCGACCTGAAATATTACGATCTTGGTATCGAATCCCGCGACGCAACCGACGATCAGATCACCGTGGACGCTGCCGAAGCGATCAAGCAATACGGTGTGGGCGTGAAATGTGCGACCATCACCCCTGACGAAGCCCGCGTCGAAGAATTCGGCCTCAAGCGCATGTATCGCAGCCCCAACGGCACGATCCGCAACATCCTTGGCGGCGTGATCTTCCGCGAGCCGATCATCTGCAAAAACGTGCCGCGTCTGGTGCCGGGCTGGACCCAGCCGATCGTTGTGGGCCGTCACGCCTTTGGCGACCAGTATCGCGCCACTGACTTCTTGTTCCCCGGCAAAGGCAAGCTGACGATCAAATTCGTCGGCGACGATGGCACGGTCATTGAAAAAGACGTGTTCGACGCGCCCTCTGCTGGTGTTACAATGGCAATGTACAACCTCGACGAATCGATCATCGATTTTGCACGCGCCTCGATGAACTACGGCCTCGTCAAAGGCTGGCCGGTTTACCTGTCGACCAAAAACACCATCCTCAAAGCCTATGACGGCCGCTTCAAGGATCTGTTCCAGAAGGTCTATGACGAGGAATTCGCCGACAAGTTCGAGGCAGCTGGCATCACCTATGAGCACCGCCTGATCGACGATATGGTCGCATCGGCGATGAAATGGTCGGGTGGCTATGTCTGGGCGTGCAAAAACTACGATGGCGACGTGCAGTCCGACACCGTGGCGCAGGGCTTTGGCTCGCTGGGTCTGATGACGAGCGTGCTGATGACGCCCGATGGTCAGACGGTTGAGGCCGAAGCCGCGCATGGCACAGTGACGCGTCACTACCGCCAGCATCAGGCCGGCAAAGAGACCTCGACCAACTCGATCGCGTCGATCTTTGCTTGGACCGGTGGCCTTAAGCACCGTGCAAAACTCGACGATAACGCAGCGCTGCTGAACTTTGCCGAGACACTGGAAAAAGTCTGCGTGCAGACCGTCGAAGACGGCTACATGACCAAGGATCTCGCGCTGCTGGTTGGCCCCGATCAGAAATGGCTCACCACGATGGGCTATCTCGAAAAAGTCGACGAGTATCTGAACAAAGCTCTGTCATAAGTTATAAAGAGGCGGCCTGACGGTCGCCTCTTTTCTTATTGTTCGCGACCCTCGCACAGGAAAGCGCAAGACATGTCATCCAAGCCGCGTCAGTCTGCATGGATCGTCACGGCAATGGTGATGGTGCTGGCGGGCACTTGGATGCAGTTGCGCGTGCTGATCGCAAGCTATTGGATTGGTGGGCATGAATGGTTGCAAGGCGACTGGCTCATCAATCTCGCGGCTGGTCCAATACGGCGCGGCGTGTTTGGACAGGCGCTGCTGTGGATTTCCGATCACGTTGCACTCTCTCCACTTGTCATCGTCGTCCTTACGCAATTTGTACTCATTGTGGCGCTATCTGCAGCGATTATCGTTTTGCTACGTCTGCAAGGTCGTGGCGCAATGGCGCTTACTGTCTTTACCCCGGCCATCTTTGTGATTCTTGGCGCTATTGATCCGATCTCAGGCCTGCGCAAAGAGATGTTTGGCTTGCTCGCGCTGTCTATACTGGCGCTTCCAGGGGGAGATCGCGGGCGGCTTGTCCTTTCGGGAGCCCTTTTGGGAATCGGTGCGATTGGACATGAACTGCATGTTTTGCTGTTTCCGGCATGGTGTATTGCGGCGCTCCTGTTCACGAATCTGCGCCATGACCGGGTCGCGCAGGCCATTGCCGCGCTTGTGGCTATCGGCTGTGTCATCGTCTCGATCTATGCGCTGAGCCACATAAGAGTCAGCGAAACAGGTCCAATTTGCGATGCGTTGATGGCGCGTGGATTGCCGCAGAGACATATCTGTGATGGTGCAATCGCTTGGCTTGGCGATCCTGAGAACGGCAGCACAAAGGTGATCAACGCCCTGCATAGAGCATCCTATGCAGGTTTGGTGCCGCTGGCTTGGCTGCTTTGTGCCGCCCCACTCTGGCGGCTTTGGCGCACCAGCGAAACGGCACGCGGCTCTGGCTGGTATATTATCCTCGCCGTTCTACCGATTTTCCTACTGTATCCGGTTGGGTTGGATTGGGGACGTTGGCTTGGAATTCAGATTTCAAGTTCAGCCATCTTGATGCTTGGGTTGGGGCTGCGCGGGGCGATGCCCGAGCGCACGTCAATCTCTGCACCCGAGCAGGCAATTTGGCTGGCTTTGGCGCTACTTTGGGGGCCCATGCATAGTCCTGATTTGACTTTCCACGGGTTTCTTTGGCATCTGGCACATTGACCGAATGTTGAGATGGCGTGACCCGACAGAAACTCGGTTTTTTCCTCCGCCACAATTAAG
>JAFGWK010000276.1 GCA_016937195.1 Paracoccaceae bacterium | reverse complement strand
TTTTCAAACTGTTCCAGCGCCTTGATCAGTTCCTTGAGGTTCTCCAGACGGCCCGGCGCCTCGGGCGTCTTATCGTTGAGCCACATCTCGCTATAGCCAGATTCCTCGATAATCTGTTCGGCCAGACGTACATGAGACAGATCATTGGCCGGGGCCACGCCCGCCGCATCGGGTTCGATCAACTGGTCGTCATCATCGGCTGCGGTGGTCGCCGTAGCGGGCGAGGCCGCAAGGATCGCCGCGTGCCAGCGCAGGATATTGTCCACGAACAGGCGCAACTGACCCGCCGCCTTGCCCGAGAGTGCACCCTCTTGCAGCAGCAGTCGCGCGCCATCGAGCAAGCTTAACCCGTTCTCGCGCGCCGCGATTTGAATGCGGCTTTGCGCCTTGTCGCCAAGCCCGCGCTTGGGCGTGTTGATCACGCGCTCAAAGGCCAGATCATCGGCGGGGCTGACGGCGAGGCGGAAATAGGCCATCGCATCGCGAATCTCGAGACGTTCGTAAAACCGCGGTCCGCCGATCACACGATAGGGCAGACCGATGGTCAAAAAGCGATCCTCAAAGGCGCGCATCTGATGGCTGGCGCGCACCAAGATCGCCTGATCGTTCAGGCAGACCGGGTCATTTCCACGGGTGCCACGTTGGATCGCCTCGGCCTCTTCGCCGATCCAGCGCGCCTCTTCCTCACCATCCCAATGGCCGATCAGACGCACCTTGTCACCGCCCTGCGCCTGCGTCCAAAGCTCTTTGCCCAGACGCCCCGTATTTTGCGCAATCAAGCCCGAGGCGGTTGACAGGATATGTTCGCTCGAACGGTAATTCTGCTCAAGCCGGATCACGGTCGCACCGGGAAAATCCTTTTCGAACCGCAGGATATTACCCACTTCCGCGCCGCGCCAACCATAGATTGACTGGTCGTCATCCCCCACGCAGCAGATATTGCGGTGCCCCTGCGCGAGAAGGCGCAGCCACAGATATTGCGCGACGTTGGTATCTTGATACTCATCGACAAGAATGTATTTGAACCAGCGCTGGTACTGTTCAAGCACATCCGGATGGGTCTGGAAAATCGTGACCACATGCAGCAGCAGATCGCCGAAATCGACGGCGTTGAGCGTTTTCAGCCGCGCCTGATAGCTGTCATACAGCTCGGAGCCGCGATTATTGAAGGCCGCCGCCTCGCGCCCTTTCACCTTTTCAGGCGTCAGCGCGCGGTTTTTCCAGCCATCAATCAGCCCCGCCAATTGCCGCGCAGGCCAACGTTTCTCGTCAATATCGGCGGCGAGAATGAGCTGCTTGAGCAGGCGGATCTGGTCATCGGTATCCAGAATGTTGAAATTTGACTTCAACCCGACCAGTTCAGCGTGGCGGCGCAATAGTTTCACGCAAACCGAGTGAAAGGTGCCAAGCCAAGGCATCCCCTCCCCGCCCGTGCCCAAAAGCGCGCCGACACGTTCCTTCATCTCGCGCGCGGCCTTGTTGGTAAATGTCACGGCCAAAATCTCATTGGGGCGTGCGCGCCCCGTATTGAGCAGATGCGCGATTCGGCAGGTCAGCGCGCGGGTCTTGCCCGTGCCCGCGCCCGCCAGCATCAAAACCGGGCCATCCAGCGCCTCAACAGCGGCGCGTTGTTCGGTGTTCAGCCCATCGAGATAGGGCGTGCCACGCGCTGACATGGCACGTTGCGACAGGCTAAGCGCGCCTTCATAGGGATCATCATCAAAAGCCTCGGTCATAGCGACAATCTAGCGTTTGCCCACGCCAAGGCCAAGCCCATGTTCGGCATCTGTTCGCATTTTTCTTTGCAGCAGCGAGGGGGCGCTGCCCCCGGCTCCGATGGAGCCTCCCCCGGGATATTTGGATCAAGAGGAAGAGGGGGCGGCTTCAAACAGCTCCGATCCGGGGCGCGCGGATGTTTCGAGCAGCCCTTGGACATAGGTCGCCACCGAGCGAAAGCAGATCAGCGAGATCTCATCAGGGGCCGAGCGCCAGAC
This sequence comes from Paracoccaceae bacterium, assembly GCA_016937195.1. Classification (GTDB taxonomy): domain Bacteria; phylum Pseudomonadota; class Alphaproteobacteria; order Rhodobacterales; family Rhodobacteraceae; genus Thioclava. Next base: position 12,468 of record JAFGWK010000276.1, on the reverse strand, counting down.
TGCGGCGGCCACCTGCGCAAGCCGCGTGCGGCGCATCTCGCCCATGGGCAAGCGCGCAATATCGGCGGGCGAGAGCTTCATGATGACTTGATCAGCCTTGGACCCGGTGATGCGAAAGAGCGCACGCGCGTCTGAGACATTGCAGACCAGCGCATGGTTTTTCTCAAGCGCCTCTGTCAGTGTTTGCGCCCGTTGCGCGGCCGCGCTGTGATCGCAGATGAGCAGCAATTCATCTGGGCTCATCCATGCCAGCGTCAGGTCATTGGAAGTTACGATCTGGCGCGGGGCGGGCGCGGACAGGCCCTGCGTTTTCAGCGCCTTAAGCAACGGCTTTGATGTCAAATCGCCCCGAATAGAGATCATGCCGATCAGGCCAGCCTCGCTCACCGTGACAAAGCCTTGATAGGTTGCGCCCTGTAGCGCACTGACCGCGTTAGACATTTTGCTTCTCCCCGTCCTTATCGAAAAAGACCGGATCGGTGATGCGCGCCTTGATCATCGCTTCGCCCTCACCCGTGAACTCAATCACCTCGCCCATCCGGTCAGGACCGTTCAACACCAGCCCCATCGCGATGCCCTTGCCGATCGTGGGCGAGTAATAGGTCGAGGTGACGCGGCCTTGGGTGTTGCGTTGGCCGTTAGCATTATAGCCATCGGCGGGAGCGTGGCTGCCATCGGGGATCACCGAGCCATCCAGCGTCTCAAGCCCCACCAGTTTCCAACGGTTGGGATCGGTCATATGCGGGCGCTGTTGGGCGCGTTTGCCAAGGTAGTCGGTCTTTTTCTTCGAGATCGCCCAGTTCAGCCCCAGATCTTGAGGGATCACCGTGCCGTCGGTCTCATCCCCGATCATGATGAACCCCTTTTCCGCGCGCATCACATGCAGCGCCTCGGTGCCGTAGGGCATGACGCCAAGGTCTTTGCCCTCGGTGACCAGTTTCTTCCACAGCGCCAAACCCTGCGAGGCGGGTACGGCGATTTCATAGCTCAACTCGCCCGAGAAAGAGATACGGCAGATGCGCGCATCAAAGCCGCCAAGGCTGCCCTCAAGCCATTGCATGAAGGGCAGCGTCTCTTTGCTGACATCCATGCCGCCAAGTTTTTCCAGCAACTGGCGTGCTTTCGGCCCGACTACGGCGATCTGGGCGAATTGCTCGGTGAGGTTCGCGGTGTAGACCTTCCAGTCCCACCACTCGCATTGCAGCCAATCCTCCATCCAGCCGTGGATGTGATCTGCCCCGCCCGAGGTCGTGTGGCACAGCCAGCTATCCTCGGACAGGCGCGCCACGACCCCGTCATCCATCAAAAAGCCGTTCTCGTTGCACATCAGCCCGTAGCGGCATTTGCCGACCGGAAGGGTCGACATCATATTGGTGTAAAGCATGTCGAGGAAACGCCCCGCATCAGGGCCTTTGACCACGATCTTGCCCAGCGTAGAGGCATCCAGCAGCCCGACATTGGCGCGTGTATTGGTAATCTCGCGATTGACCGCCTCGCGATGGGACTCGCCCGTTTGCGGATAACAATAGGGGCGGCGCCACTGGCCGACCGGCTCCCAATGGGCGTTTTGTGCCTCATGCCAGCTTTGAACCGGGGTGCGGCGCAGCGGTTGGAACAGCGCGCCCTTCGCCTCGCCGGCGATCGCACCAAGGCTGATCGGGGTGTAGGGCGGGCGGAAGGTCGTGGTTCCGGTGGCCGGGATCGGTTGGCCCAGCGCATCAGATAGCACGGCAAGACCGTTGATATTGCTCAGCTTCCCTTGATCCGTTGCCATGCCAAGCGTGGTGTAACGTTTGGTATGTTCGACGCTTTCATAGCCCTCGCGCGCCGCCAACTGCACGTCCGAGACCTTCACATCATTCTGAAAATCAAGGAAGCTTTTGAAGCGCAGCGCAGGGGGCGCACCCGCAGGCATTTGCCAGACCGGCATCATCGGCGCCTCGTCGCTTGAACACGCGCCAAGCCCCGCGCTGCCCATTGCTGCCGCCAGGGACAAATCACCGTTGGCCGCACCGACCACCTGCACCATCGCCGTGCCATCAGCCCCCAAAGGGGGGCGGGCGGGATCGGGGCGGAACATCGCCTGTGCGGCGTCCCAGATCAGCTTGCCGCCGCAATGCGACCACAGATGCACGACCGGCGACCAGCCGCCAGACATCGCCACGCAATCGCATTCAATCGTTTCAATCGCGCCACCCTCACCGGCCTGCGCGCAGATTTCCACCCCTTTGACCTGCTTGCGCCCCAAGACGCGGGCCACGCCGCGCCCCTCAAGCACACGCACGCCGCGCGCCTTGACCTCTTGGGGGAGCGCGCCGTGGGTGGCCTCGCGCGCATCCACGATTGCGGGCACCGATAGCCCGGCATCCAGCAGCGCCAGCGCGGTGCGATAGGCGTCATCATTATTGGTCACGATCACCGTGCGATCGCCGGGCGAGACCGCCCAGTTCACCACATAATCGCGCACCGCGCTGGCCAGCATCACACCGGGCACATCATTGCCCGCAAAAGCCAGCGGGCGTTCAATTGCGCCTGTCGCAGTGATCGTGCGCCCCGCACGGATGCGCCACAAACGATGGCGCGGAATGTCAGCACCGGGGCGGGTATCGCCCACGCTTTCGAGCCCGATGACATAGCCATGATCATGCTGCCCCGCCGCCATCAGCCGGGTGCGCAGCGTGACATTCTCCATTGTTTCAAGCTCTTGCAGCGTAGCCTTGATCCAGTCGCAAGCCTCGAACCCGTCGATCTGGCCGCCATCAACGGGCGTGCGCCCGCCCCAATGCGCGCTTTGCTCGATCAACCAGACGCGCTTGCCCGCGCGGCCTTCGCGCAGCGCCGCCGCGAGTCCCGCCACACCCCCGCCCACAACCAGCACATCGCAATGCGCATAGGCCTGTTCGTAGCGGTCGGGATCGGCCTCTTTCGGGACGGCGCCAAGACCTGCGGATTTACGGATGATCGGTTCGAACAGGTGCTTCCAAGCCGCTTGCGGGGCCATGAAGGTCTTGTAATAGAACCCGGCGGGCAGGAATTTGTAAAAGCTGTCGTTGATTTCACCGATATCGTACTCAAGGCTCGGCCAGTGGTTCTGGCTACGCGTCTCGGCGCCTTCGAACAGCTCGGTCGTAGTAGTGCGTTGATCGGGTTCGAACCGCGCATTGCGCCCCAGACCCACCAGCGCGTTTGGCTCTTCTACGCCGCTGGCGATGATCCCGCGCGGGCGGTGATATTTGAACGAACGTCCGACCATCACCTGCCCCGCGCCCAGCAGCGCCGAGGCCAGCGTGTCGCCTTCATAGCCCTGCATCGGCTTGCCGTTGAAGGTGAAATTCAGTCTTTTGGCGCGATCAATCAGACGGCCACCTTTACTGAGGCGTGTGCTCATTTATAGCCCTCCCATTCGGGGCGTTTTGTCTTAATTTTCTTGATGACGTCCGCGGGCGGTGCCGTGGTCTGCGCCGGATAAGTGCCAAAGACTTCCAGCGTCGCGGTGCAGCGCGCGGCCAAGAACCACTTGCCGCAGCCATAGGCGTGACGCCAGCGTTCGAAATGCACGCCCTTGGGGTTGGCGCGCGCGAATAGATAGCCCTCAAAGTCGGCATCCGAGGAGTCCGGGCCAAAGCGTTTCGGATGGGCCTCGCCGCCGGGCGCGAATTCGGTTTCCTCGGCGGTGACGCCGCAGCAGGGACAGGTGAGCGTCAGCATGTCAGCGGGCCTTTCCTTAGCAGGCGCCGGGGGCTTCGCGCCCCCGGACCCCCGCGGGATATTTTTATCAAGAGGAAGAGGGGGCGTGTCATCAGTGCGCGACCCCCGCCGCGACGCTTTCGTCGATGAAGCGACCCTCTTTGAAGCGGTCGAGATTAAACTCGGCTGCGAGCGGCGAATGACCGCGCGCGATCAGTTCGGCCATCGCAAAGCCCGAGCCGGGGATGGCCTTGAATCCGCCCGTGCCCCAACCGCAATTGACGAAGATACCCTCGACCGGGGTTTTGGACAGGATCGGAGAGCGGTCGCCTGTCATGTCTACGATCCCGCCCCATTGGCGCAGCATCTTGAGGCGCGAGATGATCGGAAAGGTTTCGACCAGAGCGCGGGTGGTTTCCTCGACATGGTGCCACGAGCCGCGTTGGGTGTAGTTGTTAAACCCGTCCGTGCCGCCGCCGATCACCATTTCGCCCTTATCAGATTGCGACATGTAACCGTGCACGGTGTTGGCCATCACGACCACATCCATGCAAGGTTTGATGGGTTCAGACACCCAAGCCTGCAAAGCCACGCTTTCGATGGGCAGGCGGAACCCGCCCATTTCGGCCATAACCGAGGAATGGCCCGCCACCACGATTGCGAGGTTTTCGCAGCCGATCTCGCCCTTGCTTGTCGTGATTCCTGTCACTTTTCCTGCATTTTGCGAGATTCCAGTAACTTCGCATTGCTGGATGATATCCATGCCCATGTTCGAGCAGGCGCGCGCATAACCCCACGCCACCGCATCATGGCGCGCGGTACCGCCACGGGCCTGATACAGGGCGCCAAGCACCGGATAGCGCGGCCCGTCGATATTGAGGATCGGCACCAATTCCTTCACGCGCTCGGGGCCGATCCATTCGGTGGCGATGCCTTGCAGGCGATTGGCATGGACCGTGCGCTGATAGCCGCGCACCTCATGTTCCGTCTGGCCCAGCATCAGCAGGCCGCGCGGTGAAAACATCACGTTGTAATTCAGGTCTTGGCTCAGCCCCTCATAGAGCGAGCGGGCCTTTTCATAGATCGCGGCTGACGGATCTTGCAGGTAGTTCGACCGGATGATCGTGGTGTTGCGTCCGGTATTGCCCCCGCCAAGCCAACCTTTTTCGATCACCGCGACATCCGTGATCCCATGCACTTTGCCAAGATAATAGGCTGTGGCCAGACCATGCCCGCCCGCACCGACAACGATGACTTTGTAGCGTTTCTTCGGCTCAGGGCTGCGCCATGCCCGCTCCCATCCTGCGTGGTAGCGCATCGCCTCGCGTGCGACAGCAAACATCGAATAGCGTTTCATAAGCGGCCCTCGGCAACAGAACTTGCGACTCTCATCTGTCTTTGTGATGGACTGCGCGCCCCTTTGACAGCCCCTCCGATGCGGCATTGCACAGAAAAAAGCGACATCAGACTGCGACATCGCGCTCCATCGCGACGCTGGGGGCTTTCGGGCAGGGCATTTCTCGCCTAAATGAATGCGCAAGGAGAGGAAACGCCATGCTGTTCTGGATTATCGCTGCCGCGCTTGTCGCGATTATTATGCTATTATTTGTACTCGCTGTGATGCGCGGGGGAGCAAGCGATCAGGCTCCGGCTGCCTCATATGATGTGCAGGTGTATCGCGAACAGCTGCGCGATATCGAGCGCGATGTCGAACGCGGTGTGACCTCTGCCGAAGAGGCCGAGCGTGCCAAACTGGAAATCTCGCGCCGGATGCTGGAAGCGGACCGCAAGGTGCAGGCTGGATCAGATACCTCGCGCGCGCCTCAAGGGGCGATGATCGCGCTGATCGTGGGGGGCGCTGCGCTGGTGGGCGGGACGTTCTGGCTATATGGTCGCATGGGGGCCGAGGGCTATAGTGACCAGCCTATTGCAGAGCGCTACGCCTTTGCAGACAAACGCTACGACAGCCGCCCATCGCAGGAGGCCGCCGAGAAAATGGCTGCCGCGCGCCAGCTTAACCAGCCCAAGCCCGACCCGAAATTTGTCGAGTTGATGGTGAAGCTGCGCGAGGCCGTTGCGAAAAACCCCAATGACCCCAGAGGTCTGGAATTGCTGTCGCGCAATGAGGCGGCGATGGGGAATTTCGACGCTGCTTGGCAGGCGCAACAGCGTCTGGTGGCGTTGAAGGGGGATAGCGCGAGCGCGGATGAGTACGCCCAACTGGGCGAGATGATGGTTGTGGCCGCGGGAGGCTTGATCACGCCCGAAGCCGAAAAAGTCTTTGCCACCGCGCTTCAGAAAGACCCGAAAAACGGCCTCTCGCTTTATTATGTTGGCCTGATGATGGCGCAGAATTCGCGTGAGGACCGGGCATTTCGTATCTGGGACGGCTTGCTACGCAATTCGCCCGACGATGCGCCTTGGATGCCCGCCATTCGCGACAACATCAACGAACTGGCATGGCTTGCGGGCGAAAGCGACTACACCCCGCCGATGCCTAAGGGCGTTGGACCAAGTCAGGCCGATATCGCGGCGGCGGCCGATATGACCCCGGCAGAGCGTCAGGACATGATCCGTGGGATGGTGAACCAGTTGAATGATCGCTTGGCCCAAGAAGGCGGCAGCGCGGATGATTGGGCGCGGCTGATTTCCTCGTTGCGCATGCTGGGTGAGGTCAAGCGCGCCGATACGATTTATGGGGAGGCGAAGGGCAAGTTTGCTGCGCGTCCCGAAGATATGGCCAAGATCGACGCCGCGCATCAGGCCCCGGTAGGCAAGGCGCTTGCCGATGCCGGTGGCGGCGCGGCCCCTGCCCCTGCCCAAAACGCCCCGATGATGCCCGGCCCGAGCGCCGAGCAGATGAAGGATGCCGCGCAAATGAGCCCCGAGGATCGCAAGCAGATGATTCAGGGCATGGTCGATGGGCTATTTGATCGTCTGACAACCGAGGGCGGCACGGCGGCGGAATGGTCGCGGGTGGTCTCCTCGCTCGCGACGCTGGGCGAAAAGGATCGCGCGGCTGAGGCTTGGGGCGAGGCGCAGCAAGCGCTTGCCAATGACCCCGCAGGTTTGGCGCAGGTTCAGGCGGCAGCACAAGCTGCCGGGCTGGCGCAGTGATCTGCCCCGACATGATCGACTTTGCCGCCCGCCTGCCGCGCGCAGGTGCGGTGGCGGGTCTCGATCTGGGCACAAAAACGATTGGCGTGGCGGTGTCGGACGGGCTGCGCTCGGTCGCGACTCCCCTGCTGACGGTCAAGCGCAAGAAATTCGGTCTGGATGCGCAGGCCCTGCTGGCCATCGTGGCCGAGCGCGAGCTGCGCGGGCTGATCCTCGGGCTGCCAATGAATATGGACGGCTCGGAAGGGCCGCGCTGTCAATCGACGCGCGCCTTTGCGCGCAACCTTGAAAATCTCACCGATCTGCCAATCTCTTTCTGGGACGAGCGGCTATCAACCGTGGCCGCTGAACGTGCAATGCTAGAAGCCGATCTATCGCGCGCCAAACGCGCAGAGGCGATTGATCACGTGGCGGCGGCGTTTATCTTGCAAGGGGCGCTGGATCGGCTGCAATATTTGGGGCCGCAATGAGCAACGAGGTCTGGAAACGCGACGAGGTCGAAAGCCCCTGCGTCAAGCTGTGCCAGATCCACCCGCAAGAGCGGTTATGTATCGGCTGCCTGCGCACGCTTGAAGAAATCGGCGCATGGTCGCGCCTCAGCCCCGAAAAACGTCGCGATATCATGGCCGAATTGCCCGCTCGCGCGCCTCGATTGCAACAGCGCCGTGGCGGGCGCGCGGCCCGGCGCGAGGTCTGATCGGTTTCACCACGTTGGCGCGTTGAGCCTGCCGCTTGCCCGCCCTATAGTGGCGCGCGATCCTTTTGAAATGGAATACCCTCATGGCTGCGAAACGCGTTCTTGTCACCGGTTCTGCCGGGTTCATCGGCTATCATCTGTCCAAGCTTCTGCTGGCGCAAGGCGTGCGCGTGCATGGCTATGACGGGATGACCGATTACTACGAGATCGCGCTGAAACAGCGCCGTCACGCGATGCTGATGCAAGATCCGAATTTCTCGGCAACCGAAGGGATGCTTGAAGATCGCGACTTGCTGGATCGGGTCAGCGATGACTTCGCCCCCGATGTGATCGTGCATCTCGCGGCCCAAGCCGGCGTGCGCTACAGCCTTGAAAATCCGCGTGCTTATGTCGAGACCAATGTTGTTGGCACGTTCAATGTGATGGAGGTCGCGCGCCGTCTTGAGGTCGGGCATTTGTTGATGGCCTCAACCAGTTCGGTGTACGGGGCCAACACGGAAATGCCCTACCGTGAGACCGACAAGACCGACATGCCGCTGACAATCTACGCCGCGACAAAAAAGGCGACCGAGGCGATGGGGCATTCCTATGCCCATCTGTGGAACATCCCGACCACGATGTTTCGCTTTTTCACGGTTTATGGCCCTTGGGGGCGCCCCGACATGGCACCCGCAAAGTTCACCGATGCGATCCTCGCTGGTCGCCCGATCGACATCTACAACCACGGCGAAATGTATCGCGATTTCACCTATGTCGAGGATCTCGTGCGCGGGATCGCCTTGCTGATGGACGCGGTGCCCGTGCGCCCCGACAGCCCCGAGGACATCGCCGAGGGCGACAGCCTGTCCCCCGTCGCCCCCTACCGTGTGGTCAATATCGGCAATTCCGACAAGGTGAAGCTGCTTGATTTCGTCGATGCGATCGAGACCGCCATCGGCACGCCCGCAATCCGCAACTACATGGATATGCAAAAGGGCGAAGTGCTTGCGACCTGGGCCGATGCCAGCCTGTTGCGCAGCCTGACCGGATATTGCCCGCAGACCGATTTCCGCGACGGCGTTGAACGCTTCGTTGCGTGGTATCGCGACTATTACAACCGCTAGGCCGCGCCTGCGCCTAAAGCGAGCCCGTCAACACATAGCGCAGCGCGCGCGCCACCTGATCGGGCGTGCGCGCAACGGCATTGGCGGCCGCATCCACCTCTTTGAGCGCATGATCATGATCATCGGGTTGCAGCACGATGATCGGCTTGCCCAGTGCCGCCGCGTAGCCCGCATCAAAGGCCGCGTTCCACTGTTTGTATTTCTCACCAAAGCACACAACCAGCACGTCACAGCCCTCAATCCCGCGTCGCGTGCGGATCGCGTTGAGCGCCGCGCCCTTGCGGTCATGCCAGAACTTATCCGCCTCGGCCCCGAAAATCTCGACCCCGCAATCATCAGAGGCTGCGTGATCGGTGACCGGGCCGGACCAGTCGATTTTGAGCCCCTTGCACGCCGATTTGACGCTCTCGCGCCAATCGGTGTGAATTTCGCCCGAGAGATAGACTTTCAGCATTCTGCTTCCTTTCATTATCCTCGGGCAAAATGGCGCGCGTAAGCGCGCAGTGCAAGACCGTGCCTATCCAAACACCCGACCCAGCGCGCCATCCACAGCCGTTGTGATCGCGTCAATGTCATCAGGCGTCGCGATCAGCGCGGGGCTGAAACACAGCGTGTTGTTAAAGCCGGGCAGCGAGCGGTTGGTCATGCCGATAATCACGCCCTGCGCCATGCAATCTGCGACGACCGCGGCAACGCGTTTTTCATCCGCAGGCTCTTTGCTGGCGCGATCAGCCACCAGTTCCGCACCACAGAACAGCCCCTTGCCGCGCACATCGCCGATCACCGCGTGACGCTCCATCAGCGCGTGCAGGTTCTCCATCATCCGCGCGCCCATCCGGTTGGTGTTGTCGAGCAGGTTCTCATCCTCGATGATGCGCAGGTTTTCCAGCGCCGCAACTGGCCCCGAAGTACAGCCGCCAAAGGTCGAGATATCGCGGAAATAGCCCAGCGGGTCACTGTCATCCTTGAACATTTCAAACACCGCTTCGGTGGTGACGGTGCACGAAATCGCCGCATAGCCCGAGGCCACGCCCTTGGCCATGGTCACGAAATCGGGCTTCACCCCGTAATTCTGATAGCCAAACCACTCGCCGGTGCGCCCGACGCCGCAGACCACCTCGTCGATATGCAGCATGATATCGTATTTCGCGCAGATCTCTTGCACGCGCTGCCAATAGCCTTCGGGGGGCGTGATGACGCCGCCCCCTGCCGTCACGGGTTCCAGACAGAGCAGGCCAATTTCGTCAGGCCCCTCACGCAAGATCACCTCTTCGATCGCATCCGCTGCGCGGCGACCATAATCCTCAACATCCCATTGCGCGCGATATTCCAGACAATGGGGCACCTCGATGAAACCGGGGGTGAAGGGGCCGTATTGCTGGGCGCGCTGGGGCTGACCGCAAGCGGCAAGCGCAGTGATCGTGGTGCCGTGATAATCGCGCTCGCGATAAAGGATTTTGGTTTTGCGCCCGCCATGCACCCGATGGCCGATCTGGCGCACCATTTTGAAGACCTTCTCATTGGCCTCCGAGCCCGAGTTGGCGTAATAGACGCGGCTCATCCCCGGCATTTTTTCGATCAAGCTTTGCGCAAAAAGCGCACCGGGAATAGAGCCCGCCGAGCCTGCAAAATAGTTCAGTTTCACCAGTTGATCGCGCACCGCATCGGCAATGCTTTCACGCCCGTAGCCCACATTGACCGTCCAGACACCGCCCGAGACGCCATCGAGGAACTCTTTGCCAAGCGCATCCCACAGCCGCATGCCCTTTCCCTCGACCATCACGCGCGGATCGATACTTTCAAAAGGTTTGTGTTGCGTCAGGTGATGCCAGACGCGGGCCTTATCGGCTGCGATCACATGGCTCAGATCGTTCGAGGTCAGGTTCTTGTTCATGGCAATCGCTCCACAAAGGGGGCCGCAGGGCGCGGCGGATCAAGCGCTGATCTTTCCGCGCCGCGGCGAAACTGCGTAGTGCCAATTTCAGCTGCCCGATAATGCCAGTTTCGCAAATTGCACTGGCGCCGCCCTAATCGCCGCGCCAGTGCAACGGTGCGTCAGACGCCGATTTGCGGGCGCATATCATCTGCGCTGATCCCGGCCACACCCACCGGTTTTTTCATCGCATCGCGGCGGAACGGCTCGCCCAGTTCCTGGTTGATCAGCGCCTCGATAAAGGTCGTCTCACCCTGCGCCTGCGCCTTGATCGCGCTGTCAAGCGCGGCTGTCAGATCGCCCATCGTTTGCACCTGCACGCCCTTCAGACCGCAAGCATTGGCGATGGCAGCATAGCTGACGCCCTCGTTCAATTCAGTACCCACGAAATTGTCGTCAAACCACAGCGTCGTGTTACGTTTTTCCGCGCCCCATTGGTAGTTGCGGAAAATCACCATCGTGATCGCAGGCCATTGCTTGCGCCCAATCGCTGTCATCTCGTTCATTGAAATGCCAAACGCGCCGTCGCCCGCAAAGCCCACCACGGGCATATCGGGCTGCGCGATCTTGGCCCCCATGATCGCGGGCAGACCATAGCCGCACGGCCCGAACAGCCCCGGCGCTAGATATTTCCGCCCCGCCTCGAAACTCGGATAGGCGTTGCCGATGGCGCAGTTATTGCCAATGTCAGAACTGATGATCGCCTCTTTGGGCAGCGCGGACTGGATCGCGCGCCACGCCATGCGCGGGCTCATCCAGTCGGGCTTGGCATCGCGTGCGCGGGCGTTCCAGGTGGTGCCCGGATCGTCGTCCTCGTGATCCATGCTGGACAGTTGCTGCGCCCAAGCCGATTTGGTTTGCCCGATCAGCGCGCGGCGCGACTCGCGCCCGGCATCGCCTGCATCCGGGGCCAGTTTCGCCAAGATAGCATCCGCCACCTTGCCCGCATCGCCGACAATGCCCACCGCCACCGGTTTCGTCAGCCCGATCCGGTCGGGGTTGAGATCGACCTGAATGATCGCGGCGTCTTTGGGCCAGTAATCAATCCCATAGCCCGGAAGCGTCGAAAACGGGTTCAGCCGCGTACCCAGCGCCAGCACGACATCCGCCTTGGCGATCAGCTCCATCCCCGCCTTGGACCCGTTATAGCCCAGCGGTCCGGCGAATACGGATGCGAGCCGGGAAACGCGTCATTGTGCTGATAGCCACAGCAGACCGGAGCCTCCAGCCGTTCCGCCAGCGCCATTGAGGCAGGAATTGCCCCCGCCAGCACCACGCCTGCACCGTTCAGGATCACCGGAAATTTCGCCTGCGACAGCAGCGCGGCGGCCTGCGCAATTGCGTCTTGGCCCCCCGTGGGGCGCTCGAACTGCACGACCTTTGGCAGGTCGATATCGATCACCTTGGTCCAGAAATCGCGCGGGATATTGATTTGCGCCGGCGCCGAGGCGCGCTTGGCCTTGAGGATCACGCGGTTGAGCACCTCGGCGATGCGCGAAGCGTCGCGCACCTCTTCCTGATAGGCGACCATATCGGCAAACAGCCGCATCTGCTCGACCTCTTGAAAGCCGCCCTGCCCGATCGTCGCGTTGGCTGCTTGCGGCGTGACCAGCAACAGCGGCGTGTGGTTCCAATAGGCCGTTTTCACGGGCGTGACGAAATTTGTAATGCCAGGGCCGTTTTGCGCCACCATCATCGACATCTTGCCACTCGCACGGGTGAACCCGTCAGCCATCATCCCCGCATTGCATTCATGCGCGCAGTCCCAAAACGTGATCCCCGCCGCAGGAAACAGATCGGAAATCGGCATCATGGCCGAGCCGATAATACCAAAAGCATGTTCAATACCATGCAGTTGCAGCGTTTTGACAAAGGCCTCTTCGGTTGTCATCTTCATGGCTTAGGCTCCTCCGGATCTTGTTTGCGCGGGT
>JAFGWK010000275.1 GCA_016937195.1 Paracoccaceae bacterium | reverse complement strand
TTGAGGTGCCTCAGGCGCGTGAATTGGCGATAGAGGTCGCACCCGGTATCGCCAAGGTCGCCTTGGTGGTGAACGCCACGGACGCAGAGCTGGACGCGATCTGCGCCGCTGTACCCCTTGATATGTTGCAGCTTCATGGCAGCGAAAGCCCGGCACGCGTGGCAGACATTCGCGCGCGCTATGGCCTGCCTGTCATGAAAGCGGTGGGTGTGGCCGAGGCGGCTGATCTGCCCGGGATTGCAGCTTATGAGGCGGTCGCCGACCAGATATTGCTCGATGCCAAAGCTCCGAAAGGGGCCGCGCTGCCCGGTGGTAATGGCTTGGCGTTTGACTGGCAGTTGATTGCCGGGCGCAAGTCGGCCAAGCCTTGGATGCTGGCCGGTGGACTGACACCGGAAAATGTGGCGCAGGCGATCAAACTGACAGGGGCGCGTCAGGTCGATGTGTCCTCGGGTGTTGAAAGCGCACCGGGGATTAAGGATGCGGACCTGATCCGCGCCTTTCTGGATGCCGCACGCGCTTGAGGCGCTGGGGGCTGTCTGCCCCCAGACCCCCGAGGATATTTGTATCAAGAGGAAGAGAGGGCCGGTCTTCCTCTTGATCGAAATATCCCGGGGGTGAATGGCCGACAGGCCAGAGGGGGCGGCGCCCCCTGACGCGATATCAATAAGGACGCTGCTGTGAGCGATTGGATTATTTCAGTTTCTGGCACCGAGACGGGGCGCCATCTGGCGCTGGGCTTGGCGCTACTGGCGGCGTTTTTGCATGCGCTCTTTGGCGCGCTGCAAAAGGGGCGGCATGATCCTTGGCTCAGCCGGGCCGCGATTGACGCAAGCTATGGGATCATGGCGGCGCCGATTGCGCTGTTCGTGGTGCCGTGGCCCGAGCCCTTCATGTGGCCGATTTTTGCGACCGTTTTCGTGATTCATGTCTGCTACAAACTGCTGCAGGCGATGACCTATACGCGGGGGGCCTACACGGTCGTTTACCCGGTGGTGCGCGGCACGGGGCCGCTTTTTGCGGTGATCGGGGCCGGGATCGTCTTTGGAGAGCATTTTACCTGGGGCCAATGGGCTGGCGTGGGGGTGTTGCTGTCGGGGATTTATGGTCTCGCGCTCTATAATCTGCGCACGATCACCGTCAATCGTGAGACGATGGTGCCTGCACTGGCGCTTGCGGTGGCGACGGGGGCATTCGTGGCGCTTTACACGACCTATGATGCTTATGGCATTCGCGCCACTGCTGATCCGTTCACCTTCCTTGCATGGTTTTTCTTCATTGATGGTTGGTTCATGCCCCTCGTGACGGCGCGGCGTTGGGCGCGCTTGCCTAGTAGCGAAATCGTGCCTTTGCTGAAAAGGGGTGTTATTGGCGCGATTGTTGCCTATTTCTCCTTTGGCGCGATCATGCTGGCGACGCGGCTGGACAAGGTGGGCGAGGCGGCGGTGTTGCGTGAGACCTCGACGGTGTTTGCGGCCTTGATCGGTTGGCTGGTGCTGGGTGAAAAAGTGGGGCCGCGGCGCACCGCGTTGATGGCGCTGATTGCGGTGGGCGCGGTGATTGTGGAAATGGCAGGACGGTAGAGGCAGATGGCAGGCAAAAAGATTTCCCCTTGGGTGAAAGGTGCGCTTGATTGGGGGCCGCTGGTGATTTTCTTCATCGCCTTCAATCGCTTGAAGGATGGGCATTACGAAATTCTGGGCCGCGATTATTCCGGATTCATCCTCGCCACGGCGCTGTTCGTGCCGTTGATCGCGCTCTCGACGCTGATCTTGTGGCGCCTCACGGGCAAGCTGTCGGCAATGCAGATCGCGACGCTGGTCTTGGTGCTGATCTTTGGCGGGCTGTCGGTTTGGCTTAACGATCCGACGTTCTTCAAGATGAAGCCGACGATCATCTACCTGCTGTTTGCGGGCATTTTGGGCGCGGGTTTGTTGCGCGGCAAGGCCTGGTTGCAACTGGTGATGGAAGAAGCCCTGCCAATGGAGCATCAGGGCTGGATGATCCTGACCCGCCGCTTCGTGGGGTTGTTTCTGGCGCTCGCCGTAGCCAATGAGATCGTCTGGCGTACGATGTCTGACAGCGTTTGGGTCGATTTCAAAACCTTCGGACTGCCGATTATCCTGATCGGGTTCATCATGTCACAGGCAAAGCTATTTGAACGCTACGGCATTGAAAAACCAGAAGAAGACAGCGCGCCCCGGGAATAGGGACGCGCCGCATCCTTCAGCGTTTGAATAAGACCTTCTGGGCAGACGCGTTGTTATTGTCGCCTCGATTATCGGCAGCCAAGGCGCGCCCGGCCTGCACCGCGGGGCGGGCGCTTAGCTCATCAAGCCAGCGTTTCAGGTTCGGCTTGTCGTCGAGCGTTTGCTCCTGACCCTCCCAAAGCGAGGCCCAGCCCCAAGTTGCGATATCCGCGATCGAATAAAAATCACCCGCCAGATAGCGGTTGTCGGCCAAGCGGCGGTCCATCACGCCATAAAGCCGCCCCGTCTCGGTGCGGTAGCGATCTTTGGCATAGGGCAGATCTTGCGGCGGCTCCAGATTGGGGGCGTATTTCAGGAAATGATGCGCCTGACCCGCCATCGGCCCCAGCCCGCCGACCTGCCAAAAGAGCCATTCATCC
>JAFGWK010000039.1 GCA_016937195.1 Paracoccaceae bacterium | reverse complement strand
CGCGCCCGCGTGGTGTTAAGCGTCAGGTGCAAGATCACCGCCGTCTCTTTATCGGTCTGTGCCAAACCTGCGATCAGGTGAATCAACAAACTCTCGGTATTCGTCCAAGCATAGTTAATCCGCCCGATCTGCATCAGGAATGTGTCAAACTCTGGCGGCGGCGCGCCCGACGGCCCCTCAGGCGCCGCCATTGCGATGAAACCAGATCGCCGCCTCGGTGCGATTGGAGACGCCCAATTTGCCAATAATGCGGTGGATATGAAGCTTCACCGTATGCTCGGACAGATTGAGCTGACTGGCGATGATCTTGTTGGCCTGCCCTGAGGCGAGCATTCCCAAGACCTCGGTTTCGCGCGGCGTCAAACCCGTAACCGGGCGCTCGCCATTTAGCGACGAGATCCCCGGCCCCGTTTCATTCCCGTTCGTTCCCGGCAAGTACGGATTGCTCGGGCGACAGCGCGCCAGAACCGGCGGAATATAATGTCCCCCAGACACCACCATCCGCAGGATCAAAAGCCAAGTCGTCAAATTGACGTTCATCGGCAACATGCTGATCTGATTACGGATGATTTGCGTGCCATAGCGTTCCATCAATTCACGGCCAAACTCTTCATCCTCATAGGCGATCACAAACTTTACCCTCGAAAACAGAGGATTTGCTTCTTGCGCTAAGGAGAGCAACGGCTCGGCATATGTTTCATCAGCAATGAGCGTGCAAAGATGGCCCACACCATCAAAGTGCCCGTCCTCATGCATTTCGGTACGCACGGAATCGATATCAGCAAGTCGCAGACTTTTGGCTGGCGAAATCTCTGCCTCAACCGTACGCAACACGGTTTCCGAGAATTGCTGTCCCGATCCGACAAAGCAAATAGCAGCATCATCACGACGACACGATGGACTCATACGCGAGCCCACGAGTTCAGTTTTACGCAACGC
The DNA here is from genome assembly GCA_016937195.1 of Paracoccaceae bacterium. Classification (GTDB taxonomy): domain Bacteria; phylum Pseudomonadota; class Alphaproteobacteria; order Rhodobacterales; family Rhodobacteraceae; genus Thioclava. Next base: position 16,840 of record JAFGWK010000039.1, on the reverse strand, counting down.
ATTCATGGCGGCCCCTTTCCCCAACCAAGAACTATTGACGTCTATGTCAATCGCAGAGCCCACACGCTCTACGGACTATATCATAACACAAAGGCGTGAGGTCTGCGTCATACAATAGGTTTACTTAGCGGTAAGGAATTCCAGAAAAACTTTGTAACCCTTTCTAAACTCCGAGTTTTCTTCTGATTCTCTACGATTCCACCTTTTCCCCGTAGCAGGATTTGCGGCGCCTATTTCGTCATCCACAACCCTTAGTAGGTTCGTCAAAAACGATGCTGCGGCGCAAAAAATCGCTGCACCTGCATGGAAAAGGCAAAAATCACGCAAATTTCACAAAAAAGTGTGAATTTTACGCAACTTTTTCAGTCAATTGGTCTCTTGAATGCCGCTGTTGACCCAATTGTTGACTATGTCAGAGCGCCCCGCTGGCACAGGATATCAGTATCGCAGCTGGGGGCTGTGATCCTTTCTGTTCCTCGACCGCTGCATCAAGCGGGCCGAGCGCAAAGCATCCGTTTTGCGCAGTGATAGAGGCTTGCCTGACGGCAAGACAGGGAGGCGGGGGATACCCCCGAATCAATCCCCGCAACTGGTTCGGTAGACCCGTTTGAAAAATGAATGACGGATGCCGAGCCCTGTTTAACAGGGAGTGACACAATGTCTTCGAGGAGAAATCACAACTGGGCCGATCCTAACAGCGATCAGTCACAAGATCAGTCGCAAGATCAGATGGAAATGCAAGGTCAGGGCCAGGCGCAAGCCGAGCTGCAAGGCCAGATGCAGGATCAAAACTCTACCACCACCAATATCTCGGACTCCGGGTCAACCTCGGATTCCGGTTCGGATGCGGGTGCGATGTCTGGCGCGGGTAGCCTTGCCGGCGCGATGTCGGGTGCCATGGCAGGTGCCGGAAGCACTTCGGGTTCAGGCAGCATGTCGGACGCAGGCGCTAACGCGAACAGCTCAAGCGCCAACATGAATGCCAACGGGAACATGAACGGCAACCTCAATGGCAATATGAACGCCAACTCGAACACCAGCACGACCAATGTCGATGTGCAGGTCGGGATGAACATGGAAGGCTATGTGCCGACCGATGACGACTTTGCCGATTTCGACCTGCAGGACTCGTATGTCAGCGACACGATGATCGCCAAAGGTGACATCAACTACGATCCCGGCAACGAACTGAATATGTCCGACATCCTTGACAGCGCCCTGACGGGTGCGGGCAACGATGTAGGCATCGTGAGCGGTCAGTCCAACAATCTCGTTGATAATGACTCGCTCTCAGGCGCTACGGTGAGCAATGCGGGTGGCTCGTTCAATGCAACCGGCACGATTTCGGGTAACTCCGCGACCTCAGATGAGGGGATTGAAGCCGAGGGCGGAAAAGGCGGTGACGGTTCTGATGGGGCGTCGGCCGATGGCGGCGGCGCACTCGCCACGGGCAGCATCGCGCTCGCCACTGGTGGTCTTGGGATGTCCAAGTCCGATGCAACCGGTGATGGTGGTAACGGCGGCGACGGTGGCGACGGCGGCGCAGGCCTTGGTCTGGGACTTGGGCTTGGCATTGGGGCTGCGGGCGCAGACGCGACCGATGGCAGCGCCACTTCGGCGGCCAATGACGCAGGTGGCGGTGGTCATCATGGCGGGGCCACTCCGGGCGACTTCTCTTCGGCAGTTGATGGCGGCGCAATGGCGGGTGCAACCGGTATGGGCGCAGGCCTTGGTGCCGGTATGGGCACCGGTGGTAACGGCGCTGATGGCGGCAATGGCAGCTACGGCTACGGTGCCTCTGGCTCAACGGCAGATGCCACGGGCGGCTTGGCGACATCTACGGGTGGCCTTGCGACCGGCGGGGCTGCTGGCACCGTGATGGGCGGCAATGGCGGCAACGCTGGCGGCCTTGGAAGCTGGGGATCGGGCAATGGTGACGATGGTATCGTGACCGGCCAATCCTACGCCGATGCAAGCGGCGCAATCGACACCGCAGCGTTCAACCAGTCGATCGTGATGGGCGCCAATATCCTTGGCAACGCGGTGGACACGACCGTGGTCGGTGGGTCGATGACCTCGACCTATATCGGCGACGACGACGCAAGCGGATAATAAAACAGCGGCGCGCCCGGGCAACCGGGCGCGTCTGCGTCCCACATCGCGATCGCATCCTGTCCGCGATCGTCGAAGGGACACCAAGGGGGGACAGGGTCAATTGCGGTGCAGGATGCCGCGACGGGCAAGTCCCGAGCTTTGCATCCCGCCCCGAAACAAGGGACCTGAACAATGCTTGACCGTCAGACAGAAATTATCGCCCATTTCATTGGCGCGTTTCAGCTGACGACCGAGCAGCTAACGTCCCGTCATGATTATGATATGTTTCGCGCCCAACAGCTGGTTCAGAAAGAGCCGGGTCTGTTGCTAAACGTCCATGTCCATATGACGTCTGACTATGCGCTACAGGATTTCACGCCGGGTCTGCGGCTGGTGATGCCGCCGCCTCTGCCACCCGAGGCGCCCTGGCTGCCACATTCGGATTATCTGCGCCTGCCCCAGATCGGGATGTCCGCGCTAGGGGGGGGCGAGGATCAGCCCGCACTTATTGTGTCGCTGGAATTCTATCAACCGTCCAGTTTCTTCGTCACACTCGCGCCGCCCTCCTCGGTGGCGACGGTGACATTTCAGACAAACCAACTGATAGATGAAGACCGGCTGATCAATGTGCCATTCACCTTGCCGCAACAATACGCGCAAGACTTTTCGCCCGAGGGTATCGCGGCGAAAATGGCCGTGTTGATCGACACAGCCGAGGCCTTGGGCGCACCAAGTGAGGATGCGCAATGGCTGTCAGTGAGCGCGCAAGCCAGCGCATTGCGCGACACTCTCGACACGCTTGATGGGGCAAACGCGCCTGAGGGGGCCGAGGTGGCCGTGTTTCACAACACGCCTTGGGAGTTTGTCGAGACGTCTGAGACCGGCAGAGGCGAAACGCTTGAGCCAGAGGACGGCACGCAGAGCACCCCTGCCCCGACGGCCTTTAACGGTGGCGTTGTGTTGAACGGACAGATTGTGAGTGAGGCGCCAGACACGCTGAGCGAGCGTCTGGAGGCGCGCTATCCTGACACCAGCGAAACCGAGTCCCAACCCGGTCAGGTTCAGGTTGAAGATGGCGCGGCGGGCACCGTGAACAGCGGAACGCTGAGCGATGGTGCGATATCCGCCACGATCAGCCTGAGCACGGGCGATAACTTAGCGCTGAACCAGACACAGATTGCGCATGACTGGATTGACGCCCCAGTGATCGCGGTGGCGGGCATGGCGCAATCGCTTAGCCTGATTTCGCAGATCAATGTTCTAAGCGATCACGATACGATAGACGGCAACACCTTTGCGCATGGGATCGGGGCTGATCCCAGCTCACAAATCGTCAACCTTGCTACCCAAGAGACGCTTTCCAATCCCGCAAACTTCATCGCGCCCACCTTGATGGGTGGCACAACGATGGTCGAGATGGTGTGCATCCAAGGCGATCTGGTGATCGACAACACCACCTATCAGATCAACCAGATCAGCGATTCCGATGTCGTCAGCTACGAATTCGGCACCCATCAAGCCGAAATTTCGTTGGGGGATAACGCGGCGACCAATCTGGATCTGCTGCTGGAAATTGGCGCGCATTTCGACGTGATCATGGTGGGCGGGAACATGATTCAGCTGGCCGCGATCCAGCAAATCAATGTGCTTCTGGATGATGATCTTTATCTCGGAGATGGGTCTGGAGGGGGATTGTTCGCCAGCCATGACAACCTGCTTTGGAACGAGGCCAGCATCACCCATATCGGCGCCGACAGCGCGCAAGAGATGTCAAGCGCGTTCCAATCGGCGTTGAGTGATCTCGGCAAGGCGGCGGGGCAAGGCGATGGGTCGGGCACCCCCACCGGTGCAGAGCTTTCTGCCGTTTCCGGGCTGTTTGCCGACCCGCTTCTGGCCGGGCTCGATACGCTGCGGGTTTTGTGGATCGAGGGCGATCTGCTGATCCGCGACACGCTGACCCAGATCAATCTGCTTACCGATAGCGACGTGATTTCGGTCGCCCTTCCCGGCGATGACGCCGTGGCGGATATTTCGGCGGGGGGCAATATCCTTGCCAATGTCGCAGGGCTAAGCGTGGCAGGCGTGGACAGTACGATCATGGCTGGCGAAGGCACCTATTCCGACGCCGTTCTCTATCAGGCGGGCATGTTTGAGGGGGATCAAACCCTATCCGATCTGGCGGGAACCTTTAGCGCACCGCAAGGCGATCTGGCCAGCGAGGCGGTGGTATTTCTAACCGATGATTTCAACGACGGACCGGGCAGCGGGTTCGACGGGGACGCGGGCTTCATCCCAGATTCGATGAACTCGGGCTCACTTGATGCGCTGCATAGCGTTTTGGCCTGACCGTGGGGGTCACCAAAGTGCACTAAATTCACACAAAACTCGAAGGGGAGAGTGACGTGAGTATGACTGGGGATGCAGCCGGCAGGGGACCGGATCGCAAAATAGGGGATAGCAAAACCGCGGCGGGTGAGCGCCTTGTGCTGAACGCTGAGATGCGCACCGAGCGGTTTAGATCCTGCAGAACCAAGGGCAGGGTCATACCTGCCAAAGAAACCGGGCCGAGTACGGCGTCAAAAATGGCGCCGGCCCGGGAGGAGGGTGGTGTGGAAAGCCCTATGGGGGTGAAAAACGTCCCCGCGAAAGACGCCTCCGGCTCCCCACCCGCACCGCCCCCCGCCACCAAGTTTCATAAGCGTGTCGCACCGCTGGATTACACGCGCACGCTGGCGCAGATGAAGCGCAAACTCCGCGCTAATTTGGCCTTTGTGGTGCTGATGACATGCGCCACCAATATCCTCATCCTCGCCGTGCCGATCTATCTGTTCCAGATTTCGGATCGGGTGTTCACCTCGCGCTCGATCGACACGCTGGTGATGCTGACGATCGTGATCTTGGGCGCGATCATGGTGCAGACGATACTGGATGCGCTGCGCCGTTTGGTGCTGATGCGTTCGGCAGTTGATGTCGCGGCCCGGCTGGGTGCGCCGGTTCTGTCGGCAGCGGCGCAGGCCTCGTTGCATTCCAACGGGCGCGAATATCAGGTGCTTGGCGATCTGGGCGCGCTGCGCAGCTTTCTGGTTTCGGGCACGTTGCTGTCCTTCCTCGACGTACCCTTCGCGCCAATTTTCATGGTGGTGGTCTTCCTGATCCACCCACATCTGGGGATGATCGTGGTGGGCACAGCGGCGCTGCTGGCAGTGTTTGCTTGGGTGAACCAAAAGATCACGAGTGACGGGTTTCGCCGCGCCAACATGGCGCAAACCCGCGCCAACCTGCATCTGGAATCGATGTCGCGCAACAGCCAGATCATCAACGCAATGGCGATGATCCCCGAGGCCGTGGCGATCTGGGGGCGTGACACCGCGCAATCGCTCAAGGCGCAGATTGAGGCGCAGGATCGCAATGTCTACACCGCCTCGCTGTCGCGGATGTTCCGGCTGTTCACCCAGATCGGCATGCTGGGCTGGGGCGCATTCTTGTCACTGGATGGGCAGATTACCGGCGGCATGGTGATTGCGGCCTCTATTGTGGCAGGGCGTGCGCTGGCCCCGATCGAAGGGGCGATTGAAGGCTGGAACAGCTTTCTGCTGGCGCGCGGGGCCTATGACCGGGTCGCGCATTTGCTGGCTTCGGCGAAAAGCCGCAATGACAAGCTGCGTCTGCCCAAGCCGCAGGGGCGGCTGGATGTCGAGCGGCTGCTGTATGTCCCGCAAGGCACCAAACATGTGGTCTTGAATGCGTTGACCTTCTCACTGGCACCGGGCGATCAACTGGCGATCATCGGCAATTCAGGTGCGGGCAAGACGACGCTGGGCAAGATGCTGGTGGGCTCGATCCTGCCGACCTCGGGGGCGGTGCGGCTGGATCTGATGGATCTGCGCAACTGGGACCCGCGCCAACTGGGCGAGATCCTCGGCTATCTGCCTCAGGACGTGCAGCTGTTCCCCGGCACGATCAAGGCCAATATCGCCCGGATGCGCGAAGATGCCAGCGATGAGGAAATTCACCGCGCTGCCGACCTGGCTGATGTGCATGACATGATCGCGAGTCTGCCGCAGGGCTATGAGACCGTGGTGTCTAGCGATGGCTCGCCGCTCTCGGGTGGGCAGAAACAGCGCATTGGGCTGGCACGCGCCTTCTTCGGCAATCCGAAATTCGTGGTGCTGGATGAGCCGAACTCGAACCTCGATACGCTGGGCGATGCCGCCCTTGTGCGCGCTTTGGGTCATGCGAAACGCTCTGGCATCACGACGGTCGTGGTGACGCAAAAGCCCTCGCTGCTCAGTGCGGTCGATAAGATCATGCTGCTCTCGGATGGCAATATCGCCCTGTTTGGCTGGCGCGATCAGGTCTTGGCGGAACTTGAGCGGCGCAAACGCCCGCAACAGGCCCAAGTCGCGCCACAAGCCCGCGCGCCTGAATTGCAAGGAGCACCGGCATGAACAATCGTCAGGACGTATCCGATAGCGCAAGCTGGTTTGCCGAGGTGCCGCGCTCGATCCGGGGCATGGTGATCATGGGGCTGGCTGTGTTTCTGGCTGCCTTTGGCGGCTTTGGCGTCTGGGCATTCACCGCGCCACTTGCGGCGGCAATCATGGCACCGGGTTCGTTCGTGGCGACCGGGCGCAACAAGATGATCCAGCACCTAGAGGGTGGGATCATCAAGGAAATCCACATCTCGGAAGGCGATTTCGTCGAAAAGGGCCAGCCGCTGATGCGTCTGGATGAGACCTCGGCACTGGCCAATGAGCGGGCGCTCTTTTTACGCCGCGCCCGGCTGGAGGCAATGGAGGCGCGCATCACCGCCGAATATGACGGTTGGCGCGAGATGCGCCTGCCCGAATGGCTGCTAGAGGCGCGCGCGGATCCCGAAGTGGCTGCGATGCTGGATGCCCAGCAACTGTCCTTCAACGTGACCAAGGCCAAGGTGCAAAGCGAGTTGGACCTGCTGTCGCGCAATATCGCCGCGATGGAAAGCCGCATGCGGGGCTATAGCGCGCAGCTTGAGGCGACGCGGGCCCAGCGCGAGATGCTGGCCGAAGATCATGCCAGCAAAAAGCAATTGTTTGAACAAGGGCTGATCCGGCGCACCGAGTTCAACGCCATCCGGCGCGCGCTGGCGGATGCCGATGGTCAGATCGGGCGGCTGGCGGCGGAAGTGTCGGAAAGCGAGGAGATGCGCGCGAAATATCAAGCCCAGACCACGCAAACGATTGAAACGCACCGTCAGGCTGCGCTGGACGAGTTGGAAACTGTGCAGGCCGAACTGGATGGCGTGCGCGAACAGGAACGCAAGGCCAACTCGATCTTGAAACGCGTGGTGATCGAAAGCCCCGTTTCGGGCACGGTCGTGGCGCTGAACTATTCGGGCGCGGGCGGCGTGGTCGAGGCGGGCAAGGTGATTGCCGAAATTCTGCCCTCGGAAGCGCCTTTGATCATCGAAACGATGATTGCGCGCACCGATATTGACGCGGTGAAAATTGGCCAGACCGCCTCTGTGCGCCTGACCGCGCTGAACCAGCGCACGACGCCGATCCTGAAGGGCGAGGTCTATTACATCTCGGCGGATGCAATTGTCGAGCGCTCGGGCAACGCCCCGCGCGAAGTCTATCTGGCGCGCATCCGTTTGCCGCAATCCGAATTGCGCCGGGTGCCGGGCTTTGCGCCGATGCCAGGGATGCCCGTTTTGGTGATGATCGAGACCGCCTCGCGTACATTCGCGCAATATATCGCCAAACCTGTGTCGGATTCGATGCAGCGCGCCTTTCGCGAACATTAAGCGTGCCGCAGAGTTGGACGCTGCCTGTCACGCGGGGCCCTATGGGGTGGTCCCGCGTTTTCATGTCAAGTCTTTCAATGGTGCACCGCTCTGTCTTTCCGATCGCGTTTGTCGCCAGCTTGCTGCCTGTGGGGACCAACGCATTTGAAATCGGGGGCAGCTATGACAGCCGGAACGCCCCGCGCACCCCGATTGAGGGCTTAGCGCGGATCTATTTCGGCCGCGATCTTGGGTATGATATCAGCTTTGGTCAGTCGATCTATGCCGGGGCCAAGGGCGATGGCAGGGGCGCGGTACTGGCCAATTTGAAACTGGCAGGCGCTGAGGCGAGCTTTTTGCCGGACGGGGCCAATGAGCTGATCTTGTCAGCCGATGGCGCAGTCAGTGGTGGCGCGGGTTATGCGATCAGGATGCTGGGCCTTGGCTGGCAGCAGCCAACCTCGGATCGGTGGGTGATTTCGCTCGAAGGGCGGGTGGGCGCTGCGGGCGGCGGCGGTGTTAATGTGGCCGGCGGCGTAATCGGATCTATGGCGGTTGAGGCCGAATATGCGCTCAATGATGCGATGAACCTGTCGGTGGGCTTAGGCAAGATCAAGGCGCTGAAAGGTAGCGGCATGGCCCCAGCACGCTAACGGAGGGGCTAAAATTCCCTTCACAACGCATTAAGCGAAGCCCCCCTTCGAGCCGGTTTTCCCTTAATAATCAGCGAGGGCACTATTCCTGACAAAAATAATCGTCATATTTTCGTGAAAAATACCAGAGTTGAATTGTCAGAGATCAAATCGCACGCTATCTCCTGATTGTAAGGATCGAGAGATTGAGTCGTATCCGCCATGGAGTTGATCGCATGATGGCCAGCCCTGAGAAAATCGAAGCCGCGGTTTCCGCGCTGCCCTTGGGCACATGTCGCCGTGGCTTCCGCGGCACGCTGGTTTCCGTCTCGCCCGTTGCGACCCAAGGCGGGTTTGATCCCGAAGAACTCGAACGCCGCCTGCTTGAACTCGGCTTTATCGAGGGCGCTTCGGTTCATATCCTGCACGAAGGCCCGTTCGGGCGTGACCCGATTGCTGTGCGTGTGAATGACACCACGGTCGCGCTGCGCCGACATGAGGCAATGGCGATTCTCGCGGAATGAGTTCGGCGCCCGCCATATCCCAGCCTCAAGCCATCCTGCCAGACCCTGACGCGCTCCGCTTTGAGGCCGCGTTGGTGGGTGCGCCCAACTGTGGCAAAACGGCGCTGTTCAATGCGATGACAGGCGCGACCCAAAAGGTCGGCAACTATTCCGGCGTCACGGTCGAGCGAAAGATCGGCGTTGCCACCACTCCTGCGGGGCGGCGATTTTCTGTGATCGACCTGCCGGGCACGCATTCTTTACGCGCGCGCTCGCCAGATGAGGAAGTGACCCGCGATGTGCTGCTGGGGCAGCGCAAGGGCGAGCGTGTGCCCGACATGATCCTCGCGGTGGCCGATTCCACGAACCTGCGCGGCGCGCTGCGTCTGGTGGGCGAGCTGAAGAAAGTCGGGCTGCCGATTGTTCTGATCCTGAACATGATCGACATCGCGCGCCACCGTGGCTTGCAGATCGACCATGAGGCGCTGTCCGATGAGTTGGGCATTCCCGTTGTCACCGCGACCGCAGTGCGCCGTGGCGGGCTGGATGCGCTATGGGCCTGCGTCGATCCGCTATTGGAAGCGGGCGTTGAACCCGCCAAACCAAGCACATGGCAAGCGCCGAGTTCACACGATCTGCGCGTGGCGATGCGAGAGGCAGAGCGGCTGGTCAATGCCCATGTGATCCGCCCACCCGAACCCGATACTGTGTCCGCCAAGATCGACCGGGTGGTGCTGAACCCGATTGCCGGGCCGCTGATCTTGCTGGCGATCCTGTTCACGATGTTTCAGGCGGTGTTTAGCTGGGCCGCGCCGTTTATGGATGCGATTGACGCCGCCTTTACCGGGCTGGGCGTTCTGGTCAGTGCCGTGATACCCGAGGGCTTGATCCAAAGTTTTCTTGTGGACGGGGTGATTGCAGGGATCGGCTCAATCATCATCTTCCTACCCCAAATTCTGTTCACCTTCTTCTTCATCCTGCTGCTCGAAGATTTCGGCTATATGGCGCGCGCGGCGTTCCTGATGGACCGGATCATGGGCAAGGCGGGGCTGAACGGGCGCGCCTTTATCCCGCTGCTGTCCAGCTTTGCCTGTGCGATCCCCGGCATCATGGCCGCGCGTGTGATCGACAACAAACGCGACCGCCTGACGACGATTCTGGTGGCCCCGCTGATGACCTGCTCGGCGCGTATTCCCGTCTATACTCTGATCATCGCCGCCTTCATTCCCAACACCAAGGTCGGCGGGTTTAGCCTGCAAGGCCTGGTGATGTTCGGGCTTTATGCGGCGGGGGTGGTGAGCGTGCTCGTGGTGGCCTTTGTCGCGCGCTACCTGTTCTCGCGCGAAGAGCGCAACGCGCCGCTGATGCTGGACCTGCCTGATTACAAACTGCCCCGGCCTCGCAATATTTTTCTGGGCCTCTATCAACGCGCGCGGGTGTTCCTGCGCCGCGCGGGCACGGTGATTTTCTGGTCGATGGTGATCATCTGGATGCTCTCGACCTTCCCGATGGCCCCCGAAGGCGCGACCGACCCCGCGATCAACTATTCCTTCGCTGCGATGATTGGTAAGTTCATCGCCCCGGTGCTGGCCCCGCTTGGGTTCAACTGGCAAATCGCGGTGGCTTTGGTGCCCGGCATGGCCGCGCGCGAAGTGGCCGTGGCGGGTCTGGCGACGGTTTACGCAGTGTCGGGCGATGGCGGGCTGATCCACACGCTGGCGGGCCAATGGAGCCTTGGCACCGCGCTCTCGTTGCTGGCGTGGTACATCTTTGCGCCGCAATGCATCTCGACGCTGGCGGTAATCCGGCGCGAGGCGGGCTCTGCGAAATGGATGTGGGTGGCGCTGATCTATATGTTTGCGCTGGCCTATCTCGCGTCGCTGGTGACCTATCAGATCGCAGCGGCTTTGGGCGCGGGTTAAGCCGCGATTCGCGATTGGCGCACGACGAATTTACGGCGCGATACGCATCAAATCGCTCTCTCTTCACTCACGATCCATCACATACAAGTGTTTCATGCGTCAGAGACTTCATGAGATTTTTGCCGTGAAGACTGCGCAATTCGTTAAGCAGGCCAACACTATCGCGTCAAATTTAACCCGCGCAGCGTCATCACGCGCACCGTGCGCAGGCTGAAACCCGTTACAGAACTGTCAAGAACCGACCCTAGCGAAGGGTTTAAGCCATGCCCGAACGTTCGGCGTGGTGGTGAACCAATCACCTGGGATCAAGACAAGGACTGTATCATGATCACCCTTCGTAGCCTCGCCAAAGGCGCTGCCTTCGCCGGAGCGACCCTCGCATATGCTGCCGCCGCACAAGCCGCCGATCTGTCGGGCGCTGGCGCGACCTTCCCCTACCCGATCTATTCGGACTGGGCGAAAACCTATCAGGCAAAAACTGGCACCGGCCTTAACTACCAAGCGATCGGCTCGGGCGGCGGGATCAAACAGATCGAAGCGCGCACCGTGACCTTTGGTGCTTCGGACAAGCCGCTGGGCGGCGACGAGCTGAAAAAGAACACACTGGTGCAGTTCCCGACCGTGATGGGCGGAATCGTTCCGGTCGTGCATCTTGAAGGCGTCAAGCCCGGCGAGATGGTGCTGGATGGCGTCACGTTGGCCGCGATCTATGAGGGCAAGATCACCAAATGGAACGACCCCGCGATTGCCAAGCTGAACCCGCAGGTCAAGCTGCCTGACGCCGCGATTGCCGTGGTGCATCGTTCGGACGGGTCGGGCACCACGTTCAACTTCACCTATTACCTCGCCGCTGTTGACGCGGGCTGGAAAGACGATATCGGCGTCTCGACCGCTGTGGAATGGCCCGTCGGTCTTGGGGCCAAGGGCAACCAAGGCGTTGCCGCGAATGTCGATCAGACCGCCAATTCGATCGGCTATGTCGAATATGCCTACGCGCTGCAAAACCACATGACATACACCGATATGATCAACAAAGACGGCAAGCGCGTGGCTCCGAAATCGGACGCCTTCGCCGCCGCTGCCGCGAATGCGGATTGGTCGAGCCAACCGGGCTTTGGCGTGATCTTGGCCAACCAGCCGGGTGCGGGCACGTGGCCGATGACGGCGGCGACCTTCATCCTGATGCATTCCGATGCCAAGGATGGTGCGGCCTCGGCTGAGGCGCTCAAGTTCTTTGACTGGGCATATGCCAATGGCGATGCGGCGGCGGCCAAGCTCGACTACATCGCGATGCCAGACAATGTGGTTGCGCAGATCAAGAAGGAATGGACCCAGATCAAAGGCAAAGACGGCACTGCCGTTTGGGCGATGAACAACTGATCTGTCCCCAAAAAATTGTGGGGAGGGCTACCATTGGTGGCCCTCCCCTTGCCTGTTTTCGCGGAGACTAAAATGGCCATCACGCAAGAGTTCAGCGCCACCCCACGCGCACACCCGGCGGCGCGCGCGGACCGGCTTTTCTTTGCCCTGACGCTGGGCGCGGCGCTGATCGTCTTGGCGGTCTTACTGGGGGTGTTTGTCTCGCTGAGCTGGGGCGCTTGGCCCGCCTTTCAGGAATTCGGGCCACGGTTTCTAGTGACCGCCAAGTGGAACCCCGTGACCGACAAATTCGGCGCGCTCGCCCCGCTTTACGGCACGGTTGTGACCTCGGTGATTGCGATGGTGATTGCGGTGCCGGTTGGGCTGGGCATCGCCATCTTTTTGACCGAGACCTGCCCGCGCGCGTTGCGCCGCCCCTTGGGCATCGCGATTGAGCTGCTCGCGGGTATTCCCTCGATCATCTACGGGATCTGGGGGATGTTCGTCTTTGCGCCGTTCATGCAATCGGTGGTGCAGCCCGCGCTGATCGACACGCTGGGGCATGTGCCCGGTATCGGCGTGCTGTTTTCGGGCGCGCCCTACGGGATCGGGATGCTGACAGCGGGTCTGATCCTTGCGATGATGGTGCTGCCCTTTATCGCGTCGCTGGCGCGCGACATCTTTCTGACGGTGCCCGATATGCTGCGCGAAAGCGCCTATGGGTTGGGCATGACCCGCTGGGAGGTCAACCGCCATATCGTCATTCCGCATGTGCGCACTGCGCTGGTGGGGGGCGTGATGCTGGCGCTGGGACGGGCCTTGGGCGAGACGATGGCCGTGACCTTTGTGATCGGAAATGCGCATCGTATTTCGGGATCAATCCTTGCGCCCGGCACCACGATTTCCGCTGCCATCGCCAATGAATTCACCGAGGCTACAACGCCGCTTTATACCGCCTCGCTGATCGCGCTGGGGCTGGTGTTGTTCCTCCTCACCTTCATCGTTCTGGCCTGCGCGCAATGGATGTTGCGCCGGATGAAACGCAAATCGGGGGTCTGAGATGGCTATTCGCATGACGCGGCGCAAAGCCGTTAACGCCGTGATGATGGGCCTCAGCACCGCCGCCGCCGGGCTGGGCCTGCTGGTGCTGGCGCTGATCTTGTTTCATCTGGTGGTGAAGGGGGCGGGTGCGCTGAATTTGGCGGTCTTTACCCAAGACACCCCCGCGCCCAATGCGGTGGGGGGACTGCGCAACGCGATTGTCGGCTCGTTGATCATGAGCGCGATGGCCGTGCTGATCGGCACCCCGATAGGCATTCTCGCGGGCACCTATATGGCCGAATACGGGCGGTTTTCGCGGCTTTCGACGGTGATCCGCTTTGTGAATGACATCTTGCTCTCGGCCCCCTCGATCATCGTGGGGCTGTTTGTGTATCAGGTTCTGGTGGCCACGCTGGGCCATTTCTCAGCCCTCGCGGGGGCGGTGGCGTTGGCGATTTTGGTGATCCCGACCGTGGTGCGCACGACCGAAGACATGCTGCGCCTTGTGCCTGATCAATTGCGTGAAGCAGGACTGGCCATGGGCGCGCCGCGCTGGATCGTAATCCGCCAGATCGCCTATAAAGCGGCGCGTGCAGGCATGGTGACGGGTGTGCTGCTGGCGATTGCGCGGATTTCGGGCGAGACCGCACCGCTGCTGTTCACGGCGCTCTCCAACAATTTCTTTAGCCTCAATCTAAGCGCGCCGATGGCCTCGCTGCCGATCACCATCTTTCAGTTCGCGCTCAGCCCCTATGACAACTGGCAGGCGCTGGCTTGGGCCGGGGCGCTGCTGATTACCGTAGCGGTGCTGGCGCTGTCGATCTTGGCCCGTCTTGTCACCTCGCAAAAGGACAAATCCTGATGGATACGTTGACCCGTGACCGCAATCCGCTGACGTTTCAGGGCATCGACCCGGCGCTCAAATCGCGCATCTCGATCCGCAATCTGGAGTTTTTCTACGGCGCGACCCGCGCGCTGAAAGGGATTGATCTGGAGCTACCTCAAAATCAGGTCACGGCCTTTATCGGGCCGTCTGGATGCGGGAAATCGACGCTACTGCGGGTGCTCAACAGGATGTATGACCTCTATCCCGGCCAGCGCGCCACGGGCGAGGTTTTGCTGGATGGCGAGAACATTCTGGCCAAGGGCACCGATCTGAACCGGCTGCGCGCCAAGGTCGGGATGGTGTTTCAAAAACCCACCCCCTTCCCAATGACGATCCATGAAAACATCGCCTTCGGACTGCGTCTGATGGGCGTTGCGAAAACCGAAATGGACGGCCGGGTTGAGGCCGCGTTGCGCGGCGCGGCACTTTGGGACGAGGTCAAGGACAAGCTGGGCGCGTCGGGGCAATCGCTTTCGGGCGGGCAGCAACAGCGGCTGTGTATTGCGCGCACCATTGCTGTGGAACCCGAGGTGATTTTGCTGGATGAACCCGCTTCGGCGCTGGACCCGATTTCGACAGGCAAGATCGAGGAGACGATTCACCAGCTCAAAGAGCGTTTCACCATCGCCATCGTCACCCATAACATGCAACAGGCCAGCCGCGTCAGCGACCGCACGGCCTTCATGTATCTGGGCGATCTGATCGAAACCGGCGAAACCGCGCAGATCTTTACCCGACCCCGCCACGAACGCACCTCGGATTATATCACCGGGCGCTTTGGCTGAAGGCGTAATCCGCAACATTTTTCAAGCGATGGTGAGAGCCTAGCCCGATTTGACGTCTTGAGTTTTCGAGCGTGATCCACAAGATGCCCCGGAAAAGTCACAACCGAAAGATCGCCCATGCCTCATCGTCGCCTTGTCGCTTTTGCAGCCCTGATTTTGCTTGCTATCCCGCAAATGGCGGCAGCCCACATCACCAAGACCGGATCGGGCGGGTTTACCGCAGGGTTTGAGCATCCGCTGTCGGGATATGACCATTTCCTCGCGATGTTTTCAGTGGGCCTTTGGGGGGCGCAGATGGGCGGGCGGCGTGTGTGGTCGCTGCCGGTGACCTTCCCGATGATCATGGTGATCGGTGGCGTCGTCGGCATTCTGGGTGTGCCGGTTCCGGGTATCGAGGTCGGCATCGCGCTGTCCATTGTCGTGCTGGGGCTGGCGATTGGCGCGGCGTGGAAGCCTGCGGAATGGGTCTCGCTGGCGATCATCGCGGTCTTTGGTTTTTATCATGGATATGCCCACGGGGCAGAATTGCCGATGGCTGCGGACCCGGCCGATTACGCGATTGGCTTTGTGCTGGCGACCGGGTTTATCCACGTTGTTGGCGTAGGAGTCGGGCTCGTGCTCAACCCGATCTGGAAGGGGCGGCTCTCGCAAGCGTTGGGACTGTTCGTCGCCTTTGTCGGTTTGGGGTTTCTTGCGCTGGCGCTGGGATATCTGCAATCTCAACTGGGTTTCTTGAACGGGGGGCTAAGCATCTTTGGATCTTGAAAACACGCCTTCCCGGACCGGCTCTCTGGGCTGGTTGCGCCACCTTTGGGTGCTGCTCGGTCTGTCGGTGCTGATCGCGCTGGCACTGGTGCCGGTGGTGCAGCGCGGCGAGGTTGGCGCGTGGCTGATCCGCGACGCACTGGCGGTCGAGCGGCTGTTTCCGCTGTTCGGATTTGGCATCGCGCTGGCGCTGGTGCCGATGCGCTATGCGCGTATCGCCGGTGCGTTATGGGTCGTGGGGATGGCTGCGGGGCTGGGCTTGCGCGTCGAGATCATGGCGGCGTTACAACAAATTCCCGGCGCGATCACACATCATTTCTTGACGATGCCAATCTCGGCCATCGTAATTGGCGCGACGCTGGCGCTGGGGCGCGCGCCCCGTCCGGTGCTCATCTTGCCCGCCGCATTAATCCTTGGCGTGATGTATGCGCTGGCGACGAAACTGTCTGACCCAAGCTATGGCGGCAAGCCGTGGGTGTTTCTTGCAGGAGCGGCGCTAGGGATTTGGCTGATCGGCGCGGTCGCACTGACCCTGCGGTCGTGGCGCGCAGGCTGGTTTGAAATTGCGGGCCGGATTGTGGGCAGTTGGCTGGTGGCAATCGGGATCTTGTATGGCGGCGTGGCGCTGATGGGCAACAAGCTAAGACCGAAAACCGCGACTCCGCAAAATGCCGCCTCGGAAAATCCGCCAGCTGCGCAATCAGCCGTGCCCGAGGCCGATGCCTTTCCCTCATTCGGCGCCCCTCCGCCCGCCGCCCCACCGGGCGAGAAGAAACCGGTGTTCCAGCCATGATCGCGCGCCTGATGATTGCCGCACTTTTTGCACTGATGCCGCTGGCCGCGAGCGCCCATCCCGAGGACGAGTTGCTGGTGCGTATGCTGGTGGGTATGGATAAGGGCAAGATCACCCATATCGGCGAAACATGGACCTTTGACCCTTCGGTATCAAAGTGGCTGTTGCAGACCTATGACACTGATGGCAATGGCAAGTTTGATGGGGCCGAACTGGACGCGGTGCATGAGGCAACCAAGCAGAACACTGAAGGTTCGTTTTATTACACCCGCATCTGGAAAGGGACAGATCAGCTT
>JAFGWK010000274.1 GCA_016937195.1 Paracoccaceae bacterium | reverse complement strand
TCACAGCCAATTCACGCTCAGCACACACCCACTCACCCCGGCTACCCATCACTTGAAACGGGTTGAGTGAACCCAATCCCACCCCCGGAGTTTCACCGATATCCAAGGCGGCTATGGGCTGCTTAGGGTTTAAAAGTGATCTCAGATAAGGGGTTTGATTCATGAAACGTACCAACAAAATGCTCGCATTGGTGATGTCCGGAGCGCTGATCGCAGGGCCGCTCGCATATACGACAATGCCAGCTTTCGCCGACACGGCAGCCGCCGCAACCACGCAAAGCAATGACGCGGTCGCCAAGACCACCGCCAACTCGGCCAACAAACAACTGCTGACCACTGTGGATGATGCGTTCACCGCGATGCGCGAAGTGCGCGCCGCCCGGCTAGCGCTGTTTGATGGCAATACCGATATGGCGGGCAAGATGACCACTGACGCCATCACCAATATGAAGGCGGCAGAGGGAGCAGAGGCGAAATGGGGCGTGCCTTCGAAATCGGGCAAAAAAGGCGTCACCTATGTGCCCTTTGACAGCTCGATCGCGCTGGGTGAAGATTTCACCGTAACGCCTGAGAATGCCAAAGCCGTCAGCGCAGCCAATGACCAGATGGCCAAAGGCGATGCGAAAGGGGCAGCAGAAACGCTCAAAGCCAGTGATATCGACGTTTCGATCAGTGCTGCCTTGGTCCCGGCAAAGCTGTCGCTAACGCATCTGCAAGACGCCGCGAACCTGATCAAGAAAGGCAATTACTATGAGGCCAATCTTGCGCTCAAAGGCGTCGAAGAAGGTGTCGTGATTGACCAATGGGGTCTGAATGACTTGCCCCAGCAGGCCGGGCAGACATCCCAGTCGCACAATTCCGCAACGACACCTAAAACGAACGGCTAACCGCTAGCCCTTTGAATAGGCTTTCGAAATAGCTTCGCGCACGGCGGGGGTGACGAATTTCGACACATCCCCGTCGAGCCGCGCGATTTCCTTGACCAGCTTGGACGCAATCGCCTGACGGCGCGCATCTGCCATCAAAAATACCGTTTCAATCTGCGGGTCCAGCGCCCGATTCATCCCAACCATCTGAAATTCATATTCGAAATCGGCCACCGCGCGCAGGCCGCGAATGATCACATTCGCCCCGACGTCGCGCGCGCAATCAATCAGCAGGTTTTCAAACGGATGCACAACGATTTCGCCGCCGCAGCGCGCAGTGATCGCGCCACATTCGGCCTTGAGCATCGACACCCGCTCTTCAAGCGAGAATAACGGCCCCTTGTCGCGGTTGATCGCGACGCCGATCACCAGCCGATCCACCAACGCAAGCGCGCGCTCGATAATGTCGAGATGACCCAGCGTGACCGGATCGAACGTTCCCGGGTAAAGTCCGATGCGCATGGTGACCTCCGTTTTGCACCCCCTTCGGGTTTGCGCACGCAACTATATTGCGCACCCAATTGCAAGAGCGTTGTCTGCGTAAGGTCCCGTCAGTTGCCCATAATCATGCCGGTCAGCGCTTCTTTTTCCATGTGCAACTCGGCCAATCGCGCCTTGACGACATCCCCGATCGAAATCACCCCGATCATCTCGCCCTTGTCGCGCACCGGCATGTGGCGGAAACGGCCCTCGGTCATACGTTCCATCACTGCGTCGGTGCTATCAGTCGGGGCGCAGCATTTGATCTCTCGCGTCATAACGTCGCCCGCAAGCATCGTCAGACAGGCGCTGCCGCGCCGCGCCACTTCGCGCACAATATCGCGCTCGGACAAAATCCCCACGACGTCACGTCCGTCCGAGGTCACGACCACTGCGCCAATGCGCTTTGATGACAATAGATTGGCGACATCTGCCAAGTTGGTCTCTGGCGTGACCGTAATGACGGGCAATTCGCCCTTATCCTTGAGAATCTGCATCACTTGCATAGCGGCCTCCCTGAAACTTCCCGGTTTTTCAAGCGTCTCACCGCAAGCAGGCACTTGTCAACGGAAAGGCGATCACAGGGGCGCCAGAGTTGTATCCGACACGATACGCTCCAGCCGCATGACCTCATCGCGCAAGCCCTGCCCTAACGCCTCGGCAAAGCGCGTCAGCCGTTCCGAGCGGCGATCATCGGCATGACGGATCAGCCAGAATGCACGCTTGAGCGAGACCTCATCGGCCAGCACCCGCACCACGCCGGGCGCAAACGGAATGGCAAAATCATGCACGATGCCAATCCCCGCCCCGCTTTGCACCATCCGGGTCTGAACCGAAGCAGAATTCGAGGCCAGTCCGACAGACTGCGCTTCGGTTTCGGAAAAGTAATCCAGTTCTTTGTCAAAAATCATGTCGGGAATATAGCCGATCATGCGATGGCCGCGCAGATCGGCCTTGCCGGTCAACGGCGCAGAAGTCGCAAGATAATCGCGATGCGCGGCGAGATGCAGGTGATAATCGGTCAGCTTTTGCACCGTTAGCCGCCCCGCTGTCGGACGCGACACGGTGATCGCCATATCGGCCTCGCGTTTGGAGAGGTTGAACACGCGCGGCAGCGCGACGATCTGAATCTCCAACCCCGGATTGGCGTCTGAAATTTTAGCGCAAACCTGCGGCAGAAGATAATTCGCACAGCCATCAGGCGCGCCGATGCGCAACTGCCCGCTCAACTGCCCTGCGGTGCCAGACAACTCTTCCTGCGCCCCCGCGAAAGCCTGCTCGGCGGCCTCGGCATGGGGCAACAGACGATCACCAGCCTCCGACAGCGCATAGCCTTGGGGCGATTTCACAAACAGCTTGGCCGACAGCCCCTCTTCCAGTCGCGCGACGCGCCGCCCCACCGTCGCCGCATCCAGTTTTAACGCGCGCCCCGCTCGCGATAGGCTTTCCGCCCGCGCGACGGCCAGAAATATACGCAGATCATCCCAATCGAGCATCACTCACCTTTGCATAAATGCAAAACGCTTTTGAGTTACTTCCTCTTTTATCTACATTTTCGCAAGGCTATTGTCATGCCAAGCTACAAACCCGTTTGGAGGAGAACCCTATGGAAGAGATCGGTCACTGGATCAACGGCAAGCGCGTTGCAGGCACGTCGGGCCGCTTTAGCGATGTCTACAACCCCGCAACCGGCGAAGTTCAGGCGCGCGTGTCGTTGGCCTCTCCGGCGGAAATCGACGCCGCTGTCGCCAATGCCGCCGCAGCGCAGCTGGAGTGGATGAAAGTCAACCCGCAGCGCCGCGCCCGTGTGATGATGAAATTCGGCGCGCTGATCGAGCGTGACATGGACAAGCTTGCCGAGGCGCTCTCGAAAGAGCATGGCAAAACGATCCCCGATGCGCGCGGCGATGTGCAGCGCGGCCTTGAGGTGATCGAGGTGTGCATGGGCGCCCCGGCGTTCCTGAAGGGCGAATATACTGGCGATGCTGGCCCCGGCATTGATCTGTATTCAATGCGTCAGCCGCTTGGCGTTGTGGCCGGGATCACGCCGTTCAACTTCCCCGCCATGATCCCGCTGTGGAAAATGGGCCCTGCCCTGTCCTCGGGCAACGCGATGATCCTCAAACCGTCCGAGCGCACGCCGACCACCGCGCTGATGCTGGCCGCGCTGGCACAAGAAGCAGGCCTGCCCGATGGCGTCTTGCAGGTCATCAACGGCGATAAAGAGGCCGTCGATACGATCCTCGATCACGAAACGGTTCAGGCGGTCGGCTTTGTCGGCTCGACCCCGATTGCGCAATATATCTATGGCCGCGCCGCCAATAACGGCAAGCGCGCGCAATGTTTCGGCGGTGCCAAGAACCACATGCTGATCATGCCCGATGCCGATATGGATAAGGCCGCAGACGCACTGATCGGCGCAGGTTTTGGCGCGGCAGGCGAACGCTGCATGGCGATCTCGGTCGCGGTGCCGGTGGGTGACGCAGCCGCAGACGCGCTGATCGAACGCCTCGTGCCGAAGATCGAAAAGCTCAAAGTTGGCCCCTACACCGGTGGCGACGATGTCGATTACGGTCCTGTCATCACCGCCGCCGCCAAAGAGCGTATCCTCGGCCTGATCAATTCGGGCGTCGAGCAAGGCGCGAATCTGGTCTGCGATGGTCGCGACTTCAGCCTGCAGGGCTATGAAGACGGCTATTTTGTCGGCCCGTCGCTGTTTGACAACGTCACCCCCGAGATGGACATCTACAAAGAAGAGATCTTTGGCCCCGTCCTGTCGATGGTGCGTGCGAAAACCTATGAAGAGGCGCTCGATCTGGTGATCGACAACCCCTATGGCAACGGCACCTCAATCTTCACCGCCGATGGCGACACCGCGCGCGACTACGCCGCAAAGGTCAATGTGGGCATGGTCGGCATCAACTTCCCGATCCCGGTGCCGCTGAGCTATTACACCTTTGGCGGCTGGAAAAAGTCGGGCTTTGGCGATCTTAACCAATACGGCCCTGACGCGTTCCGCTTCTAC
>JAFGWK010000038.1 GCA_016937195.1 Paracoccaceae bacterium | reverse complement strand
GAATGCGCCAGAATGCGCCAGAATTGCAGGACCGCCTTGGCCGATCAAACCAACCCTTACAGCTCGAAACACCTTATGAGCCGGATGTGGCGCGATTATTTGCGCCCGCATTGGCCGATGATGGTGCTTGCAGGCGTGCTGCTCACGATCGAAGGTGCGACACTTGGCGCACTCAGCTGGATGCTGGAGCCGCTGTTTGACAAGGTGTTCAAAGAGGGCAATGCAGGGCTGCTTTGGCTGGTTGGCGGGGCGATCTTTGGACTATTTGTGATCCGTGCGGCCACCTCAATCGCGTCGCGCACCGTTATGGCGAGTGTCGCCTACGGTACCAGTTCGGCGCTTCAGATTGATTTGTTGCGCCATATGCTGCGCCTCGATCAGCATTTCTACCGCGACAACTCGCCAGGTGACCTGATGGAGCGGGTGCAAGGCGACACCCGCGCCGTGCAAGGCGTCTGGCAGGTATTCATCACCGGTGCGGGGCGCGATACGGTGGCGCTTGTCTCGCTGTTTTCGGTGGCAATCTCGATTGATCCGATCTGGACGCTTTGGGCGGTCGTCGGCGCACCGCTGTTGATTTTCCCCGCCGCAATCGTGCAGCGCTATATTCGGCGCAAGACCCGCCAGATGCGTGAACGGTCCTCGGATCGCTCGACCCGGCTGGATGAGGTGTTTCACGGCATCGCGGCTGTCAAGCTGAACGGAATCGAGGATTATCAGGCCAATCGCTTTGGCTCCTTGGTCGATAATATCCGTGTCGCAATGCTGAAGGTTACAGCGACGCAGGGCACAATTCCGGCCCTGATCGATGTGGTGACGGGATTTGGCTTCTTCTTGGTGCTGGTGCTCGGAGGGCGTCAGATTATCGAGGGTGACCGGACTGTTGGCGAGTTCATGTCGTTTTTCACAGCAATGGCCCTGGCCTTTCAACCGCTGCGGCGTTTGGCGAACCTGACGGGGACGTGGCAGACAGCGGCGGCCAGTCTTGAGCGGATCTATCGGCTATTTGACACTGCACCCAGCATTACCTCGCCTGCCCAGCCCCAGGCGATGCCCAGCGAAAAGCGCATCGTTCTAGACGATGTGCGGCTACGCTACGGTGACAAAGAGGTGCTGCACGGCCTGAGTTTTGTAGCCGAGCCGGGTCAGACGACTGCCCTTGTCGGGCCTTCGGGCGCAGGCAAAACCACCGTTTTCAACCTGCTCACACGGCTTATAGATTGCGAAAGCGGGCAAATCACTCTCGGCGGCGTGCCGCTTGAGGCGCTCGATTTGACCGAACTGCGCGCGCAGTTTTCAAGCGTGTCCCAAGATGCCGCGCTGTTTGACGAGACGATCCGGGAAAACGTGTTGCTCGGGCGTAAGGATGTCGCTCCAGAAACCGTGCAGCGCGCGTTTCAAGCCGCCCATGTCACAGAATTCACCGATGCTCTAGCCGATGGAATAGACGCCCATGCGGGGCCCCGCGGCTCGGCCTTGTCGGGCGGGCAGCGTCAACGTGTTGCCATCGCGCGCGCCGTTCTGCGCGACGCACCGATTCTGTTGCTGGATGAGGCGACCTCTGCGCTCGACACCGTGTCCGAAGCCAAAGTCGCCCAAGCGCTGGCCGATCTCAGTAAAGGACGTACCACGTTGGTCATCGCACATCGCCTGTCGACGGTGCGCAACGCAGACAAGATCGTGGTGATCGTCGAGGGCCGCGTCGTTGAACAAGGCACACACGAAACTCTTCTCGCCCAAGACGGCCCCTACGCAGGCCTATGCCGAATGCAGCTTCTCGACTAGCTCAGGCAGAGCGCGCGAGGTTCGACATTGACCTGTGTCGTAAAGCTCTTCTGTGCAGGTATCTTTGCGGGTTGCCACAGCGCTACCCCGCTGGGCGTTTTCACCCATCCCCACCAAGAACTTGAGGAAAGAGGGCCCCTCACGATCAAGGGCCATCATAGACGTTTGAGCCATACTCACGTTAGCTTTGATAATCGCTCGGCTCGCAGCGCCTGCTAGCGTTTGCACCGAAGCGCAGTATTGGGCTTGGCACTGTCAGGAGATGCGGCTGATCGCGCCGCAGTTCGTTAATGCCGGATGGCGCCCAAGATGTCGTTTCGGGTGCGCATCGTCGAACAGCCTGCCTTCGAGAGGCGACCGTTCTTGCGGATCGGGATGATTGCGTTACGTCCTGTGCAATTATTGCTGTGTGACAACAGCGCGTGTCGCAAACCCTATCCATTGCCCGGCAGGTCTTTGAAAAGCAATCGGCCGGGAAAGACATCCCGGCCGATTGCTTGAAGCGGTCGCAAACTGTGCAAGTCTGTGCAGCACGTAGGGCACGACGGAAGGCACGTTCTACAACAGGAAAGCCAAGTGCCGCACAATCGCTACGTCAGAGAGCATTCCCAACCACGCTCAGGCGCGCGTTGCGTAAGAATGCTCTTTGGATGCAAGCCGGGCTTCCGCATTGCAGATGGCATAAAAGATCGCTTTGTCGGCTCGATTAGACACAAGAACTTGCGGCTGTACCGACGCACCGACCGAAACACTGAACCTGGTGTCAAGTTCAACTCCCAGCTCCGACAAACGACTGTTCAAAATGGCCTGAGACTCCTCTTCTAGGTCATGGGCCGCCAATTCAGAATTTTGGTTAGACACCAAAACAAAGACTCCGTTGCCGGAATAGGCCATTGCAAACTTGCTTGATGCAAAGACCTCTCCGATAATATCAGCCACCTCAGACAAGACCGAAAAGCATTTCTTTGCCGTCGTTTTTTCAGATATCAGAGAAAACTGATCAAGTTTGACGGCTCTAACGCGGGCATCTGTCGCGGAAAAGGCCGACAATTGCTGTAGATAGTTGCGAATGGATCGGTGTGAGATCAGGTTCGTCACTACCCCAAGAGCTAAATCATCGAACAGTTCAGGTTTTATCTGATCGTCTTGCAGCTTCGAAGTTTCGTTCACATCCGTCAAATGCTCGGTTCGACGGGCTTGGCACTGTTGGGAAAGCGCTGAAAGGCGAGCCTCGAACTCAGCGACCTCAAACGGCTTGGTCGCAAAATCAGTCGCGCCTGCTTTGAAGGCCCGCTCAAGATGATCCATGTCTCTCATCGCGGTCAGCATGATGATTGGGACATCTTTGTAAGCAGGAATTTCGCGCACATGAGCACATAGATCAATTCCGTCCATTCCAGGCATCCGAATATCCAGCACGAGACAGTCGAACGGAGCTTTTCTCGTGATGATAAGATCAAGCGCAGCCTCTGCAGAAGATGCTACCGTGATATCCGCAAACCCGGCATTGCCCGCGATGATCGGTATAAGACCAAGGATGAAAGGGTCATCGTCCACTGCGAGAATGCGCAACGGGCCATGATCAAGAACAATTTCCGGAAGCACTTCTTGGACAGTGGTCACCGCGAGGCTCTTGCTGTCATTGATGGCCAAAGGCTTGGGCGTATCACCCCGGCCAAACAGATGCTTCACGCGGTCGACCACCTGCAGCTTCAGCGACGACAACATCGAGTTTCCACGCAACAACGCTGCGATGATGGTGGCAAGGAGGCCTACGGTAGCTCCTGCGATCATATATACCAAAATCATTATTCCGCTCCCGCTATCGATTTCATTGCCACTACTGCATGCGACAACATACTTGACCTTCACGCACGTTTCTTGCTTTGGCTCACGGCCATAAAATTGTTATTAAGATCGAATCTTGTCCGAAATTAGGCAAATTCACCACAACCTTCGCGTGTTGCCGAATATCAACAAGATATCTGAGCGCCACCAACAGCCTTCAGACACAACACTGCGCCAATCTTCGGACCCGCCACAAAGCCCAAACAATCCTATAAAACAGAGACTTATTGATCACATTTACGCGCCCAATCTCAACTTCAGATTGCTGCCATGACATTCGATCATATCTTTAAGTGACCCCTTCAAAATGCATCGAAATTTTTGAATGCAGCCCTGGGTTGAAGGCGCAGAAAAAGAACGGCTGGATATGCGCAAGGCAGGCCAACTGAGGCCCCCTCAGACTAGCAGCCGTTTTGCTTGGCAATTTTGAGCCAAGGAAAGACCTCGGATGTGATTGCAAATCAGTTTACGGGCGAGT
>JAFGWK010000273.1 GCA_016937195.1 Paracoccaceae bacterium | reverse complement strand
CCCCGACCAATAAAATCGTGCCGCTGCGCGTATCGGTCGCGCGTCAACCTGCCTCAGCCGCAATTAAGCATTCGCGATATATGTTCACACCCATGTTATCACTGGCCGCTTGGCCGTTCCACATGGGAGAATTCGATGAAAAAGACCCTTCTAGCTACGACCTTTTCACTTGCCGCACTCACACTCGCCGCGCTGCCCGCAGCAGCGGAAAGCCAAAAGAAGCTGATCACCATTCTGACCGCCCCCGAGCCACAAACGCAGCTTATGGCGATGGTTCTCACGATGAATGCAGTCGCCAAGGGAGCTGAAGCGCAAGTGCTGTTGTGCGGTCCCGCGGCCGATATCGCCCTTAAGGACGCGCCCGAAAGCGCGACTGCCGGACAGGCACCGAAAGGGGCAAGCCCGCAGGGACTGCTCAAGATGATGATTGAGAAACAGAACGTGAAGGCCGAGGTCTGCGCGATCTACCTGCCCGGCAAAGGGGCGGATGCCTCGGTGCTGATGAATGGCGTCACCGCCGCCAAGCCTGACGTGATGGGGGCTGAGCTGATTGCAGATGACACCACCGTCATGAGTTTCTGATCAGGCTCGACACAGGCGCACATGATCGCCTAGCTTTGACGCCCGGACGGCCCTGCGCCGCGCCGGGCGTTTTCATTTTGCGGGAGCTTTGCCATGCCTTTGACCCTCACGGGCCGACTGATCTGCACCGATAGCACGCAGCTTGAAATCGTGCGCACCCACCTGCCTGAACATATCCGCCTCACCCGTCTTGAACCGGGCTGCGAGCATTTTGAAGTCACGCAATCAAGCGATCCGATGGTATGGGAGTTGCACGAACGCTTTGCCACGCGGGCCGATTTTGAGACCCATCAAGCACGCACAAAGGCCTCGCATTGGGGACAGGTCTCGGGCGGGATCGCGCGCGATTACCAGATTTCCGAACATAGTTGATCGGATAAGCCAACTTAGAAAACGGCCCCGAAATCTCTTTCGGGGCCGCGATTGTTCAGTGGTGATCGAAAGTACCAAGGGCCGATAGCCGATCGCGGAACACCCAGATCTGATACCAGTTATAGATCAAGATCACCGGGATGAACCCGCCCATCGCCACGGTAAAGCCCACCAGCGACAGCGACGGATCAGCGGCATCATAGACCGTCCACGTGCCCGGCACGAGCCACGGATAAACGGTCAGCGCCATCGCCCCGAGCGACGAGCCCGTCATCACCGCATACCACACCATCGCCGCAACATCGCGTTCGCGCTGGGTACAATCCCAGATGTTCCACAGCGTGAACAAGATCCACGCCGCAATCACACCCCAGCCCCAAATCCACGTGCCGGTCCATTTTTCCGCCGCCCAAGGAAAGCGCAGCCAGATCCAAGCAAGTGTAATCACCGAGGCGATCACCAGCACGATAAAACTGCCATTCACCCAGTCTTTCATATCGGTGCGCACCGGGCTGTCATGCACGAACCGCGCACGCAGATAGAGCGCCCCGGCAAAGACCGAAGTGATGACGCCCACGATCCCGGTCCAGATACTGAAAGGGCTGATGAAGTCAAAGACGCCACCGGTGAATTCCAAAACCGTGCCACCACCCGCATAGCTCACCGTGCGCGGGGTCAGTTGCACCCCGTCCAACACCGCCCCGCCCGCCGCGCCGATGATAAAGGCCACAACCAGCGAACCTGCGGCAAATCCCAAGCCCCAGAAGCGTTGCGAACGTGCTGCGTGGTGATGAAACTCCAGCGAAACGGCGCGCAGCATGATCCCCAAAAGCATCACCATCAGCGGCAACATCAGGTAGTGAAACACCGAGCCGTAGATAAAAGGAAACCCGCCAAACAAGATCCCGCCTGCAACGACGAGCCATGTCTCATTGGCGTCCCAAGTGCCTGCCATAGAGGCCATGATCGCCCCGCGCGTCTGATCGTCGCCATAAAACAGCGAAATGATCCCCGCCCCCAGATCGGCGCCATCAAGGATCAGATAGATCGTCACGCTCAACGCCAGCGCCACGCCCCAGGCAAGTGCCAGAATATTGTGCTCATATAAAGCGTTACGCAGGAGTTCATGCTTTTGGCCAGCGCTTAATTCGGGGTCATTCGCCTGAACTTTATCATGTAGCTGGCGAAAGGTTAGCGGCACCGATTGGGTCTGTGATTGTGTGCTCCAGAACCCGCCAGTGCCCGGCAAGGCGGGGGCTTGCGTGCCTTTGACACTGGGCGCCCCCTCATGTCCGATCGGTGCGTCTTGTTGGGCAAATGCAGGCGCAACGGCGAGGCTGAACATCAAAGAGAGCGCGACCAGAAGCGTCTTGATCATACGAGAAAATTGCATTGTCATCGCTCCTTATTGCGCGTCTGCAGCAGTTTCGATGGGCGGCAAAGTGCCAAGGCTTTGGTGATGCTCGTCGCGCTCGCGCGGGATTTTCGTCTCCATATCCGGGCCTTTCGCGATCACCTTGAACAGGAAATACCCAGTTGCAAACAACACCCCAAAGCCAAATATCGCAAAACCGATGAACCACACTACTTCGGCTGTTGCGCTAAGTTGTGAGCGCCCTTCCTGCACCGTCATCAGCCCGTAAACGACCCAGGGTTGGCGCGCCACCTCGCGCGTCCACCAGCCCGTCCAGATCGCCAGATAGGGCAAGAACGCCGAGGCCAGAACCGCGCGCAGGAACCAACGGTTTTCGAAATCAGAAATCTTGCGATTGGCCAGCCGCCCGCGCAGCATCAACCACAGCCCCCAAGCCGACACGCCAAACAGCGCAAACCCGATCGCCACCATCACGCGGAACGAATAAAACGGCACAACGACAGGCGGGCGGTTTTCCGGTTTGAACTGATCAAGACCGGGTACGCGGCTGACCCATTTATGATCTTCCAGAACGCTCAAAACATGGGGAATTCCGAACGCCCAAACCGTGTCGGATTTATCCGCGTTAGGCCACATCACCACGTTCCATTTCGTGTTGGGCGAGCCATCGGGATTATCGGTTTTGAAATGCCCCTCCATCGCGGCAAGAGCTGCGGGTTGCTCTTGCGCCACGGTGCGCCCAAGGCTGTCGCCGATCCAGATTTGCCCCAGCGCGACAATCAGCATGACCGGCAACACAAGGCGCAGCGCGGGCGCAAAGACCGACACATTGCGCTGCTTGAGCAACTGCCTCGCCGACACAGCCGCCACGAAGAACAGGCTCAGCTCCAGACAGGCCACAATCATATGCGGAATCGCGGTCATCGAGTCGGGGTTGAAGATGATCTGCAACCAATCGCTGACCAGAAACTGACCACCCACCATTTTCACGCCAGCCGGGCTTTGCATCCAGCTATTGGCGGCGATGATCCAAAAGGCCGACAGGAACGAAGCCAGCGCCACGTTGAATGTCGCAAACAGGTGCATCCGGCGCCCGATCTTGTGCCAGCCAAAGATCATCAGCCCGACGAACCCCGCCTCATACATAAACGCGGTGATCGTCTCAAAGCCCAGCATATGGCCGAACACCGGCCCCGCCGCCGTCGAGAACGGCCCAAACAGGATGCCAAAGGCCATTTCCATCGTGACCCCGGTGGCCACACCCGCGCCGAAATTGATGATGAACAGTTTTTCGAAAAACCGCGTCAGGCGATACCATTTTTCTTGATCAGTGCGCAGCCAGCGCCACTCGGAAAAGAAGATCAACAGCGACAGGCCGATCGTAAGTGGCGGATAGATGATGTGAAGACTCGTTATCAGCGCGAAATCGATGCGCGCCATAAAATCTGCGAAGGTGGTTTCCATCTTGGGCAAGGTCCGAACGAAAGGGCAGGTATCGCGATTTGGCGCGATAGCGGCCACCCGCACGGCGCCGCTAAGATGGGTATAGCCCGCACGCAGCCCCCGTCCACGCAAACGGCCAGTTTGTCGCAGCCCTCTCGCGCGCCTGTGAACTGTCGTGATCTTGAAATAGGGTCAAGAGGCCCCATTGCCCTGTCTGGCCTGCGAAATTAGCGCCCGGATCGATTCGAGCTTGGCAATCACCGGCGCGCGCAAAACGAAGGGATAAAAGCTGGAATGGCCCATCGCCGCGTTCACCGCATTGAGCGCAATCGAGAGATTGATCCACGGCTTGGAAAGGCGCTCCATCGAAACGCCCAACAGCGCACCCGCATCGCTGGGCAACCCCGTGGGGCCAAGCAACCCATAGGCGGTCGCCGTCTCCAGCCCGTCCAGAAGATGCAACACATGTGCCCAGCTTTCGGCGAAATCCTCCCACGGATGGGATGAGGCATAAGCCGAGACGTAAAACTGCGCCCAATCAGAGCGCGGGCCATTGCGGTAATGCGCCGCCAAAGCCGCGCGATAATCGGCGCGATCGTCGCCAAACACCGCACGGATCGCTTGCAGGCATTGCGGATCGTTCTGCACCAGAACCTGCCAGAAGTGATGTGCAACCTCGTGGCGCAAATGGCCCGGTAAAGATCGGTAAGGCTCGCCCATCTGGGTGCGAACACGCTCGCGCTCGGCATCATCGGCCTCTGCGATATTCAGCGTGATCACCCCATCGGCATGCCCCGTCAGCACACGCGGAGCAGAAGGGTCAACAGGATC
This sequence comes from Paracoccaceae bacterium, assembly GCA_016937195.1. Taxonomy (GTDB): domain Bacteria; phylum Pseudomonadota; class Alphaproteobacteria; order Rhodobacterales; family Rhodobacteraceae; genus Thioclava. The sequence goes on along the minus strand of JAFGWK010000273.1, from coordinate 5,650 downwards.
AGATCGAAACTCAAACCGCGGGCTTGGCGCGCCGCTGGCATCCTCAAGGGGCAAACCCAGCGTGTCCAGCAGCGCCAGAAGCGCGCGCTTATCCGTCTCAAAGCGTGCCCATTTCACGTCATTGCCCGGCACCGAGAGATTGGGCACAACCGTGGTATGGCGACACGAGCGGCACAGATCCTGTCCGGCCATCGCCTCCCAGTTACAGCGGATCACGTCGCGATTGGCGCAATACCTGCGTTCTGGATCGGTTTGCCAAAACGCCCCGCCGCCCGTTTCGGGACGCCAGACCAACCCCGCCCCGCAATGCAGGCAATCGGTGTTGTGAAACCAGATTTCGCTGGCGCAGGCAGGGCAATGGAAACGCTGCATCAAGGGTCCTTTCAGACAGGAGTGCAGCCCCTAACGCGGGCCAGCGCAAGCTGGGTCCCTCGCAGCGCTTAGACCCGCCCGAGTTTTTCCATCCGGTTGTCACGCATGCGCTCAAAATCATCGCCCGCATGATAGCTCGACCGGGTCAACGGCGTTGCCGACACCATCAAGAACCCTTTGCCAAACGCAGCTTTTTCATAGGCTTTGAACTCGTCGGGCGTGACGAACCGCTCGACCGCATGGTGTTTCGGCGTGGGCTGCAGATACTGCCCGATGGTGAGGAAATCGACATCCGCCGAGCGCATATCATCCATCACCTGACGCACCTCATGGGCCTGCTCGCCAAGGCCGACCATGATCCCCGATTTGGTGAACATCGCCGGGTCCAGCTCTTTCACGCGCTGCAACAGGCGCAGCGAGTGGAAATAGCGCGCACCGGGGCGCACACCGGGATAAAGACCGGGCACGGTTTCCAGATTGTGGTTGAACACATCCGGGCGCGCCTCGACCACTTTTTCCAGCGCTTCGGGCGCACATTTCAGAAAATCGGGGGTCAGGATTTCAATCGTCGTGTCGGGCGCGCGGTGGCGCACGGCGCGGATCGTCTGGGCGAAGTGCTCGGCCCCGCCATCGCCCAGATCGTCGCGATCGACCGAGGTAATCACCACATGTTTAAGGCCCAGCGTCTGCACCGCATGCGCCACACGCCCCGGCTCAAACGTATCCAGCGCATCGGGGCGCCCCGTCGCGACGTTGCAGAACGAGCAACCGCGCGTGCAGATCTCGCCCATAATCATCATCGTGGCGTGGCCTTGACTCCAGCACTCACCGACATTGGGACAGCCCGCCTCTTCGCAGACCGTGACCAACTTGTTGGTCTTCAAAATCTCACGGGTCTTTTTATACCCTTCCGAGACCGGCGCCTTGACGCGGATCCAGTCGGGTTTCTTGGGCTGAGCGTTGCTGGTGCGATGCGCCTTTTCGGGGTGACGGTCGCCGGGCATTTTGAGATCGCGCATAGGACGTCCCTTTGCGATTGCAGGTTCGCTCTCACATAGGCCGATTGCAGGCGCGATGCAAATGCTGCGGATATTTGACATCAGATCAGACAGAATCTTGGTCAGGCTCGGTCTTGGTAAATTAGAAAATGCGGCAACGGCCTCTCAGCCGATCACCATATCATCACGATGAATCAGCGCAGCACGCCCCGGATAGCCCAGTATAGCTTCAATCTCGCCCGAGCGATGCCCCGCAATCTGGCGCGCCTCTTCGGCGGTGTAGCGCACAAGGCCCTTGCCCAAAATCGCGCGATCCGGCCCGGCAATGGCCACGGGTTCCCCACGGCCAAAACGCCCGACAATCTTGGTAATGCCCGCCGGCAGCAAAGATTTACCCGATTGCAACGCCATCACAGCGCCCGCATCGACAAACAACTCCCCGCGCGGCTTCATCGCGCCGATCCAGCGTTTGCGCGCGGCTTGCGGGTCGCCCTCGGGCAGGAACCACGTGCTACGCGCGCCCGATTGCAGAGCCGACAGCGGGCGGTTCACAAACCCATCAGCAACCGCAAGCGCACAGCCCGCCGCAACGGCTGTCTTTGCCGCCAACAGCTTGGTCTTCATCCCACCCTTCGAAAGTCCTGAAACCGGATCGCCTGCCATCGCCTCAATCTCAGGGGTGATGTGCTCGACGATCGGCAGGTGGCGCGCGCTGGAATCGGTCTTTGGGTTGGCCGTATAAAGCCCGTCGACATCAGACAGCAGCACCAGTTGATCCGCGCCAATCGTCACTGCGATCTGGGCCGCCAAACGGTCATTGTCACCAAAACGGATTTCATCAGTCGCCACCGTGTCGTTTTCATTCACGATTGGCACCGTGCCAAGGCTCATCAAAGTCTCAAGCGTCGCGCGTGCATTCAGATAGCGCCGCCGATCCGCCGTGTCTTCAAGCGTCACCAAAACCTGCGCCGTGATCACCCCATGCGGCCCAAGCACCTGTTCATAGGCGCGCGCTAGGCGAATTTGACCGACCGCAGCCGCTGCTTGGCTTTGTTCAAGCGGCAGCGTGCCCGTCCCCAAACCCAGCACCCGCCGCCCCAACGCGATAGACCCCGAGGATACGATCACCACGCCCTTGCCACGCGCGCGCAAACCCGCCACGTCCTGCGCAAGCCCCTGTAGCCACCCCTCGCGCAGACCGTCTTGATCGACCAGCAAGGCCGATCCAATCTTGATCACAAGCCGCGTGGCATTGCCGAGATCAGGAAGGCTTACGGTGTCCACGGGGTATCCTCTTGGGACTTGGGCTTGGCAGCTGCGATCTGCGCCCAAAGCGCGCGCAGAACCTGCGTCACGCCCTCTTTGGAGACGCCCGACATCTCAAGCACGCGCGCGCCCGTTTCGGCCTGCAATTCGGCCAAACGCTCGGCGCGGGTTTCCGCGTCCAGCGCGTCAATCTTGTTGAGAACCGTGACGCGGGGGCGTTCGGCCAATTCGGGCGAATAGGCCGCCAGCTCATCGGTGATGATGCGCCAATCCTGCGCCACCGTTTCCGACGTGCCATCCACCAAGTGCAGCAAGACCGAGCAGCGCTCGACATGGCCCAAGAACTGATCACCAAGGCCGCGCCCCTCGGACGCCCCCTCAATCAGCCCCGGAATATCGGCAATCACGAACTCTCGCCCATCCACGCCGACAACGCCCAGATTGGGCACCAAAGTGGTAAACGGGTAATCCGCGATCTTGGGTTTGGCGTTGGAGACCGCCGCCAGAAATGTCGATTTGCCAGCGTTCGGCATACCCAAAAGACCGGCATCCGCGATCAGTTTCAAACGCAGCCAAATCGTGCGCTCGACCCCCTCTTGTCCGGGGTTGGCGCGTTGCGGCGCGCGGTTGGTCGAAGATTTGAAATGCAGGTTCCCCCAACCGCCGTTACCGCCCTTGGCCAGCAAAACGCGCTGCCCGACCTCGGTCATATCCGCGATCAAGGTTTCTTCGTCTTCATCCAAAATCTCAGTGCCCACCGGCACTTTCAGCACAACATCCGCGCCATCCTTACCCGTGCACTGACTGCCCATGCCGTGTTGGCCGGTCTTTGCGAAAAAATGCTGCTGATAGCGAAAGTCGATAAGCGTATTGAGCCCCTCGACCGCCTCGACCCAAACCGAGCCGCCTTTGCCGCCATCCCCGCCATCGGGGCCGCCAAATTCGATATATTTCTCGCGCCGGAACGAGACACAGCCCGCACCGCCGCCACCCGAGCGGATATAGACCTTGGCGAGATCGAGAAATTTCATCAGCTTGCCCCTTGATTGGCTAAGGCGCGGGGATACGCCGCCTGCGCGCTCAGATCAAGCGTTGCATGGGGGCTCTGCCCCCATACCCCCGGGATATTTTGATCAAGAGGAAGGGCGAAACCGCAGATCTCGCCTATTGCGCATGTCTGGACTGTCAGCCCGATGCTGCCGCGCTGGTCATAACTTGCCAAGACGCGCGTCTCAGGCGCATCGTAACATGGTCACACTCATGCCCGAGCGCGGGCACGAATCGTTGATCTTGCCCCGTTTGATGGAACCCGAGCTTGTCGAGAACGCGGCGCGAGCGCACATTGCCCGCCAAATGGCCTGCATCAATATGAAGCTGATCACTACGTGCAAATACACACGACAGAACCGCACGCCCGGCCTCGGTCGCATAGCCCTGCCCCCAAGCGGTGCGCGCCAACCAATAGCCGAATTCGCCCTTGGTTCCGATGATGCCGGCAAAATGGCCTTGCGCCTCGATCACCCAAACCGTCCCGGCATTGCTCAAGTTCTCATGCACGAAAGCGTCGGCATCTTCTGGTGCATAGGGATGGGGCATTCGCACAAGCCAACGCGCGATCTCGAGATCATTTGCCGCGCGGGCGATCGCTGCGCCATCTGTCACAAGCAGCGGTCGCAGCACCAAACGCTCTGTCTGAATACGGTCCGGCTTCATTTGGCTCGAAATACTCCGGGGAGGCCCGGAGGGGCCGCGCCCCTTCCGGTGGGTGGGGCTCGGGGAGGGCCAGCCCTCCCCGACACCCCCTCACATTTTGCGCAAGTATGTCCAAGTGGGCACATGACGGCCCCGCGCCAACGACCAGCTTTCAGCGTCGCCCAGATAGTCAAAGCCGCAATTGGTCAGCACCCGCGCTGAGGCTGGATCGTCTTGAAACACCTCGGCAAACAGCGTGCGCGCGTTATGCGGATTGGCCTCAACCAATGCCGCCACGGCCTGCGAGGCCATGCCGGTATTCCAAAACCCCGGACCAATCCAATAGCCAACCTCGGATTGATCGCCCTCAAGATGCGTCAGCGACACCACGCCCAGCACTTCCGCCAAACCATGCGCCGAGCCATCCAGCGCCCAGACATCTTCGACACGATCCTCGGCTTGCGCGCGCGCGATGAAATTTTCGGCGGTGCCTGGGGGGAGCGGATGGGGAATGGCGCGCGTGCCTTCGGCAACGCGTTTATCCGCACTATATAGCGCAATCAGACCCGCATCCGAACGACGCAACGGACGCAATTTAAAGCGCTCCGCCTCGATCACCGGTTGGGTGGAAATTGTATCCTGATACATGGGCGCTCCTCCTCGAACGCTAAGGCTATGGGCTCCTCTTTCCCAAAGCCGATACTTTCAAAATAGGGCGCGCAGATGACAGTTTCATCCCCGAACCATTTTATTTGTGTCAAAACTGCAAGGCGGAAATATGAAAAAGGGGACCGGCCTTACAGCCGATCCCCCAAATTTTTACCGGAATTTTCGGCTTACTCGGCCGCCTCCTGAGCGGGAAGGACCGAAATAAAGGTGCGCCCCTTGAGGCCCTTGCGGAAGGTCACCTTACCTTCGCAAACTGCGAAGATGGTGTGATCCTTGCCCATACCGACACCCTCGCCCGGCCACCACTTGGTGCCGCGCTGACGTGCGATGATGTTGCCCGGAATTGCTTCCTGGCCACCGAACAGTTTCACACCAAGGCGGCGACCCGCAGAGTCGCGACCGTTACGGGAGGAACCGCCTGCTTTTTTATGTGCCATGCTTCTCTCTCCTTATTTCGCGAGGTCTTGAGCCTGCGCGACCCAGTCTGCCTTGACCCTGACGGCCTCGAAGGCTTCGGGATCAATCGCGGCGAGTTGCGCAAAGGTGGTGACACCCGCTTCGTTCAGCTTTTTCTCAGCTGCCGGACCCAGACCTGTGATCACTTTGAGATCATCGGCTTCCATCACGGCGGCGTCAGCCTTGGGCGCAGCTTT
>JAFGWK010000037.1 GCA_016937195.1 Paracoccaceae bacterium | reverse complement strand
GCGCTGACGCACCTAGCTTGCGCAATATCTTGGGGGTTTGCGGGTTACGCATCCCAAATGGGGCGGGGCGTGTGGTGTTTCAAGAGTACTGCTTAAATCCTGTGCGACTCGGCGCAGGGGCGGATCAAGCATCTTAACGCGGGGGCGTGTTGGGCAGGGCAGGTGCGGCCGGATCGCGAACGGTTTGACCCTGCGCCGACGGATCTGGCGCGCCTGACCCATCGTTTGTCGTGACGTGCACGGCATCGGCTGAGGGCGTGTCTGCGCGCGCGTCGGTGGGGGGCTCGGGCGCACTGTCTTTGTTCTCACGGTCATCTTCGGGATGCGCCGCAGGAGAATGTTTGAGCAGCAGCGCCATAATGTCGGTGCGCGTTAAAATACCCGTCAGCCGACTGCCGTCGGTTACGGGCACGACGCGCGCCTTGCGCCGCGCAAGCCGTTCCAGCAGCGCGCCCACGGGTGTGTCGCCTTCAACGGTTTGGATATCGGTGTGAAAGATTGTGCGGGCCTCGGCCTCGGGTGGGGCGGCGCGAAACCGGAAGGGGCGGCGCAACAGATCGAACTCTTTGAACAGCTCTTCAAGCGCATCATGCTGATCGACGACACCCAGATAATGGCCAAGACTATCGACCACCGGCAGCGTGTGCACATCCAGCGCCGTCATCTTGCGCACGATCTCGCTCAGCGGGGCTTCGGGGGTCACGGTGACGGGGTTATGGGTCATGATATCGCGTACCAGCGTGTCTGCGAGAAGCGCTTCGGCGGCGCGATGTTCGGCGGCGGCCATCAGTCGCGCCAGATCGGCGGGGGCGAGGTTTGCGGATTGGTTGAACTCGACGAGCAGATCGGCCAGGTCACGCTGGCTCAGCGCGCGGGCCGGACCGCGCGCGCGCAACTCTTGAGCTGTGTTTGAAGACAGTGGCCGCGTCGGGTAAGAAATGCCGAAGAGGCGGTTGTAGATCATCGCAAAGACAATCAAGACGGCTGTCAGCGTGGCGATGGGAAACACCGCAAAGCCAAGGCCTAGGTGACGCCCCGCCTCATGTTCGAGCACCACCAATAGCGAGATCCCCGCAGCCGGCGGATGCAACGCGCGCGCGGCCATCATCGTGGCAATCGCGGCCGCCACGGCTAGCCCGTCAGCATAAGGGGGCGGGATCATCTGCAACACCAATATCGGCACCACAGCAGAAATCAACATTCCCATCATCGAGGCCCAAGGCTGCGCAAGCGGCGAATTGGGCAGCACAAAAAGCAACACCGCCGTCGAGGCAAAGGAGGACACCAGATAAATTCCCGCCTGACGCGAATGGGGCAGGGTGGCGACGATGAAGGTGACAAGAAAAATTGCCAACCCGGCCCCGATTGCACCGCGCAGAATATCAATCCCCGGTCGGCGCCCCATTGAGGGGCCGAAGCGGCGTAATTGTTGGCGGACTTTGCGGGATGAAACTGGGAACGGCATGGGGACTGGACTTGTGAACAGGCGCAATAGGTATCGCCTCTACGGGTTTTGGATGCAAGCAGGGCGAGAGGGGCTCGCGGCCTTGCTCTTGGGTGGGGGCGCGACTACAGACGCGCCAAAACACATGGAGCGCGCGCATGCAGATCACCAGACGTACCCTTATGAAGATCAGTTCGGCCTCTGCGCTTGGCGCGATGCTGCCATCCATCGCGTGCGCAGGTTTCACGCCCAAACCCGATGGCTGGCGTCATTTTGAATTGCGCACCCGCGTCACGCTGCGCGCCAGCGAGACGGGTGCACAGCTTTGGCTGCCTGTGCCTTCGGTCACGGCGGCAGATTGGATGAAGCCGGGTGCGATGAGCTGGACGGGCAATGCCGACAGCGCCAGCGTGCAGACCGACCCGGTCAAGGGCGAGAGCTTTGTGCATGCGATTTGGAAGGGTGGCCGCGAGGCGCGCAGCTTTGAACTGAGCACAATGGCTGCGACGCAGAACCGCGCGGTCAAACTATCCGCCCCCGGCGACGTTGCGCCGCTGAGCGCGCAGGATCACGCCCGCTACACCGCGCCGACGCATCTGATCCCGACTGACGGGTTGGTGAAGCAGACCTCCGATGAGATCACCAAGGGCGCAACATCCGATCTGGATCGCGCACGCCGCATTTACGAATGGATCGTCGAGAATACCGCGCGCAATCCCAAGACGCGGGGCTGTGGCTTGGGCGACGTGGCCTCGATGCTGGCGATGGGCGATCTCAGCGGGAAATGCGCCGATCTCAACGCGCTATATGTTGGGCTGGCGCGTGCTGCGGGGCTGCCGGCGCGCGATGTCTATGGTATCCGCGTGGCACCCTCGAAATTTGGCTATAAAAGCCTTGGCGCGAATTCCCCCGATATCAGTAAAGCCCAGCATTGCCGGGCGGAAGTGTTCTTGACGGGTTTTGGTTGGGTCGCGGTGGACCCGGCGGATGTGCGCAAAGTCATGTTGCAAGAGGGCGCGGGGCATCTTGCGCTAGACAATCCCAAGGTCGTCGATGTGCGTCGCGCGCTGTTCGGGTCGTGGGAAGGCAACTGGGTCGCCTATAACTACGCTCATGACGTGGCGCTGCCCGGTTCTAGCAAGCCGATGCTGCCCTATCTGATGTATCCGCAGGCTGAAATTGAGGGCAAACGACAAGACTCGTTGGACCCGGAGGCGTTCGTTTACCAGATCACCGCGCGAGAATTGAACGCCTGATCTGATGGCTTGGGCGGGTGCGCCCGAGTCTCAGAACCGATCTTTGCGCGCGCGCGCCTCGGTAAAGGCCTCAAGGGCGGTGCCATTCGCAGGCAGGCCAAGCGCCGCGCGCAGTTTCGGATCATCCCCGCGCAGGAACGGGTTGGTGACTTTCTCCAGACCCAGCTCGACGGGCAGGGTCGGGCGCATCTGGGCGCGGGTCTCGCGCACCTCGGCCATGCGCGCCAGCAGGTTGGGGTTTTCAGGTTCAAGGCTGAGCGCAAAGCGCCCGTTCGCCTCGGTATATTCATGCCCCGAGCAAACCAGCGTTTCATCGGGCAACTCGCTAAAGCGCTGCAAGGTTTCAAACATCTGCGCCGCCGAGCCCTCAAACAACCGCCCACAGCCCCAGCTCATCAGGCTGTCACCGGAAAACAGCAGCCCCGCCTCTGGGAAATAATAGGCGATATGGCCGACTGTGTGACCGGGCGCATCCATGACCTCGACCTTTTCCATGCCGATCGGGATCGTTTCACCGGGATGGAGTGCTTGGGCCAGTCGTGGCAGGCGATGAACATCTGCCGCCGCGCCCAAAATTTTCGCCCCCGTCGCCGCCGCCAAAGTCTGCGCGCCATCAATGTGGTCGGCGTGATGATGTGTGAGCAAGATCAAATTCGCTTTCCAGCCGCGTTCGCTCAGCGCCTTGAGAACCGGAGCGGCCTCGGGGACGTCAATCACGGTTGTGGTATCGGTCGCCGCCTCATGCACAATATAGGCGTAGTTATCGGTGAGACAGGGAACGATCAGCAATTCGACGGACATGGTGTTTTCTACCGCAATGACTATCTTGGACCCAAGCTAAGCCGAAGGAGGACCGACACGCAATGCATCTCGACGTGCTCGATCTGCGAAATTTCTATTATCGCACGCAACTTGGCCGCGCCGCCCAGCGGGCAATTCGCGACAAGGTGGTGGGGCTGTGGCCTGCGACTGGCCCTGCAATGGTGGGGCAAACGGTGGCGGGATACGGCTTTGCCGCGCCGTTGCTGCGCCCCTATCTGGAACCTGCGCGGCGGGTGATCGCGTTGATGCCGGCCGCGCAGGGCGTCATGCCGTGGCCCGCTGGGCAGCCCAATGTGTCGGTGCTGTGCGAAGAAACCCGCTGGCCGATCGAGACCGGCCGAATGGATCGCTTGATTGTTATGCATGGCTTGGAGACTTCGGATAATACCGAGGCGTTGATGGCGGAATGTTGGCGCGTGCTGGGGCCGGGGGGGCGGGCGTTGTTCATCGTGCCCAATCGCGCCGGGCTTTGGGCGCCGAGTGAATCCACGCCCTTTGGCTTTGGCAAACCGTTCACCGGCGGCCAGCTTGATCAACTCGCGCGCCGCTCGGGATTTGTGCCCGAACGTCAGACAGCGGCTCTTTATATACCGCCCAGCCATCGCCGCTTCTGGCTGCGCTCTTCGGCGATGTGGGAACGTGTGGGCACCAAAGTGTCGGGCGTGCTGGCGGCGGGGGTGATCGTGCTTGAGGTCTCAAAGCAGGTGCATGCGCGCCCGGATTCCGGATTGGGGTCAAAAGTACGCCGTCCGCTGTCGATTCTGGAAGGCGCGGTCAAGCCGGTCTCTGAACCGATTTAGCGGGCGCGTTATTCGGGGTAGCCGAAAACCTGGATCGCCGCAGAGCAGGGGGCTGGGTGATTCACCTTATCTTAAGACCCCGGTTCGGATTCGCTGCCGCGCCCGATTTTTTTCCTGTTAGCGCCCTCATTTGAGCGCACGCGTTGTCACCTTACCGCGACGAGAGATAAAATGCGGGTATTCGCTCACATTCTGGTGTTCAAGACGGTTGCGAGGGGGGAATTGCTCTGCTACTCACCTCTGCGATATGTGGCGTGCTCGATAGATATTTGCGCGCCGGGGGAGACCTCCTACCGGGCCCGTCGGGTGCGGGGTGGGGGCAACAAGCATCGGAAGGGTGGACGTGTCCGAACCAGCTTCGATTTCCGCAAGCATCGCGGGGCGTTATGCGCTCGCAATTTTTGAGCTTTCGAGTGACTCGAAAGCGATTCCCGCGCTAGAGGCCGATGTCACGGCGCTGCGCGAGGCGCTGGCAAGCTCGTCCGATCTGCGTGATCTGACAGTTTCGCCGGTTTACACGCGTGATGAGCAGATGCAGGTCATCGCCGAACTGGCAGGCAAGATGGGCCTGTCCAGCGCGATGGGCAACGGCTTGCAGCTGATGGCGGCCAAGCGTCGCCTGTTCACGCTGCCGCAATTATTGGTCGCTTTGAGCAACCTGATCGCCGATTACAAAGGCGAAGTTACGGCCGAGGTCACCTCGGCCTCGGAACTCTCTGCCGCGCAAGCCAAGAAACTGGCTGAAACGCTGCATAAGCAAACGGGTAAAACTGTTAAACTGGACACCGCTGTCGATGAAAGCCTCATCGGTGGTATGATTGTAAAATTGGGTTCGCGCATGATCGATACGTCGATCCGCTCGAAACTCGCTACTCTCAAGAACGCCATGAAAGAGGTCGGATAAATGGGCATCCAAGCAGCTGAGATTTCTGCGATCCTCAAGGACCAGATCAAGAATTTCGGGCAAGACGCCCAAGTGGCCGAAGTCGGTCGTGTGCTGTCGGTTGGCGACGGTATCGCGCGCGTCTACGGGCTCGATAATGTGCAGGCCGGTGAAATGGTCGAATTCCCCGGTGGTATCCGCGGAATGGCGCTGAACCTCGAAGCCGACAATGTCGGCGTCGTGATCTTCGGTTCTGACCAAGACATCAAAGAAGGCGATGTCGTCAAGCGCACGAACTCGATCGTGGACGTGCCGGTTGGCAAAGGCCTGCTGGGGCGCGTCGTAGACGGTCTGGGCAATGCAATCGACGGCAAAGGCGCTATCGAAAGCACCGAGCGCCGTGTGGCCGACGTCAAAGCCCCGGGCATCATCCCGCGGAAATCGGTTCACGAACCGATGGCAACCGGCCTGAAATCGGTCGACGCCATGATCCCGATCGGGCGTGGCCAGCGCGAATTGATCATCGGTGACCGTCAGACCGGTAAAACCGCGATCGCGCTCGATACGATCCTGAACCAGAAATCGTATAACGACGCCTCGCCCGACAATAAGATGCATTGCTTCTATGTCGCGATCGGTCAGAAACGCTCGACCGTGGCGCAGCTTGTC
>JAFGWK010000272.1 GCA_016937195.1 Paracoccaceae bacterium | reverse complement strand
TTCACCCGCGTGCGCTGCTATGAGGCGGTGCTGGATAAATATCCGCAATCGACCACCACGATGAGCCTGCTCAATCTTGCCATGCGCATGGCTGGCCCGCGTGAGGCCGTCTGGCACGGCTTGATCCGCAAAAACCACGGCTGCACGCATATCATCGTGGGGCGCGATCATGCGGGTCCGGGCAAGAACTCGGCGGGCGAGGATTTTTACGGCCCCTACGACGCGCAAGACCTGTTCCGCGCCAATCAGGCCGATATTGGCATCGAAATGCTCGATTTCAAACATATGGTCTATGTGCAGGAACGCGCGCAATACGAGCCCAATGACGAGATCGAAGATCGGGACAACGTCACCATCCTCAATATCTCGGGCACCGAATTGCGTCGCCGGTTGCGCGAAGGTCTGGAGATCCCCGAATGGTTCTCATTCCCCGAAGTGGTGAGCGAATTGCGCCGCACCTCGCCACCGCGCGCCCAGCAGGGTTTTACGGTGTTTTTCACTGGCCTGTCAGGCTCGGGCAAATCGACGATCGCCAACGCTTTGATGGTCAAGCTGATGGAGATGGGCGGGCGTCCGGTCACCTTGCTGGATGGCGATGTGGTGCGCAAACACCTGTCGAGCGAGCTGGGCTTTTCCAAAGAACACCGCGACCTCAACATCGAACGCATCGGCTATGTTGCCAGCGAAATCACCAAGAATGGCGGCATCGCGATCTGTGCGCCGATCGCGCCCTACACCGCGACGCGGCGCACCGTGCGCGAGATGATCGAGGCGTTCGGGGCCTTCGTCGAGATCCATGTCGCGACCTCGCTGGAGGAATGCGAAAGGCGTGATCGCAAGGGGCTATATAAGCTGGCGCGCGAGGGCAAGATCAAGGAATTCACAGGGATTTCCGACCCTTACGAAGCGCCCACCCACGCCGAGCTGGTCGTGGACACCAAGGATGTGGATGTCGATCACTGCGCCCATCAGGTGATCCTCAAGCTCGAAAGCATGGGGCTGATCAAAGGCTGAGCGCGCCTTGCCCTGAAATACTGAAACGCGCCGCAGAGAGGATCTGCGGCGCGTTTTTAATGGCTGATATCTGGCGCAGTGTTTCAGCGTAGATGGGATAAAAATTCGTCGATTTCTTCGGGCGTGGTAGCCCAACTGCACACGAGCCTCGCGGCGAGCTGTACACTTTCATCGCCCTCCAGCGATTGATCAAACGGCCAGAGATAATAATACGCCCCCGCCCCTTGCGCGCGCTTATGCGCCCCGCGCGGGAACGCGGCAAAGACCGCATTGGCCTGTGTCGGATGCACCAGCTTCGCGCCGGGAATGGCCTGAATGCCAGTAGAGAGTTTCGCAGCCATATCATTGGCATGGCGCGCTAGATCAAGCCACAGATCATCGGCCAGATAGGCCTGCATTTGTGCGGCCAGAAAACGGTGTTTCGAGAACAGATGCCCGCCACGCTTGCGCCGCAACTCGAACTCCCAGGCGTGTTTGGGATCAAAGATCACCACCGCCTCGACGCCCATGCAGCCGTTTTTCGTACCGCCAAAAGACAGTACATCCACGCCCGCCTTCCACGTCATCTCGGCAGGCGTGCACCCGGCGGCAACCAGCGCATTGGCAAAGCGCGCCCCGTCCATATGCACCGGCAGGTGAAAGCGGCGCGCGATGTCGCTAAGTGCAGACACTTCGGCAGGGGTATAGACCGCGCCCGCCTCGGTCGCGTTGGTAATCGACACCATGCCGCGCTGCACATTGTGAATGCCGCCCCGCCCGGTATGGGAAATTGTGCGTTCCAGCGCCGTCGGGTCCATCTTGGCGTCTGCCCCGTCGACCAGCACCAGCTTGGAGCCATTGGTGTAAAATTCCGGCGCGCCGCATTCGTCTTCTTCGATATGGGCGTTGCGGTGGCAGAAAATCGCGCCCCAGGGCTGGGTCAGCAGCGCACAAGACAGCGCATTCGCCGCCGTTCCGGTCGCCACGAGATAGACGCGTGCCTCGGGGGCCTCAAAAATCTCGCGAATACGGGTCTGAACGCCGTCGCTCAGCAAATCGGCCCCGTATGAGGGCATATGGCCAGCATTGGCCGCCCCAAGCGCTGCAATCACATCGGGATGGGCGCCAGCAGTGTTATCGGAGGCAAAATTCATGACAGATCCTCAATCGTGTATTCGTCCCAGTCTTCCTCGGGCACTTCGAATTCCGGCACGGTCCAGCCACGCACGGACTGACCCGCCTCATGCACGGTTTCATGCGATCCCGAAATCAGATAGTGCCAGCTTTCTAGGGGCTTGCCCTCAAAACGTAGACGATAGGCGCAGGTTTTGGGCATCCAATAAGCGATATCGGCAATGCTGGCGGGTTTCAGCGTCACGCATTCGGGCACGAATTGGTGGCGAATATCATATTGCGTGCAGCGGCAGGTCTCGCCGTCCAGCAATCGACAGGCCACGCGGGTGAAAACCAGCTCGCCCGTATCCTCATATTCCAGCTTGTTCAGGCAGCATTTGCCACAGCCATCGCACAGCGCTTCCCACTCGGCAGGGTTGAGCGACTTAAGCGGTTTCGTCCAGAATTGGGGGCGCAATTTGTTCATGGCGCGGAACCTGACCGAAATGCACGCAAATGGAAAGGGGGCACGCAGCGGCGCGATGAACACGCCTCTGTGCGCCCCCAAACAGG
>JAFGWK010000036.1 GCA_016937195.1 Paracoccaceae bacterium | reverse complement strand
TTGCGCGTCCTTTCCCTACGCGGATAGCAGGCTGCGGCTGGAAAGCGTGGGCAACGCGATTGATATGGCAGAATTGGTGGCCGCGAACATGCTGGGGGCGGCTCTGGATTATACACCCAAGCCGTGGTTCTGGTCGGATCAATTCGACGCCAAACTTCAAATCGCCGGGCTAAGTGCGGGATATGATGAGGTCATCGCGCGTGATGGCGAGGGGCAGAGTTTCTGGTATTTCCGCAATGGGCAGCTAATCGCGGTCGATGCGATTTCAGATGCGCGCGCCTACATGATCGGAAAGCGGCTGATCGAGGGCGGCAAGCCCGTCACCCCCGCACAGGTGGCTGATCCGGAAACCAACCTGAAAGCTTTGCTGACATGAGGATCATTGGGGGCGCACGGCGCGGTTTGAAGCTGGCCGATGTGGGGGTGGGCGATGCTCAGGCGCATCTGCGCCCCACGACAGACCGGGTGCGCGAGAGCATCTTTAACCTGTTAATCAATGGCGGGCATGGCAATCCGTTGAACGAGGCCCGCGTTCTGGATCTGTTTGCGGGCACTGGCGCGCTTGGGCTTGAGGCGCTGTCGCGTGGCGCGGCGCGGGTTGCTTTCGTCGATGACGGACCGGTGGCGCGGGCCTTGATGCGCCAAAATATCGAGGCGATGCGCGCGATGGGCGTCACCGATGTCTGGCGGCGCGATGCGACCAAGATGGGGCCGTGCCGAGGCGCTGGCTATGACCTGATCTTCCTCGATCCGCCCTATGGGATGGGGCTTGGGGAACGCGCGATTGCCTCGTGCCTTGAAGGCGGCTGGATCGCCCCCGGCGCGATGGTCGTCTGGGAAGAAAGCGTGGCACCGATCATCCCCGCCCCATTGGTGCAAATAGACCAACGCCGCTATGGCGACACGCTGGTCACTTTGGCGAAATCCCCCGAATGAACGTGCAAGCCGTGCTGTTTGATTGCGATGGTGTGCTGGTGGATAGCGAGCCCGCGACCTTTGAGCTTCTGGGCGAGGATCTTGCCGCGCATGGCCTGCCCATGTCGCATGACGCGATGGAGCGCATGTTTATCGGCGGCACGATCGAAGGCGTAGCGCGTCAGGCCCGCGAGATGGGCGCGACCCTGCCCGACGATTGGGTCGAGAGCTATTACATCCGGCTTTATGCACGGCTGCGCGAGGGGGTTGCGCTCATGCCGGGAATTGCGGAGCTGCTGGATCGGCTGGATGGTGCGGGTATCGCCTATGCGGTTGGCTCGAACGGGCGCATGGCCAAAATGGAAGCCACGTTGGGCCAGCATCCCGACATCAAGGCGCGGCTGGAGGGACGGCTGTTCTCGGGGCAGGATATGGGCTGCCCAAAACCCGATCCAAGGCTATATTTGCATGCCGCCCTTGCTGTGGGGGCTGATCCGGGCGCATGCGTGGTGATCGAGGACAGCGCGACGGGCGCACGTGCGGCCAAGGCGGCCGGGATGCGCTGTCTGGGCTATGCGCCGCAGGGGCCGCATCCACGCCTTGCAGCAGAAGGCGCGGAGCTGTTTACTGATATGGCACAGGTGCCGAAATTGATTGGATTGGACTGATTTGAGCTGGAATAGGGTCTATTCGATCCAACCCGCCAAGTTATCCTGCACCAGATCCATCAGCGCGTCGATGTGTAGGTCATCATCATTCAGGCACGGGATATAGGTGAAGGTCTCTCCGCCCGCATGCTCGAAGGCTTCGCAAATCTCGCCGTTGATTTCCTCAAGCGTCTCAATGCAATCGGCGGAAAAGGCCGGCGAGATCACCGCGATGTTCTTTTTGCCCGCCTTGGCCAGCTCGGCGACATGCTCGACCGTGTAGGGCTTGAGCCAAACCTCGCGGCCAAAGACCGACTGGAAGGTCGTATCAATCGCATCCTTGTCCCAACCGAGCCGCTCTCGCAGCAGACGCGAAGTTTTCTGGCATTGGCAATGGTAGGGATCGCCCTCCATCAGGTAGCGCCGAGGCATTCCGTGATACGACGCCACCAGCACGTCGGGCTTGGTGTCCAGCTTGGCATAGGCGCGCTCGACCGAGTTCGCGAGCGCCTCAATATAGCTGGGGCGATCGAAATACTCCGGCGCTGTGCGCGCAGCGGGCTGGCGTTTCTGCTTCATCAAGGCGCGGAAAAATTCGTCATTGGCCGTGGCCGAGGTCGGACCGGCATATTGCGGATAAAGCGGCACAAAGAGGATCTTTTCACAGCCCTGCTCGACCATGCGATCCACCACCGAACGGGTCGAAGGATTGCCGTAACGCATGCAGTAATCGACCACCACCTCGGCACCGTAGCGTGCCGAAACCGCTGCGCGCAGCTTGGTCACCTGCTGCTTGGTGATCGTCATCAGCGGGCTTTCATTGGCTTCATTGTTCCAGATCGTCTTATAATTCGCACCGCTTGTAAAAGGGCGTTTGGTCAGGATGATCAGTTGGAGCAACGGTTGCCATTTCCAACGCGCGATATCGATCACGCGTTCGTCGGACAGGAATTCGTTGAGATAACGGCGCATCGACCAGTAGTCCGTGGCGTCCGGCGTTCCCAGATTGGCAACCAGAAGACCGATTTTGGCGGCTTTCACGGGCGGATGGTCGGCTGGCGCATGGGCAAGGCGCGTGGCGGCGTCATTCGTCATCTGTCACTGTCCTATCATTCATTCTTTCGGAACATTTATTCGACTTAAAGGGTTTCCCCGTCAGGTCAATGCGGCCTATTCAACCATCACAGGATCGCTTACGTTCTCAACATGATATTGGATGACTCACCTCAAGCAAAACCAGAACCACCTGCACTGAATCCGATAGGGGATGCGCTTTTTCTGGATTTTGATGGCTGCCTTGTCGAGATTGCACCCACACCGGATGCCATAAAAGTGCCCGATGATCTCCCCCGCGTCTTGCAGGATTTAGCCGCGCGTCTCAATGGTGCGCTGGCCATCGTTTCGGGGCGCTCTTTGCACGAGTTAGAGACGTTTTTAAAGGGGTTTGACGGTCCGATGGTTGGCTCTCACGGGGCCGAGGCGCGTGGCATGACGGCCCCGATGGCGCATCAGCCTGCGGGCCTGTCTGAGTTGCAAAATGAGATGGCGGATTTTGCCAGTCAGTCGGGTTTGCTGTATGAGCACAAGAGCCATGGCGGGGCGGTGCATTTTCGTTCTGATCCCGCACAACAGCCGCAGGTCGAGGCGTTCGCGCAGGCGCTTGCGCAACGATTTGGCGATTTCGCCGTACAACCTGCGAAGATGGCAGTAGAGCTGCGCCCGGCAGGGTTTTCCAAAGATGGCGCGCTGGCGGCTTTGTCTAATCTGCCCGAATTTTCCGCACGTCGCCCAGTCTATGCGGGCGATGACACAACGGACGAACCTGCGCTGGCCTGGGCCGAGGCTCAAGGTGGTTTTGGGGTGAAGATTGGGAAAGGAGACAGCGTCGCGCGGTTTCGACTGGATGCACCAAGCCGGTTGCGCGACTGGCTTGCTGCTGGCTTGGAGAGCTAAACATGGGACGTCTGATTTGCCTGTCAAACCGCATTCCCACCGGAGCGAACCCTTCAGGAGGGCTGGTCGTGGCGCTTGGCGATGTGCTGAGCGAAAATGGCGGGCTCTGGATCGGCACGTCGGGCGAGATCACCAAGCAACCCGGCACTGAGCTTCGCGAGATCCAAGGCGGACCGTTCAAGCGGCTGTGCTTTGATCTGACCGAAGAAGAGCAGGCGCTGTATTACGATGGTTATTCGAATTCGGTGCTGTGGCCGCTGTTTCACGGCCGTACCGATCTGATGCAGATTCAGCAGGAATATCTCAGCAGCTACAAGCATGTGAACCGGCGTTTGGCAAAGATGCTTGCTCCGATCATTCAGCCCGAAGACCGGATCTGGGTGCATGATTTCCACTTTCTGCCGCTGGCCTATGAGCTGCGCGCGCTGGGCGTTCACAGCCCTATGGGGTTCTTCCTGCACACGCCGTTCCCCGGTCCGACCACAATGCAGGCTTTGCCCAATGGGCGCGAGATTTGCCAATGGTTATCAAATTTCGATCTGATCGGCTTGCAGAGCGAACGCGACGTTCGGGCCTGTCTGGCCTCGATGGTCGAGATTGGCGGCGGCTCTGAACTGGGCAGCGGATTTATGCATCTTGCGCCGCGCCAGTGTCGAATTGGGGCGTTTCCGATCTCGATCGACGCGGGCGAATTCAAAACGCTCGCGGAATCCGAGATCGAAAAGCTACCCGCAGGCATCATCAAAGCCAATCGTAGCCTGATGATCGGCGTGGATCGGCTGGACTACTCCAAAGGGGTGCCGCAACGCTTTCGCGCCTTTGGCGAATTTCTTGAGCGCCACGAAGATTGGCACCGCCATGTCTCGCTGATCCAGATCTCGCCGCCCACGCGTGAAGGCGTGCCCGCCTACGACGACATTCGCGAAGAAACCGAGCATTTGTCGGGCCGCATCAACGGGCAGTTTGCCGATATCCAATGGGCGCCGATCCGGTTCATCAACCGCCCCGTGCCGCGCGCGGTGTTGGCAGGGCTATATCGCGCCTCGCAAGTGGGGCTCGTGACGCCACTGATGGATGGAATGAACCTTGTCGCCAAGGAATATATCGCAGCACAAAATCCCGAAAATCCCGGCGTGTTGATCTTGTCGCAATTTGCCGGGGCCGCCGAGCAGATGGAGGAGGCGCTGATCGTCAACCCCCATGACACCGAGCAGATGGCGACCTCTATGCTGACGGCGTTGATGATGTCGCTCTCTGAGCGGCGCGAGCGGTACCATGCCTTGATGAAGGGGCTGACCACATACGATGTGCATTGGTGGTCCAAGGCGTTCTTAACCGCACTGGGGTAATCCGCGCCGTGCGAATTAGTGCCCCGGCTTATCCCCTGTCGGAATTTCCATCGTACCCAGTGCATCAGCCAGCCGACTCGCGGCGGTTCCGGGGCGCAAGGGTTTTTGCTGTTTCGGGTGGGGCTTCCAGCCCGTCAGCCAGACCATCTCAAACGTGGCACGCACGCGGCCATCAGGCTCGCGATAGCTGTCGGAATAAATCCGCAGCGCTTCGGCCATCACGTCGCGGCGGGTGAAATGGCGGCTGCGCGCGGCAAGAGCGTTGGTCTCACCCATTGCGCGCAGATCGCTGAACAGACGCAGCGGGGTTTCGTAAGTCACTTTGCGCGTCACCGCATCCGCCACGGGCAGCGCAAATCCGGCCCGCCCGAGCAAAGCGCCCAGATCGCGAATCTCGCCCATCGGCAGCACCCGCGGACTTAAACCGCCGGTGATCGCGGCCTCGGCCTGCGCCAGCGCCGCGCGCAACTCGTTCAGGGTCTGGCCACCAAACATCACGGCCAGAAACAACCCATCAGGTTCCAGCGCATGGGCCGCCTGCACCATCTGCCCGACCGGATCATTCGCCCAATGCAGGCACATCGAATGCACCACCAGATCATGCGCGCCCTCTTCCAGATCAAGCAGATCGCTATCGGCCACGATTTTGGCGCTGGGCAGGATTTTGCGCCACGGTTCGGGAAAAGCGGTGATCACGGCGGGTGACGTAAAGGTTCTGTTAACCTCTTGGAGCCTTTCATACAGCTCATCAGCCGCGTCCTCATGCAGGAACAGCTCCGGCGCGCGCGTTGCGCGGGCGCGTTGGCGCCTCAAGGCGGCGCGGTCGGTCAAGAGAGGCGGTGTGTTCATGGCTGAGACAGGTCTTAACGTGCTTCGCGCACGGATGCTAGCGGGAGGAATGCATGCGCTGCACGCCGTTTTCCCGCCGCGCTGCATTGCCTGTGGTGAAGAGGTCGGGTCAGATTTCGGCCTGTGCCTAAGCTGCTGGGAGCAGACCAGTTTCGCGACTGGCACGGTCTGCGATGCCTGCGGGGTGCCGCTGCCCGGCGATGACGACGGCGGTGAGGCCGTGCTGTGCGACGACTGCCTGACCCATCCGCGCCCGTGGACGCGCGGGCGCACGGCAATGATGTATTCCGGCGTCGGGCGCGACCTCGTTCTGGCGTTCAAACATGCGGACCGGCTTGATCTGGTACGCCCGATGGCGGGATGGATGGCGCAGGCGGCGCGCCCCTTGATCACACCCGACACGCTGATTGCACCGATTCCACTGCATCGCTGGCGTCTGCTGAAACGGCGCTACAACCAATCCGCGCTGCTGGTGAAGCAGATGGCGCGGACCACCGGGCATGAGGGCTGCGTCGATCTATTCTCGCGCACCCGAAACACCCCCAGCCAGAAGGGCCATGATCGCGATGCGCGCCTTGCCAATCTCGCCGAGGCTATCACCGTCAACCCGGTGCGCGCCAATCTGATCGCGGGACGCGCCGTGCTGATCGTGGATGACGTGATGACCTCGGGCGCAACGCTGGGGGCGGCCACACAGGCCGCTCTGCAAGCTGGCGCTGCCCGCGTGGACATTGTGACACTGGCGCGCGTTGCGAAGGCGCCCTAAATCCCTATAGTCGAGCCGACTTGAAAGGGATTACCGCATGAAGCGCGTCGAAATTTACACGACCCGGACCTGCCCGTTTTGTATCATGGCCAAGCGCCTGCTAGAGCAAAAGGGCGTCGCCTATGAAGAAACCGATGTGGGTCGCGACCCGCATCTGCGCGCAGAAATGATGCAGCGTGCAAAGGGACGGCGCACTGTGCCGCAAATTTTCATTGGCGATGAGCCGATTGGCGGCTGCGACGAGCTGCACGCACTTGACTATTCGGGCAAGCTAGACACGATGTTGGCGGAGTGATGCAATGAAGGCCGCTCTGGTTCAGCTTTCCGTCACCGATGATCCGGTAAAGAACCTGCCGGTCACGCTTGAGTTCATCCGCGAGGCCGCGGCTGCTGGCGCTCAGATGATCGCGACGCCCGAATGCACCAATCTGATTTCTTCAGATCGCGCCTATCAGCGCACGGTGCTGCATCACGAACATAATGATCCCACGCTGGCCGCGATCCGTGAAGAAGCGGCGCGGCTGGGCGTCTATGTGCTGATCGGCTCACTATGCCTGAAAACAGAGGATGATGATGGGCGCTTTGCAAATCGCTCTTTCCTGATTGGACGCAAAGGCACGATCAATGCCAGCTACGACAAGATTCACATGTTCGATCTTGATGTGTCTGAGACCGAGAGATACCGCGAATCCGAGGGCTATCGCCCCGGCAAGCAGGCAGTGCTTGCGCCCTCGGAATACGGACAGATCGGGATGTCGGTCTGCTACGACCTGCGCTTTCCTCATCTCTATCGCCAGCTCGCACAAGCGGGCGCAAAGTTGTTGACGATCCCGGCAGCCTTTACCGAGGGCACAGGGCGCGCACATTGGGAGCTTTTGGTGCGCGCGCGCGCGATTGAGAACTCGTGCTTCGTTCTAGCCCCCGCGCAATGTGGCACCCATGGCGCCCATGAGGGGCGTCCGCGCAAAACCTGGGGGCATTCACTGGCGGTAAACCCTTGGGGCGATGTGCTGGTGGATGGTGGCACCGAGCCCGGCGTCAGCCTTGTCGATATTGATCTCGATGAGGTTGAAACCACGCGTCTGCGCCTGCGCTCGCTGTTTCATGACCGGAGCTATGACGCACCGTGAGCCAAGATCCCGACCCCCTTGCCGCAGCCCTATTCGCCGAGGTCTTCATGGCCGACCAACTGGCGCGCAACGTGGTGAGCCGCGCGCTGCCCAAAGGGATGGAGATCTCACATTTTTCGGTGCTCAACCTGCTCAGCCATATCAATGAAGAACGCACCCCCGCACAATTGGCCGAGGCGCTGCATGTGACGCGCGGCGCAATGACCAATACGCTTGCCAAGCTGGAATGGGCGGGACATGTGCATGTCCGCCCCGATTGGGATGATGCACGGCGCAAATGGGTATCGCTGTCACCCTCGGGTCGGCGGGCCCGCGATGGCGCGCTGGCGTCTTTGATGCCGATTATTGGCGGGATCGTCCGCGATCTGGGCCCTGATAAAGTGCGTGCAACCTTGCCAGTCTTGCGCGAACTGCGTGCCCGGCTGGAAGAAAGCTGATCGGATTGGGGGCGCTGCCCCCGGCCTACGGCCTCCCCCGGGATATTTCGATCAGGAGGAAGAAAAACGCCCGGCTCGAACCCGTCTGTGGGCGGCAAGGCCGGGCGCTTCCCCTTGAACGGCCATCGGCGTCCCCGCCTGTGCCGCAAGACCAAGCTCACCTGATTCTGGTAAAGAAAGTTCTAACTTCCTCTTGATCCAAATATCCCGGGGGTGAATGGCGCAGCCAGAGGGGGCAGCGCCCCTTGCCCGACCGTTGATTGTCGTTTTTGCTCTAGGCTTTGATGATTGAAGGGCTAGAATGACAATGAAGGCCCTATTTGCCAACCCGTAGGCTGGCGTAGTCCGTTGATCGCTCTTTGGCGAACATCTTTGGCACTGTGCGGGAGCAACAGCGCATCAAAGCGCCACATGGCTTCCCTTGCGCTTCGACAGAGGCGAAGAGCGATGACACGCCTTGTATCTCTCGACCGCACCTCACAGCGACTGCTCTTACGCCTTATCCCTGATCCCATACCTTGGAATGCAAACTGCCGAGATCCATGTGGATCTCGGCAGCCAGGCCGTCTTCGGACTCGGGGTCCGGTAGGAGGGTGATACTTCGGATCAGGGTCGCGAGTTCTTCGTTGGCGCGCGCGACGAGATCGGGATCGCCGAGCAATGCTTCGAGGTCTTGCAGCGCCGCCTCGAAGATCGCGGGAATGTCGGGCGGTGTGGCGTCTTTCTCGGCCTGCCGGGCCTCCAAATGCGCGATCCGATCTTCGAGTGCCGTGATCTCGGCTTTGAGTTCCTTGTCGCGCGCGCTGTAATCCGCAAAGTCAG
>JAFGWK010000271.1 GCA_016937195.1 Paracoccaceae bacterium | reverse complement strand
GCCAGTCACAACCCTGCAAAAGACAATGGAATCAAGTTCTTCGGTCCTGATGGCTTCAAGCTGTCTGACGCTGCCGAGGCCGAGATCGAGGCGATGCTGGATGAGGAAATCCGTCTTGCGCAGCCTGAAAATATCGGCCGCGCCAAGCGCATTGACGACGGGCTTGGCCGCTATGTCGAATATGCCAAAACGACCTTCCCAAAGGGCGGACGGCAGGGGCTGAAGGTCGTCGTCGATTGCGCCAATGGTGCCGCCTATCGTGCCGCTCCTGCCGTGCTGTGGGAGCTGGGCTGTGACGTGATCTCGATTGGCGTCTCCCCTGATGGGCGCAATATCAACGAGAATTGCGGCTCAACCCATACCCAGACCTGCGCGGAGGCCGTGGTCGCGCATGGGGCCGATCTGGGCATTTCTCTGGATGGCGATGCTGATCGGGTAATGATCATCGACGAAACGGGGCATGTCGCGGATGGAGATCAGATCATGGCGCTGTTCGCTGCGCGTTGGGCGCACAGCGGGCAGTTGCGTGGAGGTGCGCTGGTGGCGACTGTGATGTCCAACCTTGGGCTGGAGCGTTTCTTGTCGGGGCAAGGATTGCGCCTAGAGCGCACCAAGGTCGGTGACCGCTACGTGGTCGAGCGGATGCGCGCGGGCGGTTTCAATCTGGGTGGTGAGCAATCGGGCCATATCGTGATGACCGATTACGCGACAACGGGCGACGGGCTAATGGCAGGGCTACAATTCCTTGCGGCTATGGCGGAAACCGAAATGCGCGCCTCTGAGCTGGTGCATCAATTCGAAACAGTACCGCAAATGTTGAAAAATGTACGCTATCGCGCGGGGCAAGAGCCGCTAGGTGCATCAAATGTTGAAAAAGTGATAGCGGCAGCAGAGCTGAAACTGGCCGGCCATGGCCGTTTGCTAATCCGAAAATCCGGCACAGAGCCGCTGATCCGCGTCATGGCAGAATGCGAGGATGAAGGCGTTTTGGCCGAGGCGGTCGACTCTATCGTCGCCGCCGTCGAGGCGGAAACCGCATAAGGGGAGGCGCGGGTGCCGCGCTTCCCAACCTTGTTAGCCGCCAAACAGACGCAGCCCTAGCCAGATCAGCATCACGGCCTCGAACACCGTCCAAAACACCCCGATCCAACGCCAGACTTTCGGGCCCGACGTGCGTATCACGCTGCGCACCAATCCGGCCAAAACCAGAACCCTGTAGATCCCCGCGCCAATCGCGAATGATCCAAATAGCGGCCCAAGATGCCCCGGCACCGCCATCGCCGTGAACAGGGCGACGATCACCAAAAGCGGTACGACGATCAACGCGGGCCCGTAATTGCCAATCCAAAATGTGTCACCGGGCGATAAACGCCCTGAGAAAAGATCGCCAAACCATTGGGGCGTAAAGAATTTCGTGCGTTCGGCATGGATCGCGTCCAGCTCGGATTTGGACAGGTTTGCCATAAGGCCTCCGCTTGGTTCGCCGCTGAGTCTGACAACAAAAGGGGCGCCCCGCAAGGCGCCCCTCCTGATGCATGTCGTCGCGCCTTAGTTGCGCTCTTTGTCGACCATTTTGCCTTTGGAAATCCAAGGCATCATGGCGCGCAGCTTGGCGCCGACTTGCTCGATCTCGTGCTCGTCGTTGATCCGGCGGGTTGCCTTGAAGAAGGGCTGGCCGACGGTGTTTTCCTGCATGAAATCACGCACGAATTTACCATTCTGGATGTCGGTCAGAACCGCTTTCATCCGCGCTTTGGTCTCGTCATACGGCAATACGCGCGGACCGGAAACATATTCGCCATATTCGGCGGTGTTGCTGATCGAGTAGTTCATGTTCGCGATGCCGCCCTCGTAGATCAGGTCCACGATCAGCTTCACCTCATGGAGGCACTCGAAATAGGCCATTTCGGGCTCGTAACCGGCTTCGACCAGCGTTTCAAAGCCCATGCGGATCAGCTCAACCAAGCCACCACACAGTACGGCCTGCTCACCGAACAGGTCGGTTTCGCATTCCTGACGGAAGTTCGTCTCGATGATACCCGAGCGCCCGCCACCGATCGCCGAGCAATAGCTCAGACCGATATCCATCGCCTTGCCGGTCGCGTCGTTTTCCACCGCCACAAGGCAGGGCACGCCGCCGCCTTTGACATATTCGCCGCGCACGGTGTGCCCGGGACCTTTGGGCGCCATCATGATCACGTCGATGCCGGGTTTGGGCTCGATCAGGCCGAAATGAACGTTCAGGCCGTGGGCGAACGCAATCGCCGAACCTTCTTTGAGGTTGTCATGGACGTATTTTTTGTAGGTTTCGGCCTGCAATTCGTCGGGCATGGTGAACATGATCACGTCACACCAGGCGGCGGCTTCGGCGATGCCCATCACGGTCAGGCCTTCGCCTTCGCACTTCTTGGCCGAGGCCGAGCCTTCGCGCAGTGCGACGACAACATTCTTTGCGCCACTGTCGCGCAGGTTCAGCGCATGGGCATGGCCTTGGCTGCCATAGCCCAGAATGGCGACTTTCTTGTCCTTGATCAGGTTCACATCGCAATCGCGATCGTAATAGACGCGCATGGCGTTTCCTCCGTTAATGTCTGAAGGCGACAATAGGCATATTCTGCGGAAAGTACTTTCGAAACTTGATAAAAATTCAGTTATTTGGCAAAAACAATTCGCAATAACATCTATTGATGAGAAATTCATGCAAATCAGTGATGCCGACCGTCGAATCCTGCGTCAGATGATGGCCGAGCCGGGCTTGCCGGTTGCCGATCTGGCGGAGCGTGCCGGTGTCACAGCGGCGACTTGCTGGCGTCGGATTGAGCGGTTGCGAGAGGCTGGCGTCTTGCGCGGGGAACATGCGGTGATCAACTGGCATGCGTTGGGCTGGGAGGTCGAAGTGAGCCTACGATTCACCCTCGACAAGACTGATCCGCGAGCCTTTGACGAGTTCACCATTGCTGCGCGAGATGTGCCAGAGGTCATTGAAATACAAAGCTTTCTTGGGTCAACCGACATGCGCTTGCAGGTCATCGCCCGCGACATGGCGCATTACCAGCAGATCTATCGCAAGCGCATTTTGACCTTGCCCCATATCGCTGAACTGGACGCGTTGATGTTGGTTTCAACGATCAAATCCAGCGCGGAGTTGGCGCTATGAGCCTTGATCTCGACGATCTGGATCGCGCCATTTTGCGCGCGCTGACACAAGATGCCACGCAAAGTGCGGGCGCATTGGGACGGCGGTTGGGGCTGTCGCAACCCGCGACTTGGCGGCGAATCAAGCGCCTTGAAACGGCGGGCGTGTTGGCCGGTCGGCGCGTGGATCTAGATCAGGACGCGCTTGGATTTGGGGTGACCGTGTTTTTGGGGATCAAGCTGGCGGCGAAAGGCCGCGTGAGCCTTGATGATTTTGAGCGCGCCGTGACTGCGATCCCCGAGGTGCAGGTCGTGCAGCACGTCTTGGGTCTGTTTGACTATCGTTTGCGGGTTACGGCGCGAGATCTACCAGATTTTGAGCGTGTCTTGCGACGCCGCATCATGACGCTTCCCGGTGTTGGCCAGGTCGAGGCAAATGTGCTGCTGAGCGAAGAGCGACGACCCGGCCCCTTGGGGTGATTTTAAGGCGCCCGAAAAATAGGCGTGACGCGTATTTTTTGATCATGCGGCCATTGCAGTCTCGCTTATTCGCAAGATCAATCTAGCAGGAATGGACGTTCCCTTACCGCAGCGCTTGGATTGCGGGAGAGGGTCCAATGTTAGATGCCAAAGCCGCCAATTTCCAAGAACCAGTGATGCAGCGCTCAAGCGGCGCGGCGCGCGTCGCGTTTGACGGAACGCGCTTGCGCGGATTGCATCAGCGGGGATCGGCCAAGGCGATCTTGCCACGGGTGCCCGCCGGACCGGAAGTCGTTTTTCTTAATACCTCCGGCGGGTTAACCTCTGGAGATACGCTGGAATATTCGTGTGACTTGCGTGGCGGTGCGCGATTGGTGGCGACGACTCAAGCCGCCGAACGTGCATATCGCGCCGATGAAGGGCGCGCCGAGGTGCAAGTACGCCACCGTGTAGGTGCAGGCTGCTGGCTTGATTGGCTGCCCCAAGAAACGATCCTGTTTGATCGCGCCAAGCTCGGGCGCGAAACGGTGATTGAACTGGCTCCTGACGCAGGCTGCCTGATGCTTGAGGCCGTCGTTCTGGGTCGGATTGCGATGGGTGAGCGCGTAACGGACTTGCAGTTTTTCGACATGAGGCGGATCGAGAGGGCTGGAAAACCGGTATTTTTTGAACCGTTCTTGCTCGATTCCAACATTTTGGCACAAGGCGCGCGCTCGGGGATTTTAGGCGATGCGCGCGCAATGGCGACTCTGGTTCTCTGCACAC
Source organism: Paracoccaceae bacterium (assembly GCA_016937195.1). Classification (GTDB taxonomy): domain Bacteria; phylum Pseudomonadota; class Alphaproteobacteria; order Rhodobacterales; family Rhodobacteraceae; genus Thioclava. The sequence continues at coordinate 9,517 of JAFGWK010000271.1, read as the reverse complement.
AGGATGCACAAGATGCGGCCGTATCCGCGCGTGCTGTCCTAAATGAGCCGGGGGTAGTGGGGGCCGTGTCGGGCTTTGACGGGAAATGTGTCATTCGTCTTTTGGCGCGCGAAGGCTGGCCGCTGCGCCGACAGATTTTACGTTTGATGGAGTGCTTGCGTCGTGGGCAGGCAGCGCCGCGCGTCTGGCAGATCTAAGGAAAGCTGATGAACCTGACACCAAGAGAAAAAGACAAGCTTTTGATCAGCCTCGCCGCGATGGTCGCACGCGGGCGGCTAGAGCGGGGCGTAAAGCTGAACCATCCAGAAGCGATTGCGATCATTAGCGATTTTGTCGTCGAGGGCGCGCGTGAGGGCCGCACGGTCGCTGAGCTGATGGATTCAGGCGCGGGCGTGATCACGGCCGAGCAATGCATGCCGGGCCTCCCTGAGATGATCCCTTCGATCCAAGTCGAGGCAACCTTTCCCGATGGCACGAAGCTTGTGACCGTCCACCATCCTATCCGCTGAGATAAGCTCTGCTTATTCTTAAACTCTCTAAATAAGCTCTGCTAAAGAAAGGCTGTCTGATGAAGGTGTTTGTAACCCTCGCTACCCTCGTACCTAACGTCGCGCTGGCCCACCCCGGCCATAGCGCTGCAACGACATGGTTTTTCCATGACGGACCATTGGTCGGGGTGCTGGCTCTGGCCGCTGCGGCCTATGTCGGCCCAGAAATGGCGCGTGCGTGGCGCCGCAAAAAGGACTGAGCTGATGATCCCCGGAGAAATTCTGCCTGCAGACGGTGATATAACCCTCAATGCCGGAGCCGTGACGATCAGTTTGATGGTGGCGAACACCGGCGACCGCCCGGTGCAGGTTGGCAGCCACTATCATTTTGGCGAAACCAATCCGGCGTTGGAGTTTGATCGTGCCGCTGCGCGTGGTTATCGACTTGATATTGCGGCGGGTACAGCGGTGCGCTTTGAGCCGGGTCAGTCGCGCGAGGTGCGGCTGGTTCCCTTTGGTGGCGCTCGGCAAGTCTATGGTTTTAATCAGAAAGTGATGGGAGCGCTGTAATGGCTGCAACAATCTCGCGCGCGACCTATGCCGATATGTTTGGCCCGACCACGGGCGACCGGGTGCGGCTGGCCGATACCGATTTGATCATCGAGGTCGAGCGCGACCTGACCACCTATGGCGAAGAGGTGAAGTTCGGTGGCGGCAAGGTTATTCGTGACGGGATGGGGCAAAGCCAGATCTCGCGCGGGGGCGGCGCGGTAGATACCGTTATCACGAATGCGCTGATTGTGGATCATTCGGGGATTTATAAGGCTGACGTGGGTTTGCGCGACGGGATGATCTCGGCGATTGGTAAGGCGGGCAATCCCGATACGCAATCGGGCGTCAATATCATCATCGGGCCGGGCACCGAAGTTATTGCCGGGGAAGGAAAAATTCTAACCGCGGGCGGTTTTGACGCGCATATCCATTTCATTTGTCCGCAACAAATTGAGGATGCGCTTGCCTCTGGGATCACGACAATGTTGGGCGGTGGCACGGGTCCGGCGCATGGCACTTTGGCGACGACCTGCACGCCGGGGCCGTGGCATATCGGGCGGATGCTGCAAAGCTTTGATGCGTTGCCGGTCAATTTAGCGCTGTCGGGGAAGGGCAATGCCTCGCGCCCCGAGGCGCTGGTAGAGATGGTGAATGCTGGCGCGGCGGCGCTGAAGTTGCATGAGGATTGGGGCACGACGCCGGGCGCGATTGATTGCTGCCTGTCCGTGGCCGATGACATGGATGTGCAGGTGATGATTCACACTGATACGCTCAATGAATCGGGGTTTGTCGAGAACACCTTGGCCGCGATCAAGGGGCGCACAATTCATGCCTTTCACACCGAAGGCGCGGGGGGCGGCCATGCGCCGGACATCCTGAAAGTGGTGAGTTCGCCCAATGTGATCCCGTCCTCGACCAACCCGACGCGGCCCTACACGGCCAACACGGTGGAAGAGCATCTTGATATGCTGATGGTCTGTCATCACCTTGATAATAAGGTGCCCGAGGACGTGGCCTTTGCCGAAAGCCGCATCCGCAAAGAGACGATCGCAGCGGAAGATATCCTGCATGACATGGGCGCGATGTCGATCATCAGCTCGGATAGTCAGGCGATGGGGCGGGTCGGTGAGGTGATTATTCGCTGCTGGCAAACGGCGGACAAGATGCGCAAGCAGCGCGGGCGGTTGGCCGAAGAGCAGGGCGAAAACGACAATGCGCGCGTTAAACGCTATATCGCAAAATATACGATCAACCCGGCAATCTGCCATGGGATGAGCCAGCATATCGGCTCGATCGAGGTTGGTAAACGCGCAGATTTGGTGCTGTGGACTCCGGCGTTTTTTGCGGCCAAGCCCGAGATGGTGCTGATCGGTGGTATGATTGTTTCGGCCCAGATGGGTGATCCGAATGGCTCGATTCCGGCGCAACCATTTTATACGCGCAATATGTTTGGGGCCTTGGGCGGTGCGCGTCATGCCTCAAGCGTGACGTTCGTGTCGCAAGCTGCGCAGGCAAACGGTATCGCGGCGGCGCTGGGTTTGCAGAAATCGACGCTGGCGGTGGAACATACTCGCAAGATTGGCAAGGCGGATATGGTTCATAACGCGGCAACGCCCCAGATTGAGGTGCATCCCGAAACCTATGAAGTGCGCGCAGATGGCGAATTGCTGACCTGCGAGCCTGCGACGACCTTGCCGCTGGCGCAGCGTTACTTTCTGTTCTGAGGGGGCAATGCATGTGCGAGACCAGAGTTGTCGGCTTAGCCCATTGAGAGTGTGGCGGAGCGATGATGTCGGGCAGTTGTCTTGCAGCGCGGTCATTGGGTGCCGTGCGCAAGACGCGCATCACCTTATCGCGCTGATAGGCGGGGTTGTTGCGAATGGTGGCGGGCAGCAGGCGCGGATCAAAGACGGAGTGGCGTTCTGTGAGGATATCAACTTTGTTCCAGCGGCCAATCTTGGGCATATCGACACGGGTCAGATAAGCCTCGCGCAAGGCAGCCTCGCGGCGTTTGAGGCGTGCAATTTCGGCGCGGATAAGGGCGAGTTCATCGGCAGGGGCGCGGTGATCAAACATTCTGTCTCTCCATCGGTCTTGCACAAAGACTGTATGCTGAAGTTTGAGAAGTCGTTAACGGAGACAAAGGCATGAGCGATTATCCAACGTCCGAAAAAATTGTCCCTAAAGGCGCGTGGTTCGGCGCGACTGACTATGTCGCACTCGATTACGAAGGGCGTTTTTTGCGGCGCAAACGGTTGGTGACGGCCTCGGGGGCGGGATTTTTGGTTGATCTTCCCGAGGTCACGAATCTGATCGGCGGCGAGGCGTTCGTGCTGGCGGATGGGCGCTTCATCGAGGTGCGTCCTGCGCTGGAACCGGTGCTGGTGATCCGAGGCGATTTGGCGCGGCTGGCTTGGCATATCGGTAATCGCCATACGCCGTGTCAGATTGGGACGGATCGCCTGGTCATTCGCGCCGATCATGTTCTGGAGGGCATGCTCAAGGGGTTGGGCGCGCAGGTCAGCCCCGGTGTCGAGCCCTTCCAACCCGAAGGCGGCGCCTATGGGATGGGCCGCACGATGGGGCATGAGCACGGCCACAGTCATCATCACGGCGATGGGCATTCCCATAGTCACGGGGCGGCGCATCGCCACGATCACGACCATGCCTGAAACCGGCGCCCATCTGTCACTGATGCAATGGCTCTCGCCGGGATTTCCGACGGGGGCGTTCGCCTATAGCCATGGATTAGAGCAGGCAATTGCGACGGGCGATGTGACGGATGCGGGCAGTTTTGCGCACTGGCTGGAAGATGTGCTGACGCATGGCGCTGGCTGGAGCGATGCGGTGTTGCTGGCTTGCGGTTTGCGCGGCGCGGATTTGGGTGCGCTGGATGATCTGGCGCGCGCGCTGGCGGGTTCGGCGGAGCGGTTGCATGAAACGGTGGAGCAGGGCGCGGCCTTTGCGCGCGCGCAAGAGGGGCTGCGCGGGGAGGCGGTTTCGGCGCGTGCTTTGCCCGTTTCTGTGGCCGAAGCGGCGCGTGTTCTGCCGCTGCCACCCGATCGGGTAATTGCACTTTTTCTACATTCCTTTGCCGCGAACCTGGTGTCTGCTGCCGTCAGACTTGTCCCTTTAGGACAAATTGCCGGTCAACGGGTTTTGGCGAGCCAGCATGACCGGATCACTGCGATTGCCGCGCGTGCGGCCACGGCAGAGCTGGGGGATATCGCGACCAGCGCCTTTCGCGCCGAGATCGCGGCGATGCAACATGAGACGCTGGATGTGCGTCTGTTCAAGACATGAGGTGAGGCTATGGGCAACGGACCTTTGCGGGTAGGAATTGGCGGGCCGGTGGGCGTGGGCAAGACGACGCTGACCGAGCAACTGGCGCGCGCATTGGCGTCGCGTCTGTCGATGGCAGTGGTGACCAATGACATCTATACGCGCGAGGATGCCGAGGCGTTGATGCGCGCCCAAGTCCTGCCTGCGGATCGCATTCGCGGTGTGGAAACGGGGGGCTGCCCGCACACGGCGATCCGCGAGGATGCCTCGATCAACCTTGCCGCGATCGCCGATCTCAACCGCGCCTTTCCCGATCTGGACTTGGTGCTGATTGAATCTGGGGGCGATAATCTGGCCGCCACGTTTAGCCCCGAACTCGCCGATCTGACGATCTATGTGATCGACACGGCGGCGGGGCAGGATATTCCACGCAAACGCGGCCCCGGCGTGACGAAATCGGATCTTCTGGTGTTGAATAAGACCGATCTGGCGCCCCATGTTGGGGTCGACCTGGAACTGCTGGAAAGCGATACCAAGGCTGCGCGCGGCAGCCGTCCCTATGTGTTGGCGCGGCTGCGTCAGGGCATTGGGATCGAGGAGGTCGTGGATTTTCTGGTCCGTGAGGGAGGATTGAGCCTGAGAACGATTCCCGCATAGAGCGGTATTTTTAGCATAATAATTGTGCATGGATCAATTTTCTTCGTTGAAAATTTTAGCAAACCTGTCTTTGGCGCCTGTTTTCTACCACGACGGCGCGGTTTGTTTTGCTGCAATGCAGCGTAGCGGCTTCGATGATCTGGGCGCGCAGGCAGGCTCTGCGCAACGCCACCAACCAGGGGGATCAGCCGCCGCGACAAGAGCCTGTTTCAACGGGCCACGCGCGCTGACAAAACGAAGGAAAGCAAATGATTACACGGCGCAATCTAATGATCTCGGCCGCTTTTGCGGGTGCGGCTTCTATGACGGGAAGTATCGCCTTTGCGGAAGGTGACAAGATCAAGGTCGGCGTTCTGCACTCGCTGTCGGGTACGATGGCGATCTCGGAAACCACGCTGAAGGACACTGTCCTGATGCTGATTGAGGAGCAGAATAAGAAAGGCGGCATCAACGGCAAGATGCTGGAGGCGGTTGTCGTCGATCCGGCCTCGGATTGGCCGCTATTTGCGGAAAAAGCGCGCGAGCTGATCTCGGTCGACAAGGTCGATGTGATCTTTGGCTGTTGGACCTCGGTGAGCCGGAAATCGGTGCTGCCGGTGCTAGAAGAACTGAACGGCTTGCTGTTCTATCCGGTGCAATATGAGGGCGAGGAAAGTTCGCGCAACGTGTTCTACACCGGGGCGGCCCCCAACCAGCAGGCGATCCCGGCGGTGGATTATTTCCTTGAGGAACTGGGCGTTGAGAAATTCGCGCTGCTCGGCACTGATTATGTGTATCCGCGCACCACGAACAACATTCTGGATGCCTATCTGAAATCCAAGGGCATCGCGGAAAGCGATATTTTCGTCAACTACACGCCCTTCGGTCAGTCGGACTGGTCGAAAATTGTTTCTGACGTCAAGGCGTTGGGCGCGGACGGAAAGAAAGTTGGCGTCATCTCGACGATCAATGGCGATGCCAATATCGGGTTTTACAAGGAACTCGCGGCCAGCGGCATCACGGCGGATGATATCCCGGTCGTGGCCTTCTCGGTCGGTGAAGAAGAGCTGTCGGGGCTGGGCGAGGCCGATCTGAAGAACCTCGTCGGGCAGCTCGCCGCGTGGAACTACTTTGAATCCGCCGACACGCCGGAAAATGCCGCGTTCATCAAGCAATGGCATGCCTATACGGGCGACGATACCCGCGTGACCAATGACCCGATGGAAGCCACTTATATCGGCTTTAACATGTGGGTGCAGGCGGTGACGCAGGTCGGCTCGACCGATACGGACAAGGTGATTGCCGCGATGCCGGGGCAGGAATTCCCCAATCTCACCGGAACCACCGCCAAGATGCTGCCCAACCACCACCTGACCAAGCCGGTTCTGATCGGCGAAATTCAGGCGGATGGCCAGTTTGACATCATCTCTCAGACCGACCCGGTGCCCGGCGATGCCTGGACCGATTATCTGCCGGAATCGGCGGTGCTGAAATCGGATTGGCCGGGGCTCGATTGCGGGATGTACAATACCGAAACCAAGACCTGCGTGCAAAAGAAGTCGAACTACTGATCGACCTAGGGCGGGGGGATTCCCCCGCCAGTTTCCAAGGGGGCGGGATGCGTAAGGTATTAATGACGCTTGGTATTTTCTTGATGCTGGCGCTTGCGGGCGTGGCGCAAGAGAGCGCCTCGCAGACGGCCCCCGCCATGGCTGGGCAGGGGGGCGATCCGCAAAGCGGACTGGCGGCGGTGTTGGCTGAAAACGTCAAGAAAATCGCCAAGCCCTCCCGCATGACCATCGGCCCGGTGATCGACGAAATTGCCGCCTCTGGTCCCGGTGCTTCGCGTTTTTTACAGGCTTGGGCGGATCGCGGCGTCGGGCTGCGCAAGTCGGATAACTCGCTGTTCCTGATCGAAAAGCAGGGGCGGGATTACGCGCTGAGCGATCCGGTGACGGGCGCGTCGGCTGGCACCGCGCCGCGCAACGAGATTTCCGAGGTCAAACCCAATTCCGGCGTGCGCGCGGTGATTGGTGCCGCGCTTGTGCGGTTCCTGCTGTCCGATCCCGACCCGTCCAAACGGCGCGCGGCGCTAACGGCGATCGAGCGCGACGGTGAGGCTAGCCACTTGGCCCCCTTGCGCGCTTCGATTGCGGAGGAAACAGACGCGCAGATAAAGGCAGAAAAACAACGCCTTGAGCGGTTGCTGACGATCCGCTTTGGTAAGGATGCAGGCGAGCGTGTGGCTGCCATTGACAGCTTTGGGTCTGATACCGGGTTGGATTTGCGCGCGACTTTGAACCCGCTGGTTACAAAGATCCGCAAGGCGTTTAACGACGCGCCGCAAGGTAATGTCGCCAAAATCCTGCGCCCCGGCCGCGATCTGAGCGAGGCCGACGCCTATGCGCTGCTTGTCGCGGCCCGGATGGCGCCCGAACGTATCAGCGAGGCAGCGATGAAACAGGCACTGGCCGCGCATGTGGCGAATGGCCAGGTCGGTGGCCAGCCTTTGGCGGATATGTCGGACCCGGCCAAACGCGAGTTAGCCTATAGCGCGCTGGCCAAGGCGGGAATGGTTGCGCCGCGCCTGAGCGAGGCCGAGGCGCAGGCTTTGATCGACGCCCATAGCTACGCCGATATCTACAGCGAACCCGACGCCACTGTGACCAAATCCGCCGAGGCCGGGCTGGCCCGTGTCAGCCGCAAGGTGGCGATGATGCAAAGCGTGGATCTGGGGCTCGACGGGCTGTCGCTGGCCTCGATCTATTTCCTCGCCGCGATCGGATTGGCGATCACCTTTGGCATCATGGGCGTGATCAACATGGCGCATGGCGAGTTCATCACGATGGGCGCTTATACCGGCTATGTGGTCCAGCAATTTGTACCCGATTACACCGCCTCGATCCTGATCGCGCTGCCGCTGGCCTTTGCGATCACCTTTGGCGCGGGCGTCGCGATGGAGCGGCTGGTGATCCGCTATCTCTACAAGCGCCCGCTTGAAACACTGCTCGCGACATTCGGCATCTCGATTGCGCTGCAACAGCTGTTCAAGAACATATTCGGTACGCAGGCACGTCCGCTGACCTCGCCGCCTTGGCTGGATGGGGCGTTGCAGGTCAACGACATCGTGTCGATCAGCTATATCCGCATCGCGATTTTTGTCCTCGCCCTTGTTTTCCTTGGGCTTTACCTTTGGGTGATGAAACGCACGCGGCTGGGGCTTGAGGTGCGCGCGGTGACGCAAAACCCCTCGATGGCGGCCTCGATGGGGATCAACCCGGATCGCATCAATATGCTGGCCTTTGGCTTTGGATCAGGCATTGCGGGGATCGCGGGCGTCGCCATCGGGCTGTTCGCTAAGGTCACATCCGAGATGGGGCAAGACTACATAGTGCAGAGCTTCATGACGGTGGTCGTGGGCGGGGTTGGTTCGATCTTTGGCACTCTGGCGGGGGCGACGCTGATCGGCGGGCTGCAAAAAGGAATCGAGTTCCTCAACCCCTCCAATACTTTGGCCGCCCAAACCTACATGATCCTGTTCATCATCATCTTCATCCAATTCCGCCCGCGCGGCATCGTCGCGCTCAAGGGCCGGGCGGCGGGGGATTGAAAATGGCGCACCCGTTTTACCCTTCCCCTTGGTCCAAATATCCCGCGGGGGCGCGGGGGTGCGAAACCCCCGCTGCGACATTGGAGGCAGGCGCATGAGACCCGGATTTCTGGCCAAGAACCCCTCAGTCATCTGGTTTCTGCTGATCCTTGCGATTTTCACGCTGGTGATCACATTGCTTAGCCATGCCTACGGGCCGGGAGTGATTTCGACCTCGATGGTCAAGACGCTGGGCAAGACGCTGTGCCTGTGCCTGATCGCCATCGCGATGGATCTGGTCTGGGGCTATACTGGCATTCTCAGCCTTGGCCATTTCGCCTTCTTTGGCTTGGGTGGCTACATGATCGGCATGTGGCTGATGTATGAGCGCACCCGCGATATCGTGCTGAAATCCGCCAGCGATTTCCCGATGACCCCGCAAGAGCTGCAAGACGCCATCGGGGCCCAGATTTTCGGTGTCGTGGGCAGCTCGAAACTGCCTGCGATCTGGCATTTTGCGGGCAGCTTACCGATGCAGTTACTCTTGGTGGTGCTGGTGCCGGGGCTGCTGGCACTGGTCTTTGGTTGGCTGGCGTTTCGCTCGCGGGTGGCGGGGGTGTATCTGTCAATCCTGACGCAGGCGATGACGTTGGCGCTGTCGCTGTATCTGTTTCAGAATGAAAGCGGGTTGCGGGGAAATAACGGGCTGTCGGGCTTGCAAAACATCCCGGGGCTGAGCGCGGATCAAGATCATTCCTCGGTCTGGTTTCTGTGGGCGTCGGCGCTGGCGTTGGCGTTGGGCTATATTCTTGCCGCAGCGATTGTGTCGGGCAAGTTCGGCTCGGTGATGCGCGGCATTCGCGATGACGAGGCGCGGGTGCGGTTTCTGGGCTATCCGGTTGAGGGCTTTAAGCTGTTCGTCTTTACCCTCACGGCGGTGATCGCGGCGATTGCGGGGGCGCTCTATTAT
>JAFGWK010000270.1 GCA_016937195.1 Paracoccaceae bacterium | reverse complement strand
TCCGTGTGCATCGGTTCAACGGGTCCGGCGCGCTGCGAGGCACATGGGTGAAGGGCGAGCGTGTCGGTTGAGTCCGACCCCAGTGTTCCCGACGCAAACTGTTCATTGGCCAAGACCAACGGCGCTTCGGACTTTTAGGCGAGGTTCCCTAGCGCGATACATCTTTTAGATGTTGGAGAGGCGCTGATCGGGCCGCATCCCACCGATCTGACCGGGTCAGTCGGAGAAGATGAGAATATTCTTCGGCATATGATGCTCGCAAAAAGTTCTTAATATGTTCCCATTCTTGTCGCGCGATCGATTTCGGTCAACTGGTTACATGCGTCCGGGAATTGGGTGCTCGGCGAATGCCCTGGGAGAGCGCGGGAACCCCAAGTGCCGCAAAATCTCGACCCCAATGAGTCAACAAAAAACTGAATTTGAAAAAAGATTTTTCAGCCAAGAATTTCGGGACTCGGCTTTGGGCGGCCTCAGCGGCGGCGACCCTTCCTTACTTAACCAATATAATTGGGTAAGGAAGGGAATCTGAAGCTCGATCCTGATCCGGACCGTTCGATTTTTTCCATTCGTTGCGAATGGGTTACAGAGAGCCGTCGTGGCGGTAGGGCGACGCTTTTTTCTGCTTCCAGAGGCGCGTCCACCTCGCTAATCTGACCGCATGAAAACGACCCTGCATATCACCCTTATAGCCCTTCGGCTGATACGCTGATCCTTTCGGATCGCGTGAGCTGAACGGAGCTCTGCGCGCTCGTCATATTGACGTTGGTAAAGTGCCGCAGGTCGTTCGAACTCTCCCGCTCTCACAGAACTACGACACAGCCCAGTTGACGGTCGCATTGCGGCAGATCTGTGGGCTCTGATCGTGAACTTTCAGAATCGATTCGACCAAAATGGTCGTTCGGGCCGCTGAAAAAAGTTCGGTGGGGTGGTTCGTGAGAGGCCCGCTCAGTGTGAATTCTCGCGCACGGCATCGTTGTCGAACCCCGATAAGCCGGTGCGAAAAAAATCGAGTCTCAGACGTGCAGCGGGTGTCTTGGTCAAGCTCGCTTGGCGACGGGCTCCGAAGGCAGCTTGGAGAAAAAATAAGGGAGAAATGATTTTTCGCACCGAGGGTTCGCACTGAGTAGCATGCGCGGATTTCAGGTTAAATCAAGTCTTTGAAAGGCAATCGGAAACGTTCAGTTACGCCGATGTCGAGCCAAGGCTCGAGCCAGATGTCGGGAGAGAAATGAGACCAGCGAAACAGTGAAAAGAAAAAGGCGCACCGAAGACGGCGCGCCAGAGGTAACGACCGAGAACGGCCATTCACACATCTGCGTTCATAGACCCGAATACGGGCAGGCGCAACTCCGTTCCTCGGTCCATTCGAAATCAAAGAACCCGGATTTCCGGGAACGGAGGACCTATGTCCGAAGACATGACACCCCTGGTTGGTCTGTCCAACCAGGACGAGCTGCCACCTGAGCTCGCCGAGCTCTCGACAGCAGAGCGCAAGATCAACCGTCACTCCCGTGAACACTGCACGGGCCAGGTCCTCTTCGGGCCCGGAGCAGGGCGGATCGTGCATCTCGAGAGCCATCTCGAACTGTGCTGGTGCCTGACGCTGATGGGGCGCGAAAGCACGGCGGATCTGCGCGAGCAGATGGGGTTCGGCTGGGAAGACGAGCAGGGCGCGATGCGTCGGCACTGGTTCGACTTTCTCGTCACCGAGGTCGACGGTTCGCGGATCGCGTATTCGGTCAAGCCGCAGGCCCGCGTGTCCGAGCGCTTTCTGAGCGAGATGTCGCAGATCGCGGAGCAGGCGCGGGAGAGCGGTTTCGTGGACGATGTCCGGCTGCTGACCGACGAGAATCTCGATCGGATCGATCTGTTCAACGCGAAGCTCTTCTTCGCCTATCGGCGAGCGGAGCCTGCGGCGGACCGACTGGCCCACGAAATCCATGATGCGATGTCCGGCCTGTGCAAGCTCGGTGAGCTGGTCGCGTATTTCGACGAGCCCGGCGACGGATTCCGCGCCTTCGTTCGCCTGATCCAATCAGGCCATCTGAAACTCGTTCGCCACGAGCAGATCTCCCTCAATTCCAATGTCTTCAAAGCAAGAAAGGTGACCCAATGACCCTTCAATTCGGCCACGCCATCTCCTCCCAACGCCTCGCGTTCGACTCCGCCGATCGTGTCTCGATCGACAACATCTCGATGCGGCCCATCAGCTGCAATGAAGACGGATGGGTCATGGGAATGGACGATGGCTCCGGGTGTGCGCGCCAATTCACCCATCAAGAGCTGAACCAATATGCAGCGCAAGGAAGGCTCACCCATCAAATCGGATATTTCCTGCCCCATCAGGCGCGTGCGCGTCTGAAAAGCGCGGAATTTCTGATTTCGGCACTTTCGAAGCGCGATCGCGTCGCTTTTGCCAAGCGCGACGCTTGGGTGCTGGCGTATTTCGATCTGCAGAAAGACGGCATGAAGATCACGGATGCTTCCATCGAAGCACATAAAGCCAAGCTGCTGGAAAAGGTGTTAAAATTCACCAAGGAGTCGCGCAACCACGATCTGCCCGACAAGTCGAAAACGAACGATTTCTGCGAGGCACCATCGGCTCGCACTCTGCGCCGCTGGGTAAAGCAATATCGTGAGACGGGCGCCGCCGGGCTTGCCGACCGGATCGCCGCTCGAGGAAACCGTGGTCATCGGATGACGCCGGCGGAGATCTCGCTCATGATGCAAGAGGTCCGTGGATACATGTCCGAGACGCGGCCTACGGAGGCTACGATCGTCGAAAATGTGACGCGCGCTTTTGAAAAGCGAAACGCGGAACTCCGCGCCGAGGGACAGCTCGAGCTACGCGCTCCCAGCCGGTCGACGGTTCGCAAAGCGATCAAGTCTCTGGATCTCTATCAGGTCACGGTCGCACGCCATGGGCTCGACTATGCGCGCAAGAATTTCGCGCCTGTCGGAAATGGCCTGATGCTCACGCGGCCTCTGGAGCGCGTCGAGATCGACGAATACCGCGTCGATGCGATCACCCTGATGGCGTCCTCCGGTTTGGACGGCTTCTTGAACGAAGATGAGCGCAAAGCGCTTGGCCTCGACGGATCGAAAGCGCGGTGGATCATCACGGTCGCGATCTGTGCCACGACGCGCTGTATCGTCGGGATGTCGATCAGTCGGGAAGCTAGCGGGTCGGCCGCGAAACAGGTCCTTCAGATGGTCGTTTCTGACAAAGGAAAGTGGGCCGATGCGGTGGGGGCGCAGGGCTCTTGGGACATGCATGGCCGCCCGGAGCTGATTGCTACGGACAATGGAACGGCTTTCATTTCCGAGACCTTCCGGGCTGGCTGCGCGGATCTGGGCGTCGCTCATGAGTTCACGCCGCCTGCGACCCCTGAGATGCGCGCGCGCATCGAACGTTTGTTCCGCACGATTGCCGTGAAGCTTCTGCGGCGCTTGGCAGGCCACACCTTCTCCAGCATTCTGGAAAAGGGTAATGCTGATCCGAAAGCCCGCGCAGCGCTCACTTTCGACGACTTCGCTTTCGCGATGGTGCGCTGGATCGTGGATATCTACCACAATCAGCCGCATCGCGGCCTCGGCGGGGAAACCCCGCTGACCTGCTGGCGCCGTCTGATGAAGGAGTATGGCGTTGCGCCCTCGCCTTCGAACCGGGAATATCGGCTGATCTTCGGTGTCCGCCATACCCGCAAGCTCGATCAGTCTGGGATCATGGTGCAAGGGCTGCGCTACCACTCGGACGAATTGGCAAGATGGATGCTCCCCGATGGTGAGGTCGAGCTCGAGGTGGCGTGGCACCCGCGCGACATCGGCGCGATCCTTGTCTATCTCGGCGGCGAGTGGGTCGAGGTGCCAGCGCTCGACGAGCGTTACCGTGGTGTGGCGGCGCAAACCTGGCTGACGGCGGCCCGCCAGCTCAAGAGCGCAAACCCGCGGCGCAAGGAGTTCGATCACGACACGATCTTCGCTGCGATCAAGGCCATCGAAGACCGCAACGCCCAGGCAATGGCATTGGCCGGGCTTCTCGTCGAGGAGTGGACCGAAGAGAAACTCGCACGGGCAGAAAAGCGTCTCTTCATGGGGTTCAGGGAGTCGACCCGCACGCCGAGCGATGTGGCGCCTGCCGCCGATGGCAAGCCCGGCATGTCCATTCCGTCCCCGGAGAAGGAAGAGACCGCCGCGAAACCCAAGCGCAAACGCAAGGGAAAATCGTCCGACTGGAACGTGGAGGACTGAACCATGAATGATATGGGCAAGGTGATGCGGATCCTCGAAGACCTGCGCGGGCTGCACGTGACCAACCCTCGGGACGCGGAATTCGCGTCCCAACTCCACCGACTTCTGGCGCATGACGCGGACGGCAATCCTTTGCCGTCCGCTTTGCGGTTCACCTCCACGGGCGAAACGCGGGGCATCATGGTCGTCGACGAGCCCGGTGGCGGAAAATCCACGCTCGTCCAGCGGGGCCTGGATCGTTGCGTAGCGCTTCAGGCCGAGCCGGGAGCGCCGAAGCGCTATCTGGACGCGGTGGTGCCCAGCCCTGCGACCCTCAAGAGCATGACGCGTGAGCTGCTCAAGGACAGCGGCTATCCCGATGTCTCGAAGAGCCGGGAGGTCTGGTCGATGATGGAGCTTCTGCGCGAGCGGATCTCCATGCTCGGGATCGTGGCGATCTGGATCGACGAGGCGCACGACCTGTTCTGTGCCGACCGAAACCTGATTCTGCGCGCCCTTAAATCGCTGATGCAGGGGGAGGCCGCTGTCATCGTGATCCTGTCGGGCACGTCCGCGCTCGCGGAGGTCGTGCGCTCCGACCCGCAAGTTCAACGCAGATTCACCAATCTCATTCTGCCGCCGGTCGATCCGAAAGCGGACGGGGTTCAGATTGCCGGGCTCATCGAGACCTATTGCCAAAGGGCAGGCCTTGCGCCTCCTGCTGAGAGGGACCTCGTCGAGCGCGTGGCCCATGCGGCACGGTATCGCTTCGGGCGGACCGTGGAGGCCGTCGTGAATGCGATTGAATGCGCGCTGACGGGCGGCGCAGATCAGCTGGATATCGATCACTTCGCGGAAGCCTATGCGCTGCACGAGGGCGCGGGGTCCGAGCGCAATGTGTTCCTCGTCGAGGACTGGTGGAACCTCCGACCGGAATGGGGAGCCCGTAGAAGCACCTTCCCCGCGGCGGCGCCGGAAGGGCAGGGGGTGATCGTGATGCAGCTTCGCCCCCAACTTCCGTTCAAAGCCGAAGAAACCGTCCTGTCCTGGGCTTCACGCCTTGCCGCCTTCCATACGGGCGGGCGGCTGGTGCCCTTCCTCAACGATTTGGGGATTGCTCCCAATCACCTTTCTACAGGCGATGAGGAGGCACTGCTTCGACTGGCTGCCAAAGCTGGCCAGGATTTGTCCTGCCTTCGCCGTAACGCCATCACGCGGATCGGGCCCCGCCAGTATCGCCTGCGCCACGAGACCTTCAGCGCAGAGTTCACCACCGGGGCGGTGACGCGCTTTTGTCCCGCGTGTCTGGCGGCGGACGATGCCGGCGGCGGGCGCAGTGCCACGGTTCGCATGCACCGGCTCGACTGGCTGCTGCAGCCGGTGCGTATCTGTCCCCATCATTCGCTCCCGCTCGTAGAGCGCAGGAGAGGCGATTGGGATGATTTTCTCCATGAGCTGCCCGTCCTCGTGCCGGAGACGCGTGAGCAACTTCTCCGCATGGCGGATGCCTCCTCTTCTACACCGCAATCGCAGCTTCAGGGCTACGTCTCAACGCGGCTTCAGGGCGGCAACGGACCGGAATGGTTGGACCGGCAATCGATCGAGCAAGCCGTGCGTGCAACTGAAATGCTTGGTGCGGTCCTCGCCTTCGGTCCAGGGGCGAAGCCGGGCGATCTTGGCATGCTCGACTGGGTCCGAGCGGCAGATTCTGGTTGGCCCTACGTGAGCCAAGGAGAGCCCGGTATCCGCAAGGCGCTGGAGCACCTGCAGGAGGATGCCAAGGGCAGGGGACGGGCATGGCTGAGCCGAACAGCCGTGTTCGGGATGCTCTATCGCTGGCTTTCCTCGAACAAGCTTCGCAAGGATCCCGGGAACATCCGTGATATCCTGCGCCGTCATATCGTCGATAGGATGGATATCGCCCCCGGTGAGAGCGTCCTCGGGAAGGAGATCCGCACTCCAAAGCTGTGCAGTGTGACGACCTTGGCGAAGTCTGATGGTGTTCATGCCCTGACGCTGCGCGACGTGTTGATCTCACGTGGAGCCCTCGAGCGCGGTGCCGCGTCGCGAAGCTGTGGGGAACTCCTCGTTGATGCCAGGGTGGGTCGCAAGGCGAGTGACGCGATCCGTTGGGCGGTGCCGTTCACACGTGCGGGTGACATCCTGAACGCATCGCGGCCGATGGTGTCGACGCTCATTGAGATCGGGGCGCTATCGCAGGTCCGCCTCGACGGTGAGGCCAGAGGGAAACTCAGCCGGTCCATCGACGAACGGGAGATGCGCGAACTGCTGCGGCGGCTCGAAAACCTCGTGCCTGACGTGGTCGAGCGGGTTCCTCCGGGCATGGCGACGATCTCGCAATGCCTCGAGCGCTCGCGCCTGACGAATGAGCTGGTCTTGCGTCGCTTGCTTTCCGGGCAGCTTCGTCGGGTATTCCGGTTGGAGGATGTCGGAGGTTTCAAGGGGGTAGTCTTGGATCCGAAGGAGTTCTCCACCCCTGGGAATCTTCCTTTGCCAGGTATGTCTCTCGAGATGGCGATGGTCATGTTCGGCCTGAACCGCGCCGCGATCAACTCCCTGGTTCTGCCCCGGGACGGTGGTGCTCTTCTCGACGCGATCGAGGTTCAGGGCCGATATGGAAAATGGGTTTTGCCTGAGGCGCTCGAGCGGTTTCGGGAACGCTTCGTATTCGGTCACCGACTTGAACTGGAATACGGGATTAAGAGGCCTGCTGCGAAATCCTTGTTGGAGGCGAATGGCGTCGAGCCATTGTTCAATCCTCGCGAATTTGGCGCGATGATTTATCGGCGCGCGGATCTACCTTCGGAGCTCTCCCGGCGCCGTTCGTAAGCCGCCCCGTCCGAACCCCAGATGCCGCCTTCGAGCGGCATTTTTTATGGACTTTCGATGGACAGTAATTGATAGCAAAATGGACAAAATGGCCGCCGATCGGCATCGGGCCGCTTTCTGTTGTTTTTTAAATCAATGGCTTACGGGGTCCGCTTTCGAGCGAATGGACATTTTATGGGGGATTCCACAGGAAGTATTGAATGTCCGGACCCCCAAAGTTTAGCCTTTTGGGGGTGAATTGACCCACCTTTGATACGGTAAAATCTGCCTCTGGCCAGCGCTCTGGCTAGAGGCTTTTATTTTTCAATGACTTACGATCTTGCGGTGGTTTGAGCGCTTCGGTGGGACTCGAGGTTTTCGGCTTCTGAAGCGCCGCCGAGCCTGACTTGACCCTTTGCCGACAAGCTGGCCTATCTCCCTCCAAACCCGGGTTCCTCATCATCAACGCCTCGCGAACAGCCGTTTTGCGAGGGGCGTCAGCGGCGCATGCCGCCTGACCAGAAGGAGCCTGCCATGTCCGAGCATTTCCCGATCTGTGATCTTCGCTTCGATCTCGAGACCTCGCCCGCGAAGATAACCTCCACCCAAACCCGGGTTCCTCATCATCAACGCCTCGCGAACAGCCGTCTCGCGAGGGGCGTCAGCGGCGCATGCCGCGTGACCAGAAGGAGCCTGCCATGTCCGAGCATTTCCCGATCTGTGATCTTCGCTTCGATCTTGAAACCTCGCCTGCGAAGATCGAGGCCGAACTCACCAGATTCTTGCGCAAACTGCGTTGGGTGGCGCTGGGGCACGATCCGGCTGACTTTGAGGCTGCGCGCGATGATGAGTGCTGGGACGACGCTATGCGTGCGTGTCGCCCCAGCTTGCAGGACGGCGACAGGATCCGGCGTCGGGCCTCTGC
>JAFGWK010000269.1 GCA_016937195.1 Paracoccaceae bacterium | reverse complement strand
CAGACATTGCGAGAGTTGATCGCGTGACACAAACTCATCCGCCTGATGCGCCTGCTCGATTGAGCCGGGTCCGCAAATCACCGCCTCGATTCCGATCTCTTGAAACAGGCCGGCTTCGGTGTTGAAGGCGACGCAGCCCGCATGGTTCTGACCTGTCAGCGCAAAAACCAGATCGCGTGCGGCGTTTTCATCCATTGGTTCCAGCCCGCGCACCTCACCCACGGTTTCGGTCGCGATCCCGGCCTCGGGGGCGATCGCGCGCATCTCGGGCAGCAAAACATCCGCGACATAGGCGGCGATATCATCCTTCACAAACGCCATATCGGCGGCATTGATCGGGCGCATTTCCCAGCTCAGTTCGGCACGCGGGGCGATCACGTTATGCGACACGCCGCCATGCAAAGCCCCCACGTTCAGCGTCGTATGGGGCGGATCAAAGCGCGAGCCTTCGGGGCAGCGGCGGATCAACTCGGCGCGCAGATCGAACAGGCGATTGATGTAGCGCACCGCGTATTCCACCGCGTTCACGCCTTTGCCGGGGGCAGAGCTGTGACCCGCGCGTCCCTCAAAGCGCACGGTGTATTCGCAGCACCCTTTGTTGCCATCATAAACCTGCATCGAGGTCGGTTCGCCAATGATGCACAGTGCGGGTTTCTCGGTCCGCGCGGCCAATAGCTTGACCAGCGATTGCGCGCCCAGACAGCCGACTTCTTCGTCGTGGGTGAAGGCGAAATGGATTGGTCGGGATTGTGCGGCGACTTTGAGGATATCGAGGCTGGCGAGGCAGGCTGCGATGAACCCTTTCATGTCGCAGGCCCCGCGACCATAAAGCCGCCCGCTGTCTTCGCGCATCACGAACGGATCGCTCGACCAGTCCTGATCGCTTACCGGCACGACATCGGAATGCCCTGATAGTACGAGCCCGCCGCTGCGTGGCGCGCCCAATGTGGCGAACAGGTTCGCCTTCTGCCCGTTTTCATCCAGCATCACTTCGACTTGTGCGCCGACTGACTCGAGCCGCTCGGCGATATAGTGGATGATCGCAAGGTTGCTGTGTGACGAAATTGACGGAAACCCGATCAGGTCGCCAAGGATCGCGCTTGTGGTGGCAAGGCGCATCGTCTTAATCCTTGATGAACAGCTTGCGCGGGATCTGACTGAGCGGTTCGGCTGCGCCGTTTTCGCGGATCAGGATGGTTTCGGTGGTCTCCATCCCCCAATCGTCCATCCAGAGGCCGGGCATGAAATGAAAGGTCATGCCGGGTTCAAGAACAGTCTCGTCCGTATCGCGGATTGACACGGTGTGCTCGCCCCAATCGGGCGGATAGGAACACCCAACGGCATAGCCCGCGCGATTGGGGCGCTCAATCCCGACCTTGAGCAACTCAGTGCTAAGCGCCCGCGCGATGTCACACGCCCGGTTGCCCGCGCGCGCCACCTCTATCCCGGCATTCAACCCCTCGGTTAACGCCTGCGACGCATCCATCATATGTTGTGGCGGCTTGCCCAGAAATACCGTGCGGCACAGTGGCGCGTGATAGCGGCGATAGCAGCCAGATTGCTCGATAAAGGTCGCCTCACCTGATTTCAGCGCTTCGCCATTCCACGTCAGATGCGGGGCTGAAGCATCTTCGCCCGAGGGTAGCATCGGCACGATGGCCGGGTAGTCACCCCAGCTGTCTTCCTCGCCCTGCACGGCGGTTTTGTACAGCTCGCCCACCAGATCATGTTTGCGCATCCCTGGTTCGATCA
The DNA here is from genome assembly GCA_016937195.1 of Paracoccaceae bacterium. GTDB lineage: Bacteria > Pseudomonadota > Alphaproteobacteria > Rhodobacterales > Rhodobacteraceae > Thioclava. Next base: position 1,139 of record JAFGWK010000269.1, on the reverse strand, counting down.
GATCCATCGCGCGGGTGATCACCAGTTCGGAAATCCGTGCCGCGCGGCGCATAAACGTCAGTTCTTCTTCGGATTTGATCAGGCGGCGCCAGTTCACTAGGACGCTGGCGTCGATCATCTCGGCCTCGGGCAGCCCCTCTATCAGAACGGCATGGGCTTTGGCGGTGTAGAAATAGGTCTCCATCTCGACACCGATCCGGGCATTGCCATATCCCATGATCCGCAGCCGCGAGGCCAGATCTTCCATCGGGTGCGAGACATCCGACTGCACCATGATGTCATTGTAATGGAGGATATTTTGCTCCTCCATCCAGACCGTGCGGCGTGCGCCATTGCCATCCATGAAGCGTCCCCACCAGAACGGCGCGCCCTCCAGCGGCAAGATCACGCCTTGATGGGTGTAAAACGACCAGCCGTCATAGCCGGTCAGCCAGAACTGGTTCGAAGGGTTGGTGACGAACAGCACGTCGATCCCACGTTCCGCCATCGACTGGCGCACAAGGCGGATGCGGCGGTCATATTCGGATTGGCTGAAAGGGGCTTTGGCAAGCGGCATGGGTGGCTCCGATCATTTGTCGAGCCACAGTGGCGGCGCGGTGCGCCAGTTGCAAGGGGGCGGGCGGCGCTGGGGCGGGCGGCGCTTAGCTGGGGCGGCCTGAAATGTCGCCCCAATCCAGCACGGGCGCTGCATCAATCTCTTGCGCATCTAGCATTGAGGCGACCCGTTCCAGTGAGGCGATCAGCTGCGCCTGTTCCCAATCCTCAAGCGCCTCAAAACGTCGCACGAAAATCTGCTGCAGCGCATCGGGCGCATCCTCCATCGCGGCGCGCCCCTGCGGGGTGATCACGATATCGGTCTGACGGCGGTCCTTCTGCGAGCGTTGCCGCGTCAGCATGTCTTTGCGCTCAAGCTTGTCGAGAAGCGCGGTCATCGTGGCTTGGCTTACGCTCATCCGGGTCGCGATGGCTTTGGGAGTTGATGATCCGTTTTCGGCCACCACTTGAAGCACGCGAAACTGCGCTGGCGTCAGCCCCGCCGACTTGGCCAGGTCGCGGCCAAACATCTCGGTCGCACGCAAAATCCGGCGCAGCGCAATCAGGCTGGTATCAACGCGGTCCATGAGATGGCGGGCCTCTTT
>JAFGWK010000268.1 GCA_016937195.1 Paracoccaceae bacterium | reverse complement strand
GGGTAGTGATGGCCGCGATGACCCAAGCCCACAGCCTCGAGTTCGGCCTCGGCGCGTGCGAACGCATCGGGCACTCCGGCAATTTCCAGCGGCATTGCAACGTTTTCCAGCGCCGTCATTGTCGGGATAAGGTGGAAGCTTTGGAACACCACCCCCATATTACCCCGACGAAAGCGGGCCAGATCATCTTCGGACATCGCCGAAAGATCATGACCCAATGCCATAACCGACCCAGAGGTGGCGCGTTCCAGCCCGCCCATCAACATCAGGAGCGACGATTTGCCCGACCCAGATGGCCCCGTAAGCCCAACGCTTTCGCCCCGTTCGATGGCGACATCAATCCCGCGTAATATCTCAACCGGGCCCGCATTGCCCGCCAGCGCAAGTTTTGCGTCATTGAGCGCGAGGATCGTTTCAGCCATGGCTACCTGTCTTTCTTTTGCTTCAAAGGGATATGGGCCGAAAGACCCGATGCGCAAGCGTTTGGGGGCAGGAATTCTTCTCTCTGCGCTGCTGGCGCTACCCGTTGCTGCACAGACCAAAATTCTCGCGCTGGGGGATTCGCTGACGCAGGGCTACGGGCTGGACAACCCCGCCGACGGGCTGGTTCCGCAATTGCAGGACTGGTTGCAGGCGCATGGTGCGGATGTCACCGTGGTGAATGGCGGGGTGTCGGGCGATACCACGGCAGGCGGGAAATCGCGACTTGATTGGCTGCTGACGCCCGGCACCAAAGCGGTGATCGTGGCACTGGGGGGCAATGATTTGCTGCGCGGGCTCCCGCCCTCTGAGGCACGCAGCAATCTCGATGCGATCTTGGCGAATTTACAGGCCAAGGATATTCCCGCGCTTTTGGCGGGCCTACCTGCGCCCGGCAATTACGGGGCCGATTATCAGCGCGAATTTGATGCGATTTATCCTGATCTTGCACAGGAATACGGGGCCGTTCTGGTGCCCAATCTGCTGGCACCGATCACAGAAACCTCGCTGCAAGAGCGCGCGAAAGAAGACCTGATGCAGTCCGACAATATCCACCCCTCGCCTGCGGGGGTGAAAAAGGTGGTGGCGGCCTTGGGGCCCAAAGTGTTGGAGCTATTGGCAAAGGTGAAGCCCGATAGCTAAGCGGTGCGCGTGTGTGTGCTCACAGGAGCCTCCGGCGGGAGTATTTATGGCCAAATGAAAGCATTTAGCTGCGCGCGGCGCGCCGGTCCATCGCCCAAAGTACGCCTGCGCCAATGACCCCCAGAAGCGCACCCGCTGCGGCGGCGAGTTCATATCCCGCGATGACCGTGCCGATGGCGAACACGGCGGCGGAAAACGCGTCGCCGGCGAGTTTTTGCAGCGCCATCAACGAGGCTCCGGCGCCGGGACGATTGGACAGCAGGTCTTGCAGATAGGCCATCGGCTGGGTCAGCACGACCGCACCGCCCGCCGCGCCCGGAATCGTCAGCAACCAGACATAGGGCGTGGGCGCGAGTAGCGGCAGCAGTCCCAGATGCAGCGCGTAAAGCGCCGCCCCCGCCCAGATCAGCGACGTGCGCGAGACCCGCCCCACCAGCACCGGCAATGCCAGCATGAAGGGCACTTCCAGCCCAGCCAGAAGCCCCGCATAAAGCGCAGTGTCGGCCGCACCACGCCCCGGCGTAGCCGCGAACACCAGCCCCATCACCACCAGATACAGCATCACTGCGCCATTGATCGTGCCCAGCGCCACAACGCGGCTCAGGATGGGCAGGTTCGCCATCTCACGCAAGGATTGGCGAAAGGTCAGCCCCGATTTCGGGTCGGGCCAGCGCGTCGCACCGTCGCGGGGCCAGAAGGCGAGCGTCAGCGCAAGGATCGCCGCCCCCAGCGCCAGCGTGACCGGGTAGATCGCCGTCAGCGGCGCGCCGCGATCAAACACCACCGACCAGATCGGCAGCACCAGCAGCCACGGCAGCGCAAACAGCGCGCGCAGAGTGGACAGGATCGCGGGGCGGTCGCGCTCGGGATGGGTCGAGGCGGCCAGCCGCGACAGCGCGAAAAGCTGACCAAAAATCGAGGCCGAGAGCGGCAGGATCAGAGCATTGGCAATCACGAAAGCCGCCGCATTATGGCCCGCCAGCACCAGCGCCGATCCCGCGATCAGCATCGCGGATGTGCCCAACGCAATGGCGCGACGATTGGCCCGCTGATCCGCCAATATCCCCAGCCCCACCGAGGCAGAGACCGACAGCACCGAAGCCACCAGCAACACCCCCGAATAAGCACCATTGGACAGGCCGAATACCTTGATCGCCAGCGCCGAAACATAGGGCGCCATCGTCGCCGCATGGGCGCCAAACAACACCAGCAGCACAGCGGCCAGACGCAGCGCGGGGTCTTTCACTATCGGGCGAAACGGGGCAAACATACGTCCCCATTGCCCCCGTTTGCGGGTAAATTCAAGGGGAGCTTAACGCCAGTCGAAAAAGCCCGTCGGAGCCTTCGCCAGCAAACGCCGTGCCAGATCGTCGCCCAAAGCCGCGCCCTCGGAAATCGAGCCGCGCGCCTCGCCCGAGATCGCCTCAGAGCCATCAGGACGCAGAATTTCCCCACGCAGCCACAGCTCGTCGCCCTCAATGATGGCAAGCCCCGCAATCGGCGTCTCGCAAGACCCGTCCAGCGTGGCGAGATAGGCGCGCTCGGCGGCGAGGCGTTGCGCAGTGGGCAGATGGTGGATCGGGGCCAGCAGGGCCTCGCAGCGCGCATCGGCCACGCGCCGCTCAATGCCGATGGCACCTTGCGCCACCGCAGGCAGCATTTCCTCGGGCGCAATCGCGGATTTCGCGACCTCCACCATGCCCAGCCGGGTCAGCCCTGCCATCGCGAGAAATGTCGCCTCGGCCACGCCCTCTTGCAACTTTTTCAGCCGGGTCTGCACATTGCCACGAAATTCGACCAGTGTCAGATCAGGGCGACGATAGGCCAGCTGCGCGCGCCTGCGCAGGCTGGACGAGCCCACAACCGCGCCCTCGGGCAGCGCCGCAATGCCATCGTGATGCAGGCTAACAAACGCATCGCGCACATCTTCGCGCGGCAGATAGCAATTCAGGATCAACCCCTCGGGCTGCTCCGTGGGCATGTCCTTCATCGAATGCACGGCGATATCGATGCGGCCATCGACCATCGCCTCTTCGATTTCCTTGGTGAACAACCCCTTGCCGCCAATCTCCTTGAGCGGCTTATCGGCATCAATCAACGCGCGATCATCGCCCGTGGTTTTGATCACCACGACCTCAAAGGCGTCTTCGGGCAGCCCATGGGCCGCCATCAGGCGCGTGCGCGTTTCATAGGCCTGCGCGAGCGCCAAAGGCGAGCCGCGCGTGCCGATTTTGAGCGGGGATTTCGCATCGGGCATCTGCATCATTCCTCCCGCTTACCCGCGACAGATGGCCCGCGCAAGACGGCGCGCGCTTGACATGGGCGGCAAGGTCGCGATGAAAGGGGCAAAGAGGAGACGCATATGGCTGAGAAAACGATCCTGCGAGCACTGAATGGTGAAGTGCTGCCGACCCCCCCGGTCTGGATGATGCGGCAAGCTGGGCGCTACCTGCCCGAATATCGCGCCACCCGCGCACAGGCCGGAGATTTCCTGTCGCTGTGCTATAATCCCGAGTTGGCCGCCGAAGTGACCTTGCAGCCCATCCGGCGCTATGGCTTTGACGCGGCGATCCTGTTTGCCGATATTTTGCTTCTACCTCAGGCACTTGGCGCCGATCTGTGGTTTGTCACCGGCGAGGGACCGCGCCTGAGCACGACCACCACCGCCGCCGACTTTGCCAAGCTGAAAACCAAAGACGACATTCACGACACGCTCGCCCCGATCTATGAAACTGTCGGCATCCTCAGCCGTGAGTTGCCCAGTGAGACGACGCTGATCGGCTTTGCGGGTGCGCCGTGGACGGTGGCGACCTATATGATTGCCGGGCAAGGCACCAAAGATCAGGGCCCCGCCCATGCGCTGAAATCGCAAGATCGCGAAACGTTTTGCAAAATTATCGACCTGTTGACCGCTTCGACCATCGAATACTTGTCCAAACAGGTCGAGGCCGGGGCAGAGGTGGTCAAGCTGTTCGATTCCTGGGCGGGCAGTCTCAAGGGCGACGATTTCGAGGATTTTGCAGTTGAACCAACACGCAAGATCATCGCTGAACTCAAGGCACGCTTTCCACATTTGCCCGTGATCGCCTTCCCGCGTGAGGCGGGCGAGGGCTATATCGGCTTCCACGAAAAGACCGGCGCCGATTGCGTCGCGCTCGACAATTCGGTCACGCCCGAATGGGGCGCGGCCAATGTGCAAATCGCGGGCTGCGTGCAGGGCAACCTCGCGCCCGGTCACATGGTCACAGGCGGTCAGGCGCTGGTGGACGAAACCCGCCATGTCGTCGAGGCGTTCAAGAACGGGCCGCATATCTTCAACCTCGGCCACGGCATCACACCCGATGCCGATCCTGAAAACGTGGCGCTGATGGTCGAAACGATCCGGGGCGGCTAAGGCGCGCCAGCGCTCCAAAAGCACCAGCGCGATCAAGGCCACCATCATTGGCCCCACCATCAGCCAGTTAAACGCTCTTAGCCGCGGCCCCGTGCCTGCGGCTAAGAGCCTGCCCCAATCCCGTCCAGATCGACACCGCGATCAGGTCGAGGGCGACGAACACCGCACCCAGCGACATCGCCCCAGTCTTCAGATCGATGCACTCAAACATCGCCCCCGGCAAAAATGTGAACGGGTGCATCATCGCGCTCAGTCCCGGCACCCTGCTGCCACAGCGGCCAATCCGGGGCAGGACGCAGCGCCAGACAGGCCATAATCGCCCCCGGCGTCAGCTCTATCAAAGCTGAGGCGAGCGCGAACGCAAGCAGTGCATCCGGCGTCAACGACCCAACCTTGCCCCCTTCCTCTTGATCGAAATATCCCGGGGGTGAATGGCCGTAGGCCAGAGGGGGCAGCGCCCCTAACTGCCTTGGCTCAATACCATTTTGCCACGGGCGGCAGGCTCATCAGCACGGCATCGGCATTATGCCCGGTCTCCAGCCCAAACTTCGTGCCCCGATCGTAGACCAGATTATACTCGGCGTAGAGCCCACGATGGCGCAACTGCGTTTCGCGGTCTTCCTCGGACCAATCCTGCACGCGGCGTTTTTCGATCAACGGCAGGTAAGCGGGCAGGAACGCCGCGCCGACGGCTTGGGTGAAGGCAAAGTCCGCATCCCAATCATCGGTATTGAGATCGTCGTAAAAAATCCCGCCAACGCCACGCGCACGGCCCCGGTGTGGGATAAAGAAATACTCATCCGCCCAAGATTTGAAATGATCGTAGTAAGTGCCGTCATGGGCGTCACAGGCGGCCTTCATCTCACCATGAAAATGCGCGGTGTCGGCGTCATATTCGATGCAGGGGTTTAAATCTGCCCCGCCTCCAAACCACCACGCACCCGGCGTCCAGAACATCCGCGTGTTCATATGTACGGCGGGGCAATGGGGGTTTTGCAAATGCGCGACAAGGCTGATGCCGCTGGCCCAGAAACGCGGGGCTTCCTCCATCCCCGGAACGCCGCGCGCCGCCATCGCCCTTTGCGCACGCGGCGCCAATTCGCCCCACACGGTCGAGATATTCACCCCGACCTTCTCAAAGACGCGCCCGCCACGCATCACAGACATCTTGCCGCCGCCGTGATCTTCCCCCTCGGGGCCACGCCGCTCGGTCGGGGTGACCTCAAAGCGCCCTGGCGCTGCGTCAGAAAGCGGGCCTTGGGTGTGGCTATCCTCAAGCCCCTCGAATCCGGCAACAATTCTGTCGCGCAGATCGGAAAACCACTGGCTGGCCTGCGCCTTGCGGGCGTCGAAATCTTCGGGTGTAACGCTCATCGCGGCCTCCTTTGGGTTGCGCGATTCATATCAGGGCGGGGCGAGCGCGAAAAGGGCGCGATTGATTGCGACCTGCCCGCGCATTAAGCTGGAGCAAAGGAGATATCCGATGCGCCTTGCCCTTCTGATGATTCCATTGATCGCGCTGACCGCTTGCGGCACACCCCAAGAACGCTGCATCCGCCAATCGACCTCCGAATTGCGCCGGGTCGACATGCTGCTGGGCGAGGTGCAGGCCAATCTTGCGCGTGGCTATGCGTGGGAAAGCTACGATACCACTATCACCCGCTGGGAAGTCTGCGGTACGCGTACCGTGAAAAAGGGCGACAAAATCATCGAGACTCCGCGCATGTGCCTTGAGGGCCATACCATCACGCGCCGTCGCGCGGTGCCGATTGATCCGGTAATAGAGACCCGCAAGCGCGACAATCTGCTGGCCAAAAAGCGCGAATTGACCGCTTTGGCCCAACGCCAGATCGCGCAATGCCGTGCACTTTATCCTGAAGAGGCGAAATAAGCGCCGCTTAATTTGGACAGCGCGAAATAAGCCGCTCTTATGGCGCGCTCAGAATGCGGGCACCTGAACGCGATCCAGCAAGCTGCGCCCGCCGTCGATCTTGATGATTTGACCGGTGACGAAACTCGCCCCGGAAGAGGCAAGATATTGCACTGTCTCCGCCAGCTCCGAAGGCGGCGCGATCCGGCCAAGCGGCGTGCCCGCACAGATCGCCTCGCGCCAATCCTCATTCACCTTCAGCGCGTCCTGAAGCGAGCGCGACATCACAGACCCGAACGACACGCCATTGACACGGATGCGATGGGGCGCAAGTGCCACGGCGAGCGATCGGATCGACTGATCTTGCGCAGCACAGGCGATGGAATAGGCCATCAGGCCCGGCTGGGTAATGTTTGCGGCCAGCGAGGAAACGTTCACGATCGCGCCGATCTCGCCCTCTTCGCGGCCCTCATCCTCGGCCTGTTTCATCATCCGCTTGGCCGTCATTTGCGAAATCCGCAACGAGGATTTCATGTTCTTTGACAGCATGTCATCAAGCACTTCGGTCGACGGGTTGAGCGGATCGCACGGTGCGAAGGCACGCGCAGTATTGACCAGAATATCAATGCGATCAAAGGCATCGACGGTGGCCGACAGCAGGTTCTTCACCGTGAGTTTCTGGCACAGATCGCCTGCGAAATAGCGCGCCGGACCTTCGGATTTCGCACTGTCTCCCAGTTCTGAGGCCAGCTTTTCTTCGTCGATATCGGCAAACATGACCTGCGCACCACGATCAAGAAAATGGCGCGCAACAGCCAACCCGATCCCATGAGCGGCCCCTGTAACGATGGCGGTCTTGCCGGAAATGGACAGCGACATGGCTTTCTCCCGATGGATTGGCTTGGGTCTGGCGGAGTTTACCCGCGTTTAACGCCTAGTGCGAGAGGGACGCGGCGGGGTCGCAGCACGGGCTTGCTCGCGCGTGCTGATCACGCCCTGCGCGCGGGTGATACGAAACCGCGTGGACGGCCCGCTTGGCGGCGTAATCTCTTGGATTTCGCGAAAACTTTTGGCCAATGCATCGGCGTAAGGCAGATGGCGATTGGCCACCATCCACAGCGTTCCAGAGGGTGTCAGCAGACGCGCGGCGGCGGCAATAAACGCCTCACCCAAGCCCGGCTCGGCGTCGCGGCTTTTGTGAAAGGGTGGGTTCATCACGATCGCATCATAGCGCGCGCCAGCGGGCAAACGCGTCACGTCCTCCCAGTGAAACTGCGCGCGCGGATCGGTGATGTTGCGGCGCGCGCACTCAAGCGCGATGGCGTCGGCCTCATAGAGGGCGATCTCCTGAACGCCTTGACGCGCAAGGGCCTGCGCGGCCAGCCAGCCCCAGCCCGCGCCCAGATCAGCCACCCGCGCGGGCAGCGTTTCGGGCAAGCAGGCGGCCAGCAGGGCCGAGCCCTCATCCACGCCATCGGCAGAAAACACACCCGGACGCGTGACAAAGCCCGGCGCTGCCGCGATGTCGCGCGCGGCCCAATCGGCCAGCGCCGCCGGATCGGCGGAAAAGCGGGCGATTTTACCATGCGCCTTGGCGATGGGCGCATCCAGCACCACCAACCCGCGCAATTCCTTGAGCAGCGAGTCGATGCCCTCGGATTTCTCACCGTCGATATAAATCGGGCCATCAGGTTCGACACATTCACAAGCCTGTGCCAGCAGCGCACGCGCCTGCGCCTTGGCGCGTGGTGCAAAAACCACCGCCGCAGCGTAAGGCCC
>JAFGWK010000267.1 GCA_016937195.1 Paracoccaceae bacterium | reverse complement strand
TCATTATGACCCAATCGTTGAATCGCCTCGTGGAGCGCCAAATCCAGAAGGCCCTTGCGGAGGGCAAGCTACGCGGGCTCGAAGGCGAGGGTAAACCGCTGCCCGACCCGCTCAGGCGAGGCGTTCATTGACATGGCAACCGCAGTGGCGGCCCGCATAATGGCCGAAGCAGGCGAACTCCCCGAGGAATTCAAAATCAAGAAGTTACTGGAAGCGGCAAAGCAGAGCTACAGGGAGGCCGCGGACGACGATGCCAAACGCGTTGCGATGGCTCTGCTCGCTGACCTTGAGCAGCGCTACAACATAGCCGTTGAAGCAAGGCGGCGGTTCATGAGGCCTTAGCTCGAAACGGCCACTCGTCTGCTGCGCAGCATCGGTCTCTGTGGGCTCAGCCAACCGTTCTCTGCGCGGTGCCCGAAGGGCTCGATCCTCAAAAAAATGGAAAAACCATTGTCATAAATGGAAGATCTATGTGTCGCTTTTCACCCAAGCCACTGATAGGCGACCCAAGTGGCGCCAAACAGCACGGGCTGGTGGATCAGATAGATCGGCAGCGTGTGACGTCCGGCAAAGAGCGCCACATTCATTGCCCGCCCGCGCGCGCCAATCTGATAGCGGGGCGCGCGCTCCAGCCAGCCCAAGCACCCAGCCAGTTTCGCCGCGGCCATTCCCCAAAGAAACGGCGCGAGCCACGGCAGAACGGGTTCGAAATCAACCGAAGGGCGCCATTGCGTGGACAGGCCCAGCCACCACAGGGCAGGGTGGTTGAACGCGGGGCTGGCATAATCCAGATGCACCCACAGCACGCCAATCCCCAGCACACTTAGCGCAGACCAAGGCAGGCGTAGCACCAGCACACCGATCAGCGAACTTACCGCAATGGAATGCAGGATGCCGTAATAGATGAACACCTCGGGCATCATCAGGTAGGTTGCGATGCTGACCAGCGCCGCGGCCCCCACCAGCTTGCCCAAACGCGTCAGAAACGGGCGTGTGCGCAGGCCGCGCCCATGTGCCAGAACCAGACTAAAGCCCGCGAGAAACACGAAACTGCCCGCGACGCTGCGTGCAAATATCTCCCATCCCGGCGTAAAAATCGTACCGGGCGCGACAAAGCCGAAATTTTGCAGATCAAACGTAAAATGAAAAATCGCCATCCCGATCAGCGCGATCGCACGCGCCAGATCGGGGAAGATAAGGCGCAGTTTGGGCGCGCTTTGGTCGGGGGAAAGATCGCTGGCCTGTGTCATAGGCCCCTCATTGCGCCGCAGCGCGCATCGGTCAAGACACAAGCGCGAAGGTTCCTCAATAGTTATGCAAAAAAGGGGGCACGTGGCCCCCTTTGATCAGAACGGAATTTCGTCGTCAAAATCGGGTCGGCCACCGCCGCCGCCACCCGATGGGGCACCGCCGCCGCTTGAGGGACCACCATAGCCGCCCTCGTCGCGCATGCCACCGCCGCCCGACGACGGACCGCCATAGCCACCTTGGTTGCCCCCGCCCGAACCACCGCCAGAGGGGCCGTCCAGCATGGTCAAGGTGCTGGAATAGGGGCGCAGAACGACCTCGGTCGAATAACGATCCTGACCGGATTGATCCTGCCATTTGCGCGTTTCAAGTTGGCCCTCGATATACACTTTCGAGCCCTTGCGCAGATATTGCTCGGCCACTTTGGCCAGCGGCTCTGAGAAAATCGCGACGGAATGCCACTCGGTGCGCTCTTTACGCTCGCCGCTGGATTTGTCGCGCCAAGTTTCCGAGGTGGCGATGCGCAGGTTGCACACTTTGCCGCCATTGGAGAAGGTCCGCACCTCGGGGTCGCGCCCCAGATTGCCGATTAGAATGACCTTATTGACGCTGCCCGCCATGCGCACCTCCCGCGTGATATGAGCCGCGCCAGTCCAAAGCTGCGGCGATTCTGAATAGGTTGCGCCGTGTATAAAGCAGCCATGGTCCAGAGGGTAGGGGCCGCATGTCGCTTAGCGGCCCTGCATGCTGGCAAGTTTCCGCGTGCACCTTTGGTTGCATGCGGCCTTAACGCCCCACTCTCCATCCTTTCTACGATAGCGCCTTTCCGGCTGTGCGTTCAAGTCAGCCCGGCCGGTTCGGGATGGTCCCACACTGGTGCTTACATGAGGAATTGAGCCGATGAAAAAATACACCCTGATTGCCGCAGCCACGCTGATTGCCGCCGCTTCGAGCCTGCCTGCAATGGCCGAAAGCAAAGTCGACCCGGCCAAGGAGAAGGCGCTTCAGACCCAGTTAAGCGCGCAAGGCTACGAGCTGCGCCGGATGGAAATGGAAGACGGCTTGATCGAGGTCTATGCGCTCAAGGATGGCAAACGGATGGAGATGTATTTCGACAAAGCGACCCTCAAGCAGGTTCAGCACAAGGGCGATGGTAACTGATCGGCTATGCCTGGGCCGGGAAATCCCGGCCCTCCATTTTTTTTGTGATAGGAGAGCGCCGTCATGGCCCATGAAGATGCTAGTTTCAGCGACATCGCTGTTCCAGAGAGTCCTAAAATCAAAGCCAGCCATCAGGTCTGGGACCCGTTCGTGCGCCTGTTTCACTGGACGGTTGCGGGGTTGTTTGTCGCCAACGCGTTTTTCACGTCACCCAAGCATGACCTGCATCACTGGATCGGCTACACTGTTGCCGCACTGGTGGGCGCGCGCATCTTGTGGGGGCTGATCGGCACCCGTCACGCAAGGTTTACCGATTTTCTCCCGTCCGTTTCTGGTGCACTGCACCAGTTGCGCGATATGGCCACCGGGCGGCGCCATGCCCATCTCGGGCATTCGCCGCTGGGTGCGCTGATGATCTATAACTTGCTGGTGACCTTACTGGTGATCGCGGGATCGGGCTGGTTGATGACAACAGACATGTTCTGGGGCGTCAAATGGCCAAAAGATCTGCATGAGATCGCGGTTAATTGGGCGGAATTGTCGGTTGCGGCGCATATCGTGGCCGTGATCTATGAAAGCCTGCGCTTGCGCGTCAATCTTGCGCGCGCGATGATCACCGGCAAGAAAGACTTTTTGCGTGATAAGAGGTGACAATTTGAAGACAATATCGCGCGCACGCCTGACGCTTTGGTCTCAGGAAGCCGGGCTGGCCGCGTTGATCATCGTTCAGGCCGGATGTGCCTTTGTGTTTTTGATGGACGTATTTGGCGACATTATGAACACGGGGTATTTCTCGCTTGATATCAATATCGAACTCTTCGCCAATCTCGGCCTTGTTGCTGCGATCATGGTCGAGGCGCGTGTCCTTTGGGTGCTGCTGCGCCGTCAGGCGATTGCGGATCGCGCGATTTCGGTTGCGCGTGGGGCGATGGCGCAGTTGATGAGCGATCAGTTCTCCGCTTGGGGATTGACGGCAGCCGAGGCCGACGTCGCGAGCTTTACGATCAAGGGCTTTTCGATAGCCGAGACCGCAGGGCTGCGCGGGGCGAGCGAGGCCACGGTGAAATCGCAGCTTAATGCAGTCTATCGCAAAGCGGGTGTCGCAGGGCGGGCTCAGCTTGTTTCAGTGTTTGTCGAAGAGCTGTTTACTGGCGCGCTTCATGGTGATGCGCAGGCGCAACAGACGCAAAAAACCCACGGTCGAGTCGAGTGATCGGCGGTTCTTTGCCGATTAAGGGCGGGTTTTGGTTTAACTTTTCGCTCTTTTGGCTATAGTCACATTCAATAAGATGGCGACAGTGAACAGTAGGGTGGCCGATGCGTAAGTTAATCGGGGCGATTTTGGGGGCTGCGATGATCGCCAGCCCGATGGTCGCACAGGCCGAAGGATTGCGTTTAAGCGCCAGCTCTTCGAAGTCTCGCACAATGCTGTTTCGCAATCAGACAAAAATTCTCGATACGCGCGGTGCCCAGCAATATCAGCACTCCACACGGCTTCAGCCCGGCGCAAAGAAACTGGCAAGTGTTGGCGCTGAAACCGTGCCCAATTATCGGGGCAAGTATCGCGGCCAATATCTGAGCATTGCCAAGGCCGCCGCTGCGCGCCACCGGATCCCTGAAAACCTGTTCTTGCGTCTCGTTCAGCAGGAGAGTGGCTGGAACCCGCGGGCGCGCTCGCATGCGGGGGCGCATGGGTTGGCGCAGTTGATGCCCGCCACGGCGGCTAAGCTGGGCGTTGATCCCAACGATCCTGCGCAAAACCTTGAAGGCGGCGCGCGCTATCTGCGGATGATGTATGATCGTTTCGGAAGCTGGCGGCTGGCGCTGGCAGCCTATAATGCCGGACCGGAAGCGGTGGCAAAGCATAACGGCGTGCCACCCTATCGCGAGACGACGAATTATGTTCGCGTGATCCTTGGCAGCTAAATTTTCGCACTGAATAAAGAAAAAGACCTGCAAGAGCAAAGTCTTGCAGGTCTTTCTTGATGCGCCGCATAAAGATCGCTCGGTAAGTCTTGGATCTTATGGGATAATCCGGGTATATTTTGTGCCTGCAAGCGATGCGCCTGCAATCAAGCCCGACTGACCAAAGACCAGCGCAATCACCGGCGCAGTCGAAGTCAGCGTCGAGGCGTTGATCGCGCCGCCGCCATCGGGCAGCGCATAGCGCGCATCTGCCCCAAGCTGCCAACCATCCGAGCGACGGAAGTTTGCCAGGGATTCTGGCGTCATGAAAAACAGGGCATGGGCGTATTGTTGTGCGCCAATCTGCAGGCCAAAGCTGGCAGAGGCAGCCGAGTAATAATCGACCGTCACATTGTTGATCCGCAGCGCACCACGGCCATAAGAACCGCCAAAGCCAAACCCTGCCTCGGTCATCAGGGGCATCCACAAGACGCCAAGCGACTTTTGTTCAAGATCCGCCGTGCCGGGATATTTGTTCAACAGGAAACTGCGCGTCGCATCGACCCGCGCGTCCAGCTCGGCAGCGCCCGTGTTGCCAATTCCGTTGCCGCAAGCTGCAAGCGTTAGCCCTGCACCGCCCATCGCCAAAAGCGACCGTCTGGAAAGATGTGTCATGTTTGTTCTGCTCCGCTCAAGTGCCCAGTTCAACTGGGCCGATACGGTCTTATTCTGACCGATTGCTACAATGTATAGCGTATGGCGCCTGCGCTGTCACTTCTTCTTGAGCCAATTCACGGTGTTGTGGCGAAACCCTGCCTAACGCCCCGCCAAGAGTTTTGCCGCTTTGGGCGCGAAATAGGTTAGCACTCCGTCACAGCCCGCACGGCGAAACGACATCAGGCTTTCCATCATCACCTGATCATGATCGAGCCAGCCGTTTTGCACCGCTGCCATCATCATCGCGTATTCGCCCGAGACTTGATAGGCATAGGTCGGTACGCCGAACTGATCTTTCACGCGGCGACAGATATCTAGATAGGGCATGCCCGGCTTGACCATCACCATATCCGCGCCCTCGGCCAGATCGCGCGCGACCAGCCGAAGCGCCTCGTCCGAATTGGCAGGGTTCATCTGATAGGTCTTCTTGTCGCCCTTGAGCGCGCCGGTGGCACCCACTGCGTCACGGAACGGGCCGTAAAATCCGCTGGCATATTTCGCCGCATAGGACAGGATCGTGACGTTGCGATGGCCGCTGGTCTCAAGTGCGGCACGCATTGCGCCGATCCGCCCATCCATCATATCGGAGGGGCCAAGAATATCGGCCCCCGAATCCGCCTGCGCAACGGCCATTTTCACAAGACATTCAACGGTTTCGTCGTTGATGATCTCGCCATCGCGCACCAGCCCGTCATGGCCATTGGCATTATAGGGATCAAGCGCGATATCGGTCATGATCGCGATCTCTGGGACCGCCGCCTTGATCGCACGGATCACACGGTTGGTAATGTTTTCAGGATTCCACGCCTCTTCGCAGCCTTCGGTTTTCACTGCCGGATCGGTATAGGGAAACAGACAAATCGCGGGAATGCCAAGGCTCGCAGCCGTTTCAGCAGCGCGAACGGCCCCCACAAGCGTGTGGCGAAACACACCGGGCATTGAGGGCACTTCGACATCGGCCCCAGCCACATCGGTGATGAAGATCGGCCAGATCAGATCTTTCACGCTCAACCGGTTTTCCTGCGCCAGATCGCGCAAAGCAGGGGTGCGGCGCATGCGACGCAAGCGGGAATGGGGGAAGGGCGGTAGGATCGGCGTCATCTTGGGCTCCGTTTGGGCTCCGGTCGGTATATGTGTTGGGGTGCCACGGATCGCGCCCGCAATCAAGCATGTGCGCAACACAGGCCCGCCCGCGTGGCTTTCTATCTTTTTCTCGACGCGCGGCTGGTTTAGACAGGTCCAACGGGACGAATATGCAAGAAAGAGGCACGCGTGGACATCTTCCAAGTTATCGTCCATCTCATTGATCTGCGTAGTTTTTCCAATATGTGGTATTGGATAGCATTGGCTGTCGTGTGGTCTTCGGCGTCGCATTGGGTGATGGGCGTTCCATGGGACATGGTGGGGCGCGCGCGCCGCAGAGGCGGCCCCGCAGCGGCGGATCTGGTCGAAATCACGCTGATCAATGCGCGCAGGTTGCACGGGATATGGGCGGATGCGGGCGTTGCCATTTCCATCATGTTCCCCTTTGTGCTGAGTTTTCTGGCCATTACCGGGTTTTTCTACGGCGCGGAAATTTCGCAAGCTGTGTTCTTATTCGCGCTGCCGCTGAGTGGGGTGTTTGCGCTAAGCGTCGGCCTGTCACATCGCCTTTGCACGCAACCAGATATCGAAAAAACGCCCGAAATGGTGATCCACGCGCTGTCGCGCCATCGGGTTTGGGTGCAGGCAATTGGGGTTGCTTCGATCATCTTTACCTCGTTTTGGGGGATGTTTCAGAACCTGCGCTTTTCATCGCTGTTCTTCTGAGCGCCCTTGACACGCAAGACAGGGCGGATACCTCGCTACGCTATGGAGCAATTTACACTTTCGGGCGCCCCTGAGGGCTATGACGCGGCGCTGATCGCGCGCGAACTGGGCAAAGGTCGCCCGGTCATTCATGTCGCACGCGATGACCGCCGTTTGGCGGCGATGCGCGCGGCTTTGGCGTTTTTCGCACCCGATACGGTGGTGCTGGATTTCCCGGCTTGGGATTGTCTGCCCTATGACCGCGTCTCGCCCAATCCAGACGTGTCGGCCACGCGCATGGCAACGCTCGCGGCGCTGAGCGCAGGCATTCCCGGCCCGTTTGTTTTGCTCACCACGCTCTCGAGCGCAATGCAGCGCGTGCCTGCGCGTGAGGTGCTGCAAGGCGCGAGTTTCTCCGCTCGTGTCGGTCAGCGCATCGACGAGGCGGCGCTGCGTGATTTCCTTGTGCGCATGGGATTTTCGCAATCCTCCACCGTGTCTGAGCCCGGCGATTACGCGCTTCGGGGCGGCATTATCGATATCTTCCCCCCCGGCGAAGGCGGTCCAGTGCGCCTTGATCTGTTTGGCGATGTGCTTGATGACGCGCGCGGCTTTGATCCGATCAGCCAGCGTACCACGCAAAAGCTGCCCGGGATCGAGCTGGCACCGGTGAGCGAGGTGATCCTTGATGAGCCCTCGATCGCGAGGTTCCGGCAAAACTACCGCGTGGAATTTGGCGCGGGTGGGGCGGATGATCCGCTTTACGAGGCAGTTTCGGCAGGGCGCAAACAGGCTGGAATGGAGCACTGGCTGGGCTTCTTCCATGACCGACTGGAGACGCTGTTCGACTATCTCCCCGACGCTTCGGTGATGCTGGACGACCAGACCGGCCCGGCCCAGCAAAGCCGCTGGGAGGGAATCGCAGATCAATATGACACACGGCGCGAAGCGATGACGCGCCGCGACCGTCTGGACTCGGTTTATAAGCCTGCGCCGCCCAATCTGCTGTATCTTGATCCAAACGGATGGGAGGCCACGCTTGCCCCGCGCCGCGTGCTGCGGCTGCAGGTGATCTCGGCCCCGCCCGGTCCCGGAGTGCTGGATGCGGGCGGGCGCATCGGGCGCAACTTCGCGCCTGAACGGCAAGTTGAGAATCTTAGCCTTTTCAGCGCCTTGAAAGACCATGTTCAAGCGCGCATGACACGCGGCCCGGTGGTGATTGCGTCTTGGTCCGAAGGCGCGCGCGAGCGTCTGAAAGGATTGATGGAGGATGAAGGTCTCGCCGGAGCCAAGCTGATCAGCGATGCGCGCCATATCGGCAATGGTGTAAACCTGACGGTCTGGCCGCTGGATGAAGGCTTTGAGGCCCCCTTTGAAGAGCGCCATCTGACAGTGATCTCTGAGCAAGACGTTCTGGGCGAACGTCTTGTCAGCAAACCTCGGCGCAAGCGCAAGGCCGAGAACTTCTTGACCGAACATGGAACGCTTAGCCCCGGTGATCTGGTGGTGCATGTTGATCATGGTGTCGGGCGCTACAAGGGGCTTGAGACCGTTAAGGCGCTTGGCGCCCCCCATGATTGCGTGTTGTTGGAATATGCAGGCGGTGATCGGCTGTATCTGCCCGTCGAAAATATCGAACTGCTCAGTCGTTACGGCCACGAAGAGGGGCTGCTCGACCGTCTTGGCGGCGGCGCTTGGCAGGCGAAAAAGGCCAAGCTCAAGGAACGTATCCGCCTGATCGCGGATAAGCTGATGCGCATCGCCGCCGAGCGTCATCTGCGCACCGCCCCAATCCTAGAGGCGCCCCATCACGAATGGGAAGCGTTCGCGGCCCGTTTCCCTTATACTGAAACCGATGATCAGATGTCGGCCATCGAAGACGTGGTGGAGGATCTGAAATCGGGCACTCCGATGGACCGCCTGATTGTGGGGGATGTCGGCTTTGGCAAGACCGAGGTCGCGATGCGCGCGGCCTTTGTCGCGGCGCAATCTGGCATGCAGGTGGCGGTGATCGCGCCCACGACTTTGCTCGCGCGCCAGCATTATAAGACCTTCGCCGAACGCTTTCGCGCCACCGCGCTGACGGTGCGCCCTCTCTCACGCTTTGTCTCGGCCAAGGCCGCGGCGACCACGCGTCAGGGTCTGGCCGATGGCAGCGTCGATATCGTGATCGGCACCCATGCGGTGCTCGCAAAATCGGTGAAATTTCACAACCTCGGCATGTTAGTCATTGATGAAGAACAACATTTCGGCGTTCAGCATAAAGAGCGGCTTAAAGATATGCGCTCGGAAATCCATGTTCTCACGCTGACCGCCACGCCGATCCCGCGCACCTTGCAACTGTCTCTGACGGGCGTGCGGGACCTGTCAATCATCGGCACGCCCCCCGTCGACCGCCTCGCGATCCGCACCTATGTCTCCGAATTCGACACGGTGACGCTGCGCGAGGCTTTGCTGCGTGAACATTATCGCGGCGGGCAAAGTTTCTACGTCGTTCCCCGGATTTCCGATCTTCCCGAAATTGAGGATTTCCTGAAAACCCACATTCCCGAGGTGAAATATCTCGTGGCACACGGGCAGCTTGCGGCGGGGGAGCTGGATGACCGGATGAACGCCTTTTACGACGGGCAATATGACGTGCTTCTGGCGACCACCATTGTGGAAAGCGGGCTGGATATTCCGACCGCCAACACGATGATCGTGCACCGTGCCGATATGTTTGGCCTGAGCCAACTTTACCAGATCCGTGGCCGTGTCGGGCGCGCCAAGACCCGCGCCTATTGCTACCTCACAACGAAGCCGCGCAGCCCGCTGACGCCACAAGCGCAAAAGCGGCTGCGGCTGCTGGGCTCGCTCGACAGCCTTGGGGCGGGGTTCAATCTGGCGGCGCAAGACCTCGATCTGCGCGGCGCAGGAAATTTGCTGGGCGAGGAGCAATCGGGCCATATCAAGGAAGTCGGCTACGAGCTGTATCAAGCGATGCTGGAAGAAACGATTGCCAAGCTGAAATCGGGCGAGTTGACCGAGACCGGCGATGGCGACTGGTCGCCCCAGATCAATCTTGGCGTGCCGGTGATGATCCCTGACAGCTACATCCCCGATCTCGACATCCGCCTTGGTCTCTATCGTCGCCTCTCAAGCCTGACGACCAAGGTCGAACTTGAAGGGTTCGCCGCCGAGCTGATCGACCGCTTTGGCACGCTGCCCAAAGAGGTCAATACGCTGCTCCTCGTGATGCGCATCAAGGCGATGTGCAAACGCGCTCAGATCGCCAAGCTTGACGCTGGCCCCAAAGGCGCGACGGTGCAGTTTCACAATGACAAATTCCCCGATCCCGCCGGGCTGGTGGATTACCTCACCGCGCAGCGCGATCTGGCGAAGGTCAAAGACAACAAACTGGTGATCCGGCGCGACTGGAAATCGGACAAGGACAAGATCAAAGGCGCCTTCGCGATTGCCCGCGATCTGGCCGAAAAGGTCATACAATCCGAGAAGAAAAAGCCCTGAGCCTCTTTCATTTGGCCCGAAATACTCCCGCCGGAGGCATCCCATCGCGGGCCAAATGCGCGCCCATCAGTTTGTTTGCGTCTTGCGGATCAACCACCACGCAAGGCTGGAACAGGTCAGCGTTGCAACCACGATGGGCAGCGCCGTGCCATTGAACAACTGCCCGACAGGGGCTGCGATCAGCACCGCGCCCATCGTTGAAATCGCAGTGACAACCGAGGCCGCCATGCCCGCAATATGGCCCATATGTTCCAGCGCCAACGCGTTGAGATTGCCAAAGGTCACGCCCGCCATCCAGAACACGCTGACCGTATAGAGAAAGATCAGCGGCAGGCCCGATGCGCCTGCGGTCATCCCGCTCAGCACCAACACCAGCATCACGCTTGAGACGATGATCTGCATGATATAGCTCGCCTTGACGATTTTGCGCATCCCCAGCCGCATCACATAACGCGCATTAAACACCGAGCCCGTGCCTGCCAACAACGCCCCCGCGGCAAACCACATCGGGAAGGTGTCTGTCACGCCATGCGCGGCATAAAGCTGTTGCGCCGAAGACAGCAGCGCGAACATTTGCCCGAACCCCAGCGTGATTGTCACGATATAGATGCGCACCTCATAATGGGCGAGCACCTCACGCGCAGCAGCACTCAGTTTACTCACGCTCAGCGGGCGACGGTTTTCAGGCGCCAGCGTCTCGGGTTGGCGCAGCCAAAGCCAGGTTACGCCGATGAGCCCAAACACGATGAAGGCCCAGAACACGCCGCGCCAGCCGGAAAAGGAAATGATCATCGCCCCGATTGAGGGCGCAACCGCAGGCACCAGAATGAAGATCATCATGATGAACGAGGTTACCCGTGCCATTTCGCGCCCCGCAAACAGGTCGCGCACCAGCGCCATCACCGTGATCCGGGGGGCTGACGCGCCAATCCCTTGCACGACGCGCGCGATCAACAGCGCCTCAAGGCTTTGCGCATGCGCCGCCATCAACGCCCCCACGATATAAATCGCGATGCCGCCCGCAATCGTAAGCTTGCGCCCGATCGCATCCGAAATCGGCCCTGCAAACAGCGTGCCAGCCCCCATGCCCAGAACGAAGGCCGTCAGCACAAGCTGCGCGCGGTTGATCGCATCGGGGCTTAGCTCGGCGGCGATCTGGGGCAGGGCGGGCATCATCGCATCGATAGAAAACGCCACCGTCGCGGTGAGCGAGGCCAGCATCACCGTCAATTCCGGCAGCGACAAGGGAGAGCGCGCGGTCGGCGCACCGGACGTGTGTGTCATGGGATGAGAGCTTTGCGCAAAGGATAAGAGAGCGCAAAATACAGCGTCACGCACCAAACACCAGAGGGTGGTGCGCGCAACTATCTGTGCGCTCACGCGGAGGTGGGTTAATGCTGTGTGACCTCGGGCGGGGCACTGCTGAGTTCGTCAATGACCTTGATCCACAGATCGGTGGGCTGGGCGCCCGACACGACATGGCGCTCGGCCACGATAAAGGTCGGCACCGCTGAGATACCGCGTTGGCGGGCGTGCTCTTCCTTGCGCGCAACCGTGTCGCAATCCGCATCTGACGCCAGCAACCGCGCCGTCAGATCGCCATCCATCCCCGCCGATTGCGCGATCTCACTCAGCGTTGCGACATCGGAAATATCGCGTCCCTCGCGCCAATGCGCATTCAGCAGCGCATCCATCACCGCGCCTTGGGCATGTTCGATCCCCGCCCAATAGAGCAGACGATGTGCATCGCGCGTATTGGGTTGATGGGTCACGCGCTCGGGGTGGAAATCAATCTCCTCGGCCTGCGCGATTTCGAGCAGTTGCACATGCATTTTTACCGCGCCGTCCTGACCGAACTTTGCTTGCAGATAATCGGCGCGCGACATGCCCTCACGCGGCATGGTCGGGTTCAGTTGAAACGGTTGCCAGCTAATCACAAAGGGATGCGCGGGGCGCGCCGCCAGCGCGTTATCCAGCCGCGCCTTTCCAATCAGACACCAGGGGCAAACCGGATCGGCGAAAATATCAAGCGGGATCATAGGGTGGCTCCTTGCTCCAAATGGCGCGGATGTCCTTGCGCAGCAGTTTGGCGTTGCGGTTGCGGGGCAATACCGCGAAGCGGCGATACAGCCGGGGCTGTTTATAGCGTGCCAGCCGCGTTTCACTATAGGCGGCAAGAGTTTCGGGCGCAGCACTGCCCGTATAGGCCAAGGCAATCACGCTGACATCTTGCTTGACCGCGATCTCGACGGCAGCGACCTCGCCTGCGCCGGGACATTCGGACATGACCGCTTCGATCTCAAGGGGCGAGACGCGAAACCCGCCCGCATTGAGCATGTCAAAACCCCGTCCGAGATAGGTGATCGCACCATCTTCGGCCATCGACACGGTATCACCTGTCACGAACCAATCGCCCATACGCCGCGCAGCCGTTTCTTGCGCTGCATTCCAATACCCCAAATATAGCCCCGGATCAGATGCGTGAATTGCAAGTGTGCCTGCAATCCCGCGTGTGACAATCTCTCCATCTGTCCCCAGCACCGCGATATGGCGACCATCTTGAGCATAGCCCGTTGT
>JAFGWK010000035.1 GCA_016937195.1 Paracoccaceae bacterium | reverse complement strand
GGGCCCATGTTGCCCAGAGAAGCCGCGATGCCACCTTGCGCGGCGACCGTGTGCGAGCGGGTCGGGAACACTTTGGTTACGCAGGCGGTGCGCAGGCCCTGTTCGGCCATGCCAAGGGTCGCACGCAGGCCAGAGCCACCAGCGCCCACCACCACGACATCGTAATTATGCGTTTCGTATTCGTAAGCTGCCATTGGTCTTGTCCTGACTTATCCGTTCGCGCCCAGCAGAAGGCCGATAAAGACCATCTTGCCGAGGGCATAGAGTGCTGTCGCCATGATGACATAGGCCAGCGAATGCATTGCGATCTTGAGCGCTTTGCCCGTGGTGCCGCGCGCATAATCTTCGATCCAGATTTCGGTGCCCTTGGCGAAGTGGCGCATACCAACGATCACGACCAGAGCGGTCAGGATGGCCGGGAAGGGCTGCGAGAAGGTTTCGATCACCGCTTGCTGGGGCAAACCAAGGGTCGTGCCCACGATATACAGCCAAGTCGGGATCATGAAGGCCAGTGCCACGGCAGAGGCCGACATCCACCAGTGATGTTCGGTGCCGGTGCCCGAGGCGCCTTTGCCTACGGCGCGTTTGCGGTCAGTGAGGTAACGCATCTCGAGCCTCCGTTACAGATGAATGATGATAAGGGTGAGCGCGGTCAGAACGACCGAACCGATGAGACAGATCCAGCCCAGCATCTCGGCGGTCTTGATGTCCATCATCTTGGCGCTGTCCCAGATTAGGTGCCGGATGCCCGCAAGGTAGTGATACCACACCCCCAGCAGCGACAACGTGAACACCAAATCGCCAAACCAAGAGGTCGCAATCGCGTTCACAAAGTTAAAATAGCCCGGGCTCGTTACAGCGGCGAGCAGCCACCAGACAAGCAGCAGCACTCCGACGATAATCCCGTTGCCCGTGATCCGCGTCAGGATCGAGGACATCGAAGTCATTTGCGGGCGATAGATTTGGAGATGGGGGGAAAGCGGGCGTTCAACCGGTTTCGCTTCAGCCATGTTCGGTCCCTTCGTGCTATGCCAATGAGCCGCGTGCGAGGACACAAATGCGGCGAGGCTGGCCGGAATTGACTTTGGTGTAGCGTAATTTTCGCCGGAGTCACGAGGGCAGACACACGAATCCGACGGAAAAATGTCAAACAAGGGCGAAAAATCCGCTTTGTGATCACAAATTTTCAGAGCGTGATCACATTTTACCGCTCGCAGCCCTGCGTGCGGTAACAGTCAGCGCAAAGTGCCGATCAGATCGGCATGAGCGCCCAATAGTCGAGATCAAGCAGCACTTCGGGCGCATATTTGCCATCTTCGCCTTTATAGGCGAACGCCTCCGCGCCTTGCTTGGTGGCCACCAACCGCAGCCGGATCGCGCCGACGCCGGGCACGCCGGTTTCGGCGGTGTCGAGCACCTCGGACCACGCTTTCACCGTATCGCCAGCGAAACACGGGTTGGCATGGGCACCACCATTGAGCGCCACAATCATCTGCGCATTTGCCAGCCCGTTGAACGACAGCGCGCGCGCCATGCTGATGATATGCCCGCCATAGATCAGCCGCTTGCCGTCCTCGCGGAAGGTCGCGTCGAAATGTACCTTGGCGGTGTTCTGCCATAGCCGCGTGGCGATCATATGTTCGGCTTGCTCGATCGTGACGCCATCAACATGGTCGATCTTTTCGCCGATCTCGTAATCGCCCAAGCGATGGGGCTCCCCCGCCAACTCGAAATCGTAATCGTCGAAAGTCAGCCCCTCGGGGATCACCAGATCGGCAGCCGACACGACCGGCGCAAGATCAGGCAGCACCGTTTCGGGCGCGGCCGCGTCGAGATCACGCTTGCGCACCATCACCCAACGCACATAGTCCAGCACGATCTCATCAACCTGATTGAACCCGCGCGTGCGCACATAGACGACACCCGATTTGCCGTTCGAGTTCTGCTTGACCCCGATGACCTGCGACTCTGATCGCAGCGTATCGCCGGGATAAACTGGCTTCAACCAGCGCCCCTGCGCATAGCCAAGGTTCGCCACCGCATTTAGCGAGACATCCGGCACCGTTTTGCCAAACACCACATGGAAGGCGATCAAATCATCCAGCGGCGACCCTTCCAGCCCACAGTTTCCGGCAAATTCGTCACTCGAATAAAGCGCATGGCGCGCCGGATAGAGCGCGTGATACAGCGCGCGCTCGCCCTCTGCCACGGTGCGCGGAACGGCATGACGGATCACATCACCAACCGCGTAATCCTCAAAGAAGCGGCCCGGATTGGTCTTGCCCATCATTGCTCTCCCAGCTTCATGTCGGGGTGATAGTCCCCGTCGATTTCCTTGGTCACCGCCTGCGCACACCGCATCACCCCCCGCGCGCCGTCAAAGGCATATTGCGGATCGCCGTAAATCTCCCAGCCCTTGGACAAGGCCAACGAGACCTTGTGACAAAAGGCAGACGTGTCGTCTTCGGTGAGCAGGCGGTAGATTTTCATGTCAGGCCCCGAACGGGTTGTAGCCAAACCAAATATGGATGGCCGCGATCAGCCCATACAATACCAGCGTACCGACGATCCCGCCAATTTCCTTGCCGATATTGACCTGCGGATGGCGCTTTGCCGGTTTGCTTTGCTTATTGATCAAGATCACCTCGACCACCGCCCACGCGAGCAGTCCGCCAAACAGGATGATCCCTGGCAGGGTCGGATTGACGAGCAAATGCGCAAAGGCCCAAGTCTTTACTCCGGTCAATTGCGGATGTCGGATTTTGCCGCTCAGCCACAGCTTCATGCCCGAGACCGCAAACAGATACACGGCGAAGATCATCAGCAGGTTGTTGATGCCCTTCAGCGCCGCATTGGGCGTCCAGAGATAAAAGACCGGGTCACTCGCGCGCCAGCCAACGAACATCAGCACAAGGCTGAGCAGCACCAGCGCCGTCACCATAGGGCGCTCGGCCCCTTTCATCGCGCGCCGGAACCCCGGAAACAGCCGTTTCGCGAGATGTGCAAGCGACCACATGAGGACGCCGAGAATCAGTAATGCCATTGCGTAAGTCCCTTAGCTGCCAAGCGCGGCAATCGCCTGCGCTTTCGCCAAGACCTGCCGCGCTGTCACGATATGCAGATTTTCCACGATCTTACCATCCACAACAGCCACGCCCTGCCCTGCGGCCTCGGCCGCCTCAAACGCAGCGATCTGGCGCTCGGCAAGGTCGATCTCGGCCTCTGACGGCGCGAAGGCGGCGTTACAAACCTCAAGCTGTGCGGGGTGGATCAGCGTCTTGCCGTCAAAGCCCATATCGCGGCCCTGATCGCATTCAACCTTGAGCCCCGCGTCATCCTTGAACGCGTTATAAACGCCATCGACGATGATCTTGCCATGCGCCTTGGCGGCCAGCAGACACAGGCCCAGCCCGGCCTGCATCGGCAAACGATCCGCGCGGAAACGGCTGCCCAACTCCTTGGCCAGATCATTGGTGCCCATCACCATACCCTCAAGACGCGGGTGCGCTGCAATGGCGCCTGCATTGAGCATCCCCAACGCGGTTTCCATCATCGCCCACAGCGGTACGCCCTGGATCAGATCGGCCACCGCATCCAGATCGGCAGGTGTTGAGACTTTGGGGATCAGGATAGCATCGACCTTGGCCCCGGCGCGGATGGCATCGGCGAAGGCCAGCACATCCTCGCGCCCCCAAGCACTATCGAGCCCATTCACGCGCACAATTTTCAGCCGCGCACCGTAATCGGCTTCGCTCAGGGTTTTCGCCAAAAGCGTACGCGCGTTGGCTTTCTCATCAATCGCCACCGCGTCTTCAAGATCGAAGATGATCGCATCGCAGGCCAGCC
Organism: Paracoccaceae bacterium; assembly: GCA_016937195.1. Classification (GTDB taxonomy): domain Bacteria; phylum Pseudomonadota; class Alphaproteobacteria; order Rhodobacterales; family Rhodobacteraceae; genus Thioclava. The sequence goes on along the minus strand of JAFGWK010000035.1, from coordinate 429 downwards.
CCGTGGCCTTTTCCAGCGCACGCTCTTTAGAGCCGGGGATATAAAGGACGGAACGGGTCGGGTGGGCCATTTGATTCTCCATCTCGCAATTTTCTTTCGCCAGATCGCACATTTCCGACAGAATCGGCAAGGGCAGATTTGCCGCATCGCAGAAATTGAGCGTGTCACACGGCCTATGTGCGCGCGGTTAACCTAATTTTCGGACCTTTCGCAGCAGGCTGGCTCCATCGTTTTCCGAAAGGGTTCGCCATGCTGCACAAGATGATCGCCCTGTCCTTCGGCTTTGTTGCGCTGATTTTTCTCGGCGGACGCGGCTTCGCCCAAGAGGCGACCTGTGGCCCGCGCAACGATCTGATCGCACAGTTGCAATCGCGCTATTTGGAAACCCGGCGCGCGGTTGCGCTGACAGCAAACAATTCGGTGCTCGAG
>JAFGWK010000266.1 GCA_016937195.1 Paracoccaceae bacterium | reverse complement strand
GGATAAAAATGTTCCTTGAGTTGCCGTCTTTTTTGATCAATTTGGAACAAAATCCACGCACCATAAGGAGCGCAACATGAAACGTTTCGCATATTCGGCCATGCTCGGCCTTGCGGCATCTGCCCTTGGCGCGACGGCAGCCATCGCATCAACCTTCGGACCGCTGGTCACGCCAGCGCAACTGCAGGCGGGGCTCAAGGCCGATGCACCGATCCTTCTTGATATTCGCCCCAAAGGCTACGACGCGGGCCATATTGCGGGGGCTGTTTCCGCCCCCTACGGGCTGTTTCGCGGCCCCAGCAACGATCCGGGTCAGGTGCCTGCGCTCGACACGCTAGAGGCAACCTATGAGCGCTTGGGTCTGACGCTTGATCGCCCCGTCGTGGTGATTTCCCAAGGCGATACCGACAGTGATTTTGGCGCGGCGGCGCGGGTCTACTGGACGCTGAAAAGTTCCGGTTTCAAGGATCTTTCGATCCTGAATGGCGGGGCAAGCAATTGGGCGAATGCGGGGCTGGCATTTTCAACGGCCCCCGTCACGCCCGCCCCCACGCAACTCTCGATCCAATGGAATGACGCTTGGACCGCGAACACCCCGGCGGTGAACCAGATCGTCGAAGGCCAAGCCAAAGCAATTCTGGTCGATGCCCGCCCCACCCCGTTCTTTGAGGGTAAGAAAATGCACGATGCTGCCGCACGCCCCGGCACCCTGCCCGGCGCGCAAAACCTGCCCTATTCGCAATTCTTCAGCCCCGGCGCCACCGCGATTGCACCCAAACCCGATGTCACCGCGCTTAAGGCAAAACTGGGCATTCAGGATGGCGATGAGGTCGTGTCTTTTTGCAATACCGGGCATTGGGCGGCGACCGATTGGTTTGCGCTTTCTGAGCTGGCGGGCATCGAGAACGTCAAACTCTATCCCGGCTCGATGGTTGAATATTCCGCCACCAAAGGCGACATGGCCAACACTCCGGGCTTGATTGCCAACTTTGTCAATCAACTGCGGGGCGGCATCTGATGACCGCCTCTCCTATCATACTAACAGGGTCCGCGCGCGCGATTTCCGGGCGCAGCGCGCTGATCTTTGCGGCGCTGATCGCGATCGCGACACTGGCGCTGTTTGGTGGTGCGCGCTACGCGCTTCTGCTGGCGATTGGCTTGGGCTTTGGGATCACGCTGGAGGGGCTGCGGTTCGGCTTTGCCGGTCCGTGGCGCGCGATGATCTTGCGGCGTGAACCGGCGGGCATTCTGGCCCAACTTTTAGCGATTGCGCTGGTCTCCATCGTCGCAATCCCTTTGCTGGCCGCGCATCCCGGTGAGTTGACTGGCGCACAAGCCCCGATTGGCTTTGCGATGGTTGGCGGTGCCTTTGTCTTTGGTGCGGCGATGCAGGTTGTGCTAGGCTGCGGATCGGGCACGCTGGTCAATGCGGGCTCAGGCAATCCGATCGGGCTGCTGGCGCTGCCATTCTTTGCAATTGGCAGCTTTGCCGGCGCCTATGGGCTGATCTGGTGGACCAATCTGGGCGCGCTGCCGATCTTGACGCTGACAGGCGCAACGGGGCTGACGATCACGCTGGTTGCCTTGGCGCTGACGGCGGCGCTGTTCTTTGTGCTCGGCAAACCCGGCAGCCGCAGCTTGCCTGCGCGCTATGTGATCGCGGCAGTTGTATTGGCGGCACTTTCGATTGCGAACCTGATCGTCGCGGGGCAGCCTTGGGGTGTGGTCTACGGGCTTGGCCTGTGGGTTGCCAAAGGGGCCACGGCGATGGGCGCGGATCTATCGGGGTCTGCATTTTGGTCCGCGCCCGGCTCGGTCACGCGCGTTCAAAACAGCCTGCTGACCGATTACACCTCGCTCACCAATATCGGGCTGATTGCAGGGGCCTTTGGCGTCGCAAGCTGGCGTCGCGGTGGCCTGTCGCAATCCTTGCCGCGCTACCCTGCGCGGGCGTGGATCGCCACGATCATCGCGGGGCTACTGCTGGGCTATTCGTCGCGCTTGGCGTTTGGGTGCAATGTCGGCGCGTTCTTTTCAGGCATATCAACGGGCAGTTTGCATGGCTGGGTCTGGTTTATCGCAGCGTTCGCGGGGGCCTTTGTCGGCATTCGCCTGCGCCCGATCTTGGGGTTGGAGGCGCGCATATGACACGCCGTTTCACCGCCTCTCTCGCGATAACAGGGGTGGTCCTGCTGATCGCGCTTGACCAGCTATACACGCCCTTGAACCCCTACCAAGCACCGCCGCTTTTCGCATTGGGTTCGGGCCAGATCGCAGCGGGCGGATTTTGTGGCGCGCTGCCAAATTAAAAACCGCTCTGAGCGTATTTCGCACGCTCAGAGCAACCTTATTCGGATCGTGGTGCCCCTTCGGGCCTAGCCGATCATTCGATGCCGCCAAGGCACATATATTTGATCTCGACGAAATCATCGGTGCCGTATTTCGAGCCTTCGCGGCCCTGTCCCGATTGCTTGATGCCGCCGAACGGTGCGACCTCGGTCGAGATGATGCCGGTATTGACGCCCACGATCCCGGTTTCCATCGCCTCGGCCACACGCCAGACGCGGGCCAGATCGCGCGAATAGAAATACCCGGCCAGACCGAATTCAGTATCATTGGCCATAGCGACAGCCTCGGATTCCTCTTCGAACTTCACCAAGGGTGCCAATGGGCCAAAAGTTTCCTCGCGCGCGACTTTCATCGCCTGCGTCACGCCCGTCAGGATCGTCGGCTCAAAGAAGGTCCGGCCAAGGTTGGAGCGATGCCCTCCCGTCGCAATCTGCGCGCCTTTTTCGGTCGCATCCGCGATATGGGATTCGACCTTGGCCAGCGCGGCCTCGTTGATCAGCGGGCCGGTGGTCACGCCCGCATCAAACCCGTTGCCCAACTTCAACGTGCCCAGCTTTGCTGCGAGTTTCTCGGCAAATTCATCATAAACGCCCGATTGCACATAGATCCGGTTGGCACAGACACAGGTCTGACCGTTGTTGCGGAATTTGGCGATCAGCGCGCCCTCGACGGCGGCATCAAGATCGGCATCATTGAACACGATAAACGGTGCGTTGCCGCCCAGTTCTAGCGAGATCTTTTTGACCGTATCCGCGCCCTGCTTCATCAGGATTTTGCCCACGCGGGTCGAGCCGGTGAAGGTAATCTTGGCGACCTTGGGATGGGCACATAGCTCTGCCCCCATGCCCGCCGCATCCGTGCCGGGAATGATGTTCATCACACCGGCGGGGATGCCCGCACGCTCGGCCAGCACCGCCATCGCCAGCGCCGACAGCGGCGTCAGTTCCGAGGGCCGCCCGACAAAGGTACAGCCCACCGCCAGCGCCGGAGCCACCTTGCGCGCGATCATCGCATTGGGGAAATTCCACGGCGTGATCGAGCCGACAACCCCCACTGGCTGCTTGAGCACGACAATGCGTTTATCGCGCTGATGACCTGGGATCACATCGCCATAAATACGCTTTGCCTCTTCGGCGAACCACTCGATGAAGCTTGCGCCATACAGGATTTCGCCTTTCGCCTCGGCCAAGGGCTTGCCCATTTCGGCGGTCAGAATCGCGGCCAGATCATCTGCGTTTTCGATCATCAGATCGAACCATTTACGCAGGATAACCGAACGCTCTTTGCCCGTCAGCGCCGCCCAAGCGGGCTTGGCCGCATAAGCCGCCTCAATCGCGGCGCGCGTGGCGGCCACGTCCAGATCAGCGACCTTGGCGACCTCGTTTCCGGTGGCGGGATCGTTGACGGCAAATGTCTTGCCGCCCTCAATCCATTTGCCGTTCACATAGGCGCGGGTTTCCAGCAGCGCGGGATCATTCAGTTTCAACATCTCAGGCCCCTTTCGCCGCAAGCATGGCCTCTTCAAGGATATCAAGCGCTTGGCTCATCTGCGCATCGGGAATAGTGATCGGCGCGAGGAAGCGGATCACGTTGCTATATACGCCGCAGCTCAGCAGCAGCAGACCGCGCGACAGGGCCTCGGCCTGAACGGCCTTGGTCAGCTCGGGTGCCGGTTTGCCGTCTTGCATCAATTCGATCGCCACCATGAAACCAGGACCACGAATTTCAGCGATTTCTGGCATCTTGTCGCGGATCTGCTCAAGACGCTGTTTCAACCGCGAGCCAAGCTCGTTGGCGCGGCTGCACAGGTCTTCTTCCTCGATCACATCCAGCACCGCATTGCCCGCAGCCACGCCCAGCGGATTGCCGCCATAGGTGCCGCCCAGCCCGCCGGGATTGGCCGCATCCATGATATCGGCGCGACCGGTCACCGCTGCAATCGGCAGACCGCCACCCAGACCCTTGGCCATCGTGGTGATGTCGGCGGCGACACCGTAACCTTCCATCGCAAACAAAGTGCCGGTGCGCGCAAAACCTGACTGCACCTCATCGGCAATCATCACGATGCCATGCTGGTCGCAGAATTCACGCAGGCGCAAAACGAAATCGCGCGGCGCGGGAACGAACCCGCCCTCGCCCTGAACGGGCTCAAAGATCACCGCCGCCAGACGCGCGGGGTCTAGATCGGTTTTGAACAGGCTCTCCATCGCGGCAAAGCTGTCATCGGTGCTCACGCCATGCAGCGCGTTGGGGAAAGGAACATGGAACACATCGGGCATCATTGACCCGAAACCCGCCTTATAAGGCGCAACCTTGCCCGTCAGCGACATCGTCATGAAGGTGCGCCCGTGGAACCCGCCACCAAAGGCGATGACCGCATTGCGGCCCGTGTAGGCACGCGCAATTTTCACCGCGTTTTCAACCGATTCCGCGCCGGTGGTGACAAAGATCGACTTCTTGTCGAAATCGCCCGGCACTTTGTCATTCAGCCGCTCGGCCAAGCGCACATAGGGTTCATAGGGCAAAACCTGATGGCAGGTGTGCGTGAAGGCATCAAGCTGCGCCTTGACCGCCTCGATTACCTTGGGGTGGCGGTGACCGGTATTCACAACCGCGATCCCGGCGGCGAAATCGATCAACTGATTGCCATCGGCATCGATGACAGTCGCGTTTTCGGCGCTGACCGCAAAGTTCTTCGTTTGCACGCCCACACCACGGGCAAGAGCAGCGGAGCGGCGGGCCTCAAGTTCGATATTGCTGGACATTTTGAACCTCGTGGTTTGACGGAATCAGATGGTTTCAGGCACGCTATCGTTTAATGAATGGCCGCGCAACGTTGAATTTGTTAAACGCCAAGCTTTGCGCTACTGTGATTGCCAGACCAACAGCCAGCCCGTAAAACAGGCGCGGAAAGAGAGGCTTTGTGAATGATTTCGACGTAGGCGCGCGCCTGAAGGCGATCCGCGAAGAGGCGGGCCTTTCACAGCGTGAACTGGCGCAGCGCGCGGGCGTAACCAACGGACTGGTCTCCTTGATTGAGCGCAACAAAACCTCGCCCTCGATTACTTCTTTGCGCAAGATCCTTGAGATCCTCGACCTCACCTTGGCCGCGTTTTTCGACAGCGATGCCCCCGTCGAGCCGGGGCGATTTGTGTTTCGCCATGACGAGCTGACCGAGATAAACCCCGGTCGCATTTATCGCTCGGCGGGGGCTGATGCGTTGCGCGCGCTATCGCTCAAGCGGGCGGGGAAATCGGGGCAGACAAGCCTTTTGCTGCTGTATGAAACCTATGAACCCGGCGCGGATACCGGGGCGGATGCCTATAGTCACGAGGGCGAAGAGGGCGGTTTTGTGATCGAAGGCGAGTTGCTGCTAAGCGTTGGCGATAAGACCGAATTGTTGCGCGCAGGCGATGCCTATCTGTTTGACTCGCGCCTGCCACACCGCTTTCGCAATGTGGCGCAAACGCCTTGCATCGTGGTCAGCGCCGCCACCCCGCCGACCTTTTGATCGCGCGGGGCAGCGCTGCGCCTTATTTCGTCACCGTGAGCCCCAGCAACCGCCACGCCTGCATTCCGCCGCGATAATAGTAGATTTTTTCCGCGGGAAATCCGGCCTCGATCATGCGCCGTGCAGCGGTCGGGGATTGACCGCACCATGGGCCATTGCAGTAAAGCGCAACGGATTTAACAGCCTCGCCATCACAAATGAATCCTTCGAAATCAGGCTCGCAGCCCAATTCCCCCAAGCGGTCGGCGGCCTCGGTATAAGGGACGTTAATGGCCCCGGGAATTGCGCCGCCCTCAAAATCGCGCCGCACCCGACCATCGACGACCACCACATTGGGGTCGTTGAGAAACTGCATGATCTCTAGCTCGCCAATCGGCGTCACTCCGGGCGTGGGCACCATCGGCTGAATGCAGAAATCCGGGCAAGGCCGCGAGGTACGCGCCCATTCGCCGCTGATCTCATTGGCATTGTCCTGAATGCGCGTGATTTCGACCGGGCCGGAACGGGTCTCAACGCTTATCGACATCGTATCGGGGCGAATATTTACCGGATCCGCAAAAACGGGCGTCGCGCATAACAGCGCAGCACTCAAAATAGCACGCATCATGTCCTCCCTTTCGCGTGATAATAGCATGATCTGCGCGCCTTGTCGCCCGGGCTGCGGGGCGTTAGCCATCAGGAATGACCGACGCTTTCATCCTCGGGGCCGCCGTTTGGCCCGACGAACAGCCCTCACCCGCCCTGAAGCGGCGCGTTTTGCATGGGGCCGCGCTGTATCACGCGGGCGAGGCTTCGCGACTGATCTGCTGCGGCGGAGTTGGCAAGCATGCCCCCTCCGAAGCCGAGGTGATGGCGCGGCTCTTGCGCGCGCAGGGCGTGCCTGAGGCCGCGCTTGTGCTAGAGGATCGCTCGACCTCAACGCGCGAGAATATCGCTTTTGGTTTGGAAGTGAGCGACGCGCGGGGGCCGATATTGCTGATTACGGATGGCTATCATGCCCCGCGTGCATGCGCGACGGCGCGTGCCTTGGGGGTGCAGGCGCGCGCATCTTGCCCGCAACACAAACCCCGCCCCCGCACATATTTGCGCGAGGGCGCAGCTTGGTTGAAATTTCTGTGGTGGCGGGGCTTGCGCCGTTAATCAAGGATCAGCTTGCCGATCACCAGAACGATTGCTGCACCGACCAAGGCCATCGCGATGATCGCCAGCAAGCCGCCTGCAGCAAGCACCGCACCGCCCAAAACCGCAAGGATGAACGGCGTGACAAGCGCGCCCAACAGGCCAATCGCCAGATAGGCCCCGCGATGGCGCCCACCCGCGACAAGGCTGGCAATCCAGCCCGCCAACAGTCCTGCAAGTGCCAAAAGGATAAAGCCGATCACGCCGATAGTCTGAAGAACTTGTTCCATGTCTCTCTCCGGGTTGTCTTTTGACATATCAACGCAGGCGACATGACGCAGGTTCCCTTGGCTCAGGCGCGATCAGTAATCGGCGGCCACCTCATACATCACGGGCTCAAAGCTGCGGCACAGCGTGTTGATGTGGCGGTTGCGTGTGATCATTTCGGGACTGCGCAGCATTGCCTGGTAATCGCCCCGCTCGCGCCATTTGGAATAGGTCGCGATCCGGGTCTGGGCGTCATTCATATGCAGGCCCGCACCGATAAAGCCGGGCGCTTTCGAGATCACCTCACTATAAGCCGATTGCAGCTTGTCCATCAATTCCGATGCCGTCGCCGGCGTCATCTCGAAGGTACAAATCACAGTCTGGCCGCTGAAATCACTGGTAATTTCGGTCATGAACGATCCTCCTTGGGACAGGATTGCACAGAACTGCGTAAAAATCATCGCCCTATTTCATTGTCGCTTACAGTGGCAGCAAGGCAATCGCAGGAACAGCCAGTATCAACGCAATCCGGGTTAAATCAGCGCCCACAAACCAGATCACGGCGCGCCAAGTTTGCGGCGCGGGCGTGCGCCCCTCAATCGCGCCGATAACGAACAGATTGAGCCCGACAGGCGGCGTGATCAGCCCGACCTCGACGGTAATCAACACCAAAACGCCAAACCAGATCGCCACGGCCTGCGCATCAAGCCCGAAATCAAGGCCCGCGATTATTGGCCAAAAGGTCGGCAAGGTCAGCAAGATCATCGACAGGCTATCCATGAAACAGCCCAAAATCAGGTAAAGCAACAGCATCGCGATCAGCACAAGCCACGGGATCAGTCCCTGCCCCGCAACCATTTGCGCCAATTCCTGCGGCAGGCGTGCAAAGCCGAGAAACCCGTTATAAACCGCCGCGCCGAGGATGATAAAAAACACCATGCCCGTGGTTTCGGCGGTCGCCAGAAGCGCGCGGATAAAGCCCCCCGCGCGCAGCCCGCCGCTTGCCCAAGCCGCAATCCCCGTCAGCGCCGCGCCAATCGCCGCGCCCTCGGTGGGCGAGAAAACGCCGCCGTAAATGCCACCCACAACGAGCGCAAAAATCCCGACCACCGGCCAGATCGCCAGCAGCGCAACCCGTCGCTGCGCCCAAGGCATCGGGGCACGCCTCTCGCCCGCCGCTTGCGGGTGGCGCATCAGATAGGCCTGCACCGCAAGCCCGTAGCCCAGCACCGCCAACAACCCCGGCAGCACGGCTGCAGCAAACAACGTGGCGATATTTTGCTCGGTCAGGATGGCGAAAATCACCAGCACGATAGAGGGCGGAATGAGAATGCCCAAGGTGCCCCCCGCCGCCAGTGCCGCCGTGGACAGCGCACCGGAATAGCCCGCCGCGCGCATCTCGGGCAGGGCCACGCGCCCCATCGTAGCCGCCGTCGCCAGCGAACTGCCACAGATCGCGCCAAACCCCGCGCAGGCCCCGATCGCCGCCATCGCCAGTCCGCCCCGGCGATGCCCGATCAAAGCGTCGGCAGCACGAAACAGCGCCCGGCTCATACCGCCGATGGTCGCGAATTGGCCCATCAGCAGGAACATCGGGATGACCGATAATTCGTAATGCGAGAAGGTCGAAAACCCCTCGTTTTTCATCTTGGCGAGCCATAGCTGCGGGCTGCCCGTCAGCGCCCAAAGCCCGCCCGCGCCGATCACCAGCATCGCCAAGCCGATTGGCGCGCGCAGAAAGATCAGCAGCAACAGCAGCGGAAACGAGCCCAGCGCGAGCGCAAAATCACTCATCAGCCGGCCTGTCGCACAGCGTTATAAGCGGCCACAAACGCCGCCCCCCATGCGCCCGGAAGGCAGGCGGCGTAGCCCCACCACACCGGCAGAGCCAGCAAAAACGTCTCGGTGCCAGAGCGCATCTTGCCCGCCATCCCAAGTCCAATCCGCCATGCGATCAGCGCAAACATGATCGCCGCAACGACCTGCCAAAACACATCAAGCCGCTGCGCGCCCCGTCCGCGTAACAGCTCGACTCGGGCATGGGCATGGCGCAATTGCACCAGCGGGATCATCGCGAAAACGATGCCGGGCAGCGCCAGTTCGACAATCTCATAGCCAGCCTTATAAGGGCCAATCGCGAAGGGTTGCGGCAGCCAACCCGCCTGCGCGCCTTTCAGTCCCAGTGCGCCAAGGCTTGACAGCACCGTCATGCCAACGAGCGCCAGCAAGGTCAAACCACCCGCCAGCGCCAGCCCCTGAACCGCGCGCTCGATCCGCACGCGCATGCTAGCCCGAATGCGCCGCGATCAGCGCGCGGGCCTTGTCCAGCAACGCCGCGCCATCAATCCCGCGCCCGTTCATCTCAGCGACCCAAGCGTCAGTCACGGGCTGCGAAGCGGCCTCCCAAACGGGAGTCTCTTGGGCAGGGATGGTGATGATCTCATTGCCCAGATCGACTGCCTTTTGACGCGACGGGATATCCTCGGCCTGTTGCGCCGTGCCCGCCGCGCGCGAAAACGCAGCCCCCGAGACGGAGTCAATCACCTGACGCAGATCGGGCGGCAAGCTGGCGAAACGATCCTTGTTCATCGCAAGAATGAAACTGGCGGTATAAATCGAAGGCCCGGCAAATTCGGTGTGATGATGCACCAATTCCCCGATCTTGAGAGAGGCCGACACCTCCCAAGGCAGCAGCGCCCCGTCGATCGTGCCCCGCGACAGCGCCTCGGGGACGGCAGGCACGGGCATGCCCACGGCCGTTGCGCCGAAGTGTTCCAGAAGCTTGGTCGTCACCCGCGAAGGCCCGCGCAGCTTCAAGCCCTTGAAATCGGCAATCTCGTGCACCGCTTTATTGGCGTGAATGACGCCCGGCCCATGCACCCAAGCGCCCAGCAAATGCAAATCGGCGAAATCGGTGTCGATCATATCCGATTGCGCCAGATCCCATAGCGCCGCCGAGGCCGGGCCTGCATCGGCCACCATGAACGGCAGCTCCATCACCTCGGTGCGCGGAAACCGTCCCGGCGTATAGCCCGGCAGCGTCCAAATGATATCGACCACACCATCGGTAAGCTGATCGACCAGATCGGTGGGTTTGCCGCCCAGCTGCATTGAGGGGTAATGTTCGATCTTGATGCGCCCGTTTGAGGCGGCCTCAACAGCAGCAATCCATGGATTGAGGATATGGGCGGGCACAAAGCTCGTCTCGGGAAGAAATTGGTGCAGGCGCAATGTGACCTCGGGCGCTGCCAGTGCAGGGGCTGCGGTCAGTGCGGCGGCCCCGGCGGCCAAAATCAGACTCGCCCGGCGGGTGAAATGACGGCTCATGCGGGTCTCCCTCTCGCGTTGGATTCCGATTTAACCCGCGCGCGCAGAGGCGTCCAGCGTTTAGGCGGTTACAGCGCAGCCTTGGCCTCGGCGCGCGGATAAAGCCGCGCCATTGCGACCCCGCGCGTAGCGTTGAGCACCATCAATGCCGCCCAAAGCCCGTGATTGCCAAAGGCCGGGATCAGGATCAGCAACGCCGCGACATAGATCGTGACCGAGACAAACATCGCATTGCGCATCTCGCGCGTCAGCGTGGCGCCGATGAAAATGCCGTCAAACATCCAGCTGGCGATGCCGATCACGGGTGCAATTGCGATCCATGGCAGATAGCTGCGCGCGGCCAAGCGCACCTCGGGGGCGGTCGTCATCACGTCGATGATCATGGGGCCAGCCAGCAGGAACACAGCCCCCAAAAACACTGCCGAGCCCACGCCCCATTGCGAGGTCGCAATCGCGGCGCGCCGCAACCGCACAACCGAGCGCGCCCCCACCGCCTGCCCCACGAGGCTTTCGGCGGAAAACGCAAACCCATCCAGCGCAAAGGCCGTAATTTGCAGAAATTGCAGCAACACCTGATTGGCCGCCAATGTCACATCGCCCTGCCCCGCGCCCAGAAATAGGAACGTGGTAAAGCTGGCTTGCAGCAGCACCGAACGGATCATGATATCGCTATTCACCCGCGCCATCACGCCCAGCTTGACGCGATCAAAAATGGCGCGCGCGCGCCATAAGCCGCCCATAAACGCCGCCCGGCACAGCCACAGCGCCAGCGCCACACCGCCGATTTCCGAAATCAGCGTGGCCGCCGCCACCCCTTTGACGCCAAAGCCAAGCCCCAGCACGAACCACAGATCCAGCCCCACATTCAGCGCATTCATCGCCACTTGCAGCACCAACACCGACCGCGTGCGCTCTAGCGCGATCAACCATCCGGTAAAGGCATAAAGCGAGATCGTCAGCGGCGCCCCCCAGATCCGGATCTGCAGATAATCGCGCGCAAGGCTTTCAACCTCGGCACTGGCGGGTGCGAGGCGAAACGCTGCCCAAAAGATCGGGATTTGTAGCGCGACCAGCGTCAATCCCGCCACGCCAGCGATGATCAGCGCGCGCATCAATCCAGCCGACACCTCGACCGCATCGCCCGTGCCATGCGCTTGGCTGACAAGCCCTGTCGTGCCCATGCGCAAAAAGCCGAAAATCCAGTAGATCGACGACAAGATAACCGCGCCAATCCCTACCGCCCCGATCGGCGCGGGCAGACCAAGCTGGCCGACAACGCCGGTGTCGACCGCGCCCAGAATCGGGATCGTGGCGTTAGACAAAACAATCGGCAGCGCGATCTTGAGAACCCGCGCATGGGTGATCTCAGCCATCGGACTCGCGCGAGGGCATCAGAAAATGGCCCGTCGCTTGCGCAAACAGCTTGCTGCGATTGTCCTGCCAAGCCTCGACATGGACACTGGCATAGCGCCGCCCCGAGCGGTTGACGCGGGCGCGCGCATAGGCATCGCGTGGCAGGCCTGAACGCAGATAATCCACTGTGAAATCAATGGTTTTCGGCAGGCGTGGCAGCGACGAAGGGTCAAGTTTGTCGGGATCAATCCGACCCGCCTCGATATCTTCCCACAGATAAGACCAACTCAGCTCAATGATCGCCGTGACCTCCAGAAACGCCGAGGTCGCCCCGCCATGCAGCGCGGGCAGCATCGGGTTGCCGATCAGCTTGTCATCATAGGGCAGAATGGCGGTTAGCTCGTCGCCCCGCCGGTCAAACTGAATGCCAAGGAAGCGCGCATACGGCACGCCATCGACCAACGCACGCAACGCACCGTCGCGGCGCTGCTTGATCTGCTGGACGGGTTCGGGCTTGGGTCTGCTCATGCTGTACCCTCCCGACGGTTTACGGTGAAGGCACCGGTTGCGGCGGCGACAGGGATACCGTCTTCCTCGTCCTGCGCAGAGGCGCGCACGAACGCGACCGAGCGGGTGACATGGTAGCATTCCGCGCGCGCGGTGATGCGATGACCGGGCGTGGCGGGGCGCATGTAGTCGATGCGCAAATCCAGTGTCGCGGTGGAAAACCCAGCTTCGGGATGGCTCATCACGGCGGCCCCGGCACAGGTATCCATCAGCGCAGACACCGCGCCGCCATGAATAACGCCGGTACGCGGATCACCGATCAGCCGTTCGTCATAGGGCATCGACAACACCGCATAGCCCGACCCGATCTCGTCCAGCGTCATCCCCAGCGCGTGGGAATGCGGGATCGCCTCGATGAACTGGCGGGCTTGTTTAAGGATCGTCTCGTCGGGAGGGCTCATTGCAATGTCCGCACTTGTTGGGCTGTCGCGACTATTCCTGCTTGGCGCGCCAGAGGCAAGAGCCGCTTAGGCCACGCCCTGTGCAATCACGAAATAGCGCGCAATTCCATAAACATAAAACGCTATGAACAGCAGGTTGATATATTTCAGCTGGCGTTCGGTATGCAGCCAGGCGTGATAGGCCCAGATCATGCAAAACGGCAGGCTTAGAAACAGGTTGAGCGGATACCAGTTCTGCACGATGGCAATCGTAGAGGCGATGCCAAGCGCAAGCGCGATCCATTTCAACTCGTGTTGATAGGCGGCCAGACCGCCCACGCGCAGACGCAATAGCGAACGCATCCTCGCTCCTTCTAGGTCAATTTTGATTTGATGAGGGGCACAGAGATTGCTGCCCGCAGGTGCCGTATGTGTCAGAGATTGCGCCGCAAGTCCAGACCAGCACCCTAGCGCCGTTGTGCAAAGAAGTCCTGAAGCAGTGCCTCAGCCGCGCCGCTTGCGATGCCGTCATAGACCTCGGGGGTGTGATGGCATTGGGGATGAGAAAACACCCTCGGCCCCTGCGCCACACCACCCGATTTCGGATCGCTCGCGCCGTAATACAGCCGCGCGATGCGGGCTTGGCTGATTGCAGAGGCGCACATCGGGCAGGGTTCCAGCGTGACATACAGGTCATGGCCGGGCAGCCGTTCCGACCCCGCCAGCGCACAGGCCGCACGCAGCGCAAGCACCTCGGCATGGGCGGTGGGGTCGTTCAACGCGCGTGTGCGATTGCCCGCGCGCGCCACGATAACGCCTGCGGGCGAAACCACGACCGCGCCCACAGGCACCTCGCCGCGCGCGCCCGCCGCGCGTGCCTCCTCCAGCGCCTGTTGCAT
>JAFGWK010000265.1 GCA_016937195.1 Paracoccaceae bacterium | reverse complement strand
GCAAATAGAAAGAACGGATAATTTTCCCGAATCCTCATTATCTCACGCGCCTTGCGCGCCCAATTAATCGCGACAACTTTTGGATCAATTAGATAACGTCGAAAAGCTGATGATATATGTTGATATGGGTTGCATATGCTTACCAATCCCGAGCTATCCCGACCAAAGACAGCTTTGATATCCTCCACCCTAATTAAATTGGGTGGTGACGCCTCTACAAATACATTGCCAGCAGCTAGATACTCCCATTGCCTTCTTATAAATCGCCAATCAAACTTCTGATTACTATCCCAAGGCCTGGTACGCATCATTTTCTTTACAGCGGGAGCCATTTGTCCCTCATTATCTCCAAAAGGCGGAAGATAGCCGCCAATCTGACTGGAAACATATTGCGACAATATGGTCGTACCCGAGTTGTTGGGGCAAAATATAAAGAAAAATTTCAATTTATTGAGAGATATTTCCTCCCCAAAAAAATTGCGAACGATAGCTGCATCTCCCAACTTGGCTGCCCTCTGCAAAAACTTGAACTTATGCGCTTATATCTTTTATTTCCTAACAAATGCCCAAGCAAAGCTTTCTTTGCGAACGTCACCAGTTATATGGAGTACCGTCGATTTGTAGAGGCATTTCGCGCCATGTAACAACCAAGAAGCGATTGGCATGAGCAAGGAAGTAAAAAGTCGAGACCCCGATGCGGTCTTGGCCTCGTACAAAACACCGCGCAGCCAGAGGTGCTGACCCCAGGCGCCGGGAACACTGTCTTCGCGGGATCGCGCCGGTCCATCGTGGCGCGTGCATGCCAGCCCCCTAGCCCTCGCTCGCAAACCCCTGTAAACCGCGCCAAACGCATCTTTTAAGGGGCTTTCATGGCGCGTCATCTGATCACCTCGGCCATTCCTTATATCAACGGGATCAAGCATCTGGGCAATCTCGTGGGCAGCCAGTTGCCCGCCGATCTGTTCGCCCGCTATCAGCGCGCGCGCGGCCATGAGGTGATGTTCATCTGCGCTACAGACGAACATGGTACGCCCGCCGAACTGGCCGCCGCCAAAGCGGGCAAGCCAGTAGCTGAATATTGCGCCGAGATGCACGAGGTTCAGGCCGAAATCGCGCGCGGCTTCAAGCTGTCTTTTGATCATTTCGGGCGATCATCGAGTACGCAGAACCGCAAGCTGACGCAGCATTTTGCAGTGCAACTGGCCAAGGCCGGGTTGCTGCGCGAAGTGACCGAAAAGCAGATGTATTCCAACGCCGATAGCCGCTTTCTGCCCGACCGCTATATCGAGGGCACCTGCCCCAATTGCGGCTTTGAAAGCGCGCGCGGCGATCAGTGCGACAACTGTACCAAGCAGCTTGATCCGGTCGATCTGATCAATCCGCATTCGGTGATTTCCGGCTCGACCGATCTGGAACTGCGCGAAACCAAGCACCTGTTCCTGCGCCAGTCGGCGATGAAGGATCAGCTTGATGCGTGGATCGACAGCAAGACCGATTGGCCGCTTTTGACGACCTCGATTGCCAAGAAATGGCTGCATGATGGTGATGGTTTGCAAGATCGCGGCATCACGCGCGATCTAAGCTGGGGCGTTCCCGCGCAATTTGAGGGCGCGCCCTGGTCGGGCATGGAAGGCAAGGTTTTCTACGTCTGGTTCGACGCGCCAATTGAATATCTCGCAGCGACGCAGGAATGGGCCGACAAAACTGGCGGCGATTGGGAACGCTGGTGGCGCACCGACAAGGGCGCCGATGACGTGACCTACACGGAGTTCATGGGCAAGGATAACGTGCCCTTCCACACGCTGTCGTTCCCGGCGACGATTTTGGGATCGAACGAGCCGTGGAAGCTGGTCGATTATATCAAATCGTTCAATTACCTGAACTATGATGGCGGCCAGTTCTCGACCTCGCGCGGGCGCGGCGTGTTTATGGATCAGGCCTTGGAAATCCTGCCCGCCGATTACTGGCGCTGGTGGTTACTATCCCATGCGCCCGAAAGCGCCGATAGCGAATTCACATGGGAAAACTTCCAGACTTCGGTGAACAAGGATCTGGCCGATGTGCTGGGCAATTTCGTCTCGCGCATCACCAAGTTCACCCGTTCGAAATTCGGTGAAGCCTTGCCCGAGGGCGGGGAATGGGGCGCGCAGGAAGCTGCGTTGATTGACGAACTGACCACCCGAATCCGCGCCTATGAAACCCACATGGAAGCGATGGAGATTCGCAAATCCGCCGCAGAGTTGCGTGCGATTTGGGTGGCGGGGAACGAGTATTTGCAAGCCTCGGCCCCTTGGTCGGTCTTTAAGACCAATCCCGACCAAGCAGCGGCGATTGCGCGCCTCGCGCTGAACCTGATTCCGCTTTATGCGATCTTGTCCGCGCCGTTCATCCCTGATGCGGCCGATAGCATGCTGGACGCGATGCAGACCAAGGACCGTAGCTGGCCCCAAGATGTCAAAGCGGCGCTCACCGCCCTGCCCGCGGGACATGCCTTTACCACGCCCGAAGTTCTGTTCCGCAAGATTGCAGATGAAGAGCGCGAGGAATGGCAAAGCCGCTTTGCAGGAACGCGCGACTAACAGCGCGCCCGCCTGCGGCGTTAACACTTCCCAAAATTTGCTTTTTGCGGCACTCTGCCGCAAAAGGCAGGAGCAGGCCATGACAGTTTCAGACGAAAGTCCGCGCTGATGGGGCCGGTTTTTGGTGTTCTCACCATGGCCGGATCGCGGCTGTTTCTTGCGATCATTACCTTTGTGATTTGGCTGATCTCACGCCCCGGCGGCTGGGCCGTTCTGGTTGTGTTGATCCTGTTCGGCCTTAAGGTGATGCCAAACACGCCACAATAGGACTATACTCGAGCAAGCGCGCGGCGCTGAATTATTTTCGGAGTGACAATGAATATTATCGATCTACTGGGTGGCGGCGATATCGTGATGATCGCGATCGCGGGTTTCCTGATCATCTGCGTTTTTCTGGGCGTGCGGATCGTGCCGCAGTCGGAAAAATACGTGGTGGAACGCTTTGGGCGGCTGCGCAGTGTGCTCGGGCCGGGGCTTAACTTTATCGTGCCGTTTCTAGACCGCGTGCCGCATAAAATCTCGATCCTTGAGCGTCAGTTGCCCAATGCGCTGCAAGACGGGATCACCGCCGATAACGTGCTGGTCAAAGTCGAAACCTCGGTCTTTTATCGCATCATCGAGCCGGAAAAGACGGTCTATCGTATCCGCGATGTCGATGCTGCGATCGCAACCACGGTCGCGGGGATCGTGCGCTCGGAAATCGGGGTTCTGGAACTCGACGAGGTCCAATCGAACCGCGCGCAGCTGATCTCCAAAGTGCGCGAGCAGGTCGCCGCGATGGTCGATGACTGGGGCATTGAGGTCACGCGCGCCGAGGTGCTTGACGTCAACCTTGACGAGGCGACACGCGCGGCGATGATGCAGCAGCTTAACGCAGAGCGCGCGCGCCGCGCCACCGTGACCGAAGCCGAGGGGCGCAAGCGCGCAATCGAGCTGAACGCCGAAGCGCAGCTGTTTCAGGCGCAAAAAGAGGCCGAAGGGCGGCGCATCTCTGCGGATGCCGAGGCCTATGCGACCGAGGTCGTCGCAGGCGCAATCGCAAAGAATGGGCTCGCGGCGGCGCAATACCAGGTGGCCTTGAAGCAGGTTGATGCGATTTCTCAGGTCGCTAAAGGTGAAGGAAAGCAGACTATTATTCTGCCCGCCGCAGCGCTCGAAGCCTTTACCGACGCCTTCCATCTGCTAGGGAAAAAGTGATGGACTACTGGCAACAAGGTTGGGTCTGGATCGTCGCGGGCGTGGTGCTGGGTGTGCTGGAAATGCTCATCCCCGGCTTCGTGTTTTTGGGCTTCGCGATCGGTGCGGTGATTGTCGGGGCGCTGATCTGGATCGGGCTTCTCGGGCATGCCTTGCCGCTCACTCTTTTGGTTTTCGCGGTGATGTCGGTGGTGACTTGGCTGGTGCTGCGCCGCGTGCTGGGCGTGCGGCGTGGGCAAACCAAACATTGGGATCGCGACATCAACGAGAACTGAGCGGATGTGATGGAACGTGAGCGCGGGGTGTGCCGTTTCCTTCTTGCTTAGAACGGTTACAATTCTTGCAGCTGCATAGGCAAAGCGACCCCCCGCACGGCGAGCTTTGCAACATGAACACGGCGCCTTTCGGGGCGCCGTTTTTTGATAAGCCAGCCGTCGACTGTCTTGACGATCAAGGGAACGTGTCGCCCTTTTCTGTGTTTCATAAAGAGAAGGAAAGGAGCTGGTATGATGCCTAGGTTTTCCCGACAAGCCAATATCGGTGGGTTGATTATGACCCTCGTAGCGCTTTCTGTCGCATTGGGCGCTGTGGTCTGGCTCATCGCTGACACGCCGCTGGATGGCGGCGCTCAGGTCGCCACAGCCCCACCACCTTACGAACAAATATCCGATCCGAACGCAGCAAGTGTGACCGTTGCCCCAACGCCCAAGGGCGGTGTGACTGCGGACTCGAACAAGACGCAATAAGAAGACGCTTAGACGCTGCGTAGCTCGGCGACGATCGCCTCGGCAGCGGCGCGAGGATCTGGTGCGCGATGAATAGGACGCCCAACAACAATATGATCTGCCCCCGCCGCGATGGCCGATGCGGGTGTGGCAATGCGTTTCTGATCGCCTAGGTCGGCGCCTGCTGGACGCACGCCCGGTGTCACGATCAGCTTGCCTGCCGCCTCAGGCAATGCGCGGATCAGCGCTGCTTCCTGCGGGCTGGCAATGACGCCATCGGCGCCCGCGTCGAATGCGCGCCCCGCGCGTTCAACCACCAGATCGGCGATATCGCCGGGTTTTATCAGCGCACTATCCAGATCGGCCCGATCCAGCGAGGTCAGGATCGTGACCGCGAGAATCTTCATATCCTTGCCCGAGGCCCCTTGCTTGGCCGCGTTCACGACATGGGGGTCGCCATGCACGGTCAGAAAATCTAGGTCAAACTGCGCCAAGCCGCGCACAGCGGCCTCAACCGTCGCACCGATATCGAATAGCTTCATATCTAGAAAAATGCGCTTGCCTTGGTCGAGTTTCAGCTCGGTCGCAAGCGCCAGCCCGCCTCCCGTCAGCATTCCCAACCCGATCTTGTAAAACGACACTGCGTCACCCAGCCGATTGGCCAACAAAAGCCCCTCGTGGGCGTTAGGCACATCAAGAGCGACAATCAGGCGGTCATCGGCAGGCACGGTGAGGTCAGTCATCAAGGCGTTCCTTTCTCGGGTCGTTTCCTGATGAGGGGCAATCGCGTCTAGGTCAAGCGCGGCTGCAGCGTTTACAGCCCGCCAAGACCGCGGCGCTGCGCCTCACGGGTTAGAGCGCGGGTGAGTTGGCCGTGGCACATCCGTTCACTCGCCTCAACCAAAACGGGAACGCGCAGCGGTTGCGCCAGTCCGGGCGTGAAGAATTCCACCACCGCCTCAAAGCGGCGCTGCGCGGTGTTATAGATCAGGCATGCAATGTGAACGGCGCTGGCATGGTGCATGTGACCTGTCTCCAATCGAGTGGTTGTGATTGTCCGAAGGTAAACGCCTATGCTTACCAATTGGTTTCCACCTGCGGCGAAATTTCCAATTCCGCCCCGTGTTATCCTCTTGAAGCGCCCCGGCCTTGCGCCCATTTCTTATGTGAGACCCGGCCACTGGGCGCCTTTTCAGGGCCCGAAATTTTCCGGGGGCTTTAAAAAAAGGAGAAACCGATGAACATGGAGAAGTTCACGGAGCGGTCGCGCGGCTTTCTTCAGGCTGCCCAGACCATCGCGATGCGCGAGGGCCATCAACGTGTAGTGCCAGAGCATCTGCTGAAGGCGTTGATGGATGACGATCAGGGCCTTTCGTCCAATCTCATCACCCGCGCGGGTGGAGAACCCAAGCGCGTGCAAGAAGCGGTCGATCTGGCTGTCGACAAGCTACCCAAAGTGTCAGGTGGCGACGGTCAGGTTTATGTCGAGCAAAGCCTTGTGCGCGTGCTGGATGAGGCCGAAAAGATCGCCAAGAAAGCCGGTGACAGCTTTGTGCCCGTTGAGCGGGTGCTGATGGCGCTGGCTTTGGTGAACACGCGCGCGAAAGATGCGCTTGAGGCCGGGGCGGTCACGGCGCAATCGCTCAACACTGCGATCAACGATCTGCGCAAGGGGCGCACGGCCGATAGTGCTTCGGCTGAGGAAGGTTATGATGCGCTGAAGAAATACGCGCGCGATCTGACCGAGGCCGCCGATCAAGGCAAGATCGACCCGATCATCGGGCGCGATGATGAAATCCGGCGCACCATGCAGGTGCTGTCGCGGCGCACCAAGAACAACCCCGTGCTGATTGGGGAACCGGGCGTGGGTAAAACCGCGATTGCCGAGGGGCTTGCGCTGCGCATTATCGACGGTGACGTGCCCGAAAGCCTACAGAACAAAAAGCTGCTCGCGCTGGATATGGGCGCGCTGATTGCTGGTGCGAAATATCGCGGTGAATTTGAGGAACGTCTCAAGTCGGTCCTCAAGGAAATCGAGGCGGCGGCGGGAGAAATCATTCTGTTCATCGATGAGATGCACACGCTTGTGGGCGCAGGCAAATCCGATGGTGCGATGGATGCGGCGAATCTGATTAAGCCCGCTTTGGCGCGCGGTGAATTGCATTGCGTGGGCGCTACGACGTTGGACGAATATCGCAAATATGTCGAGAAAGACGCGGCTTTGGCGCGGCGTTTCCAGCCGGTGATGGTCGAAGAGCCGACAGTCGAAGATACGATCTCGATCCTGCGTGGCATCAAGGACAAATATGAGATGCACCACGGCGTGCGGATATCGGATTCGGCGTTGGTTGCGGCGGCCCAGTTGAGCCATCGCTACATCACCGACCGCTTTTTGCCCGACAAAGCGATCGACCTTGTGGACGAGGCCGCCTCGCGTCTGCGCATGGAAGTTGACAGCAAGCCCGAGGAACTCGACGCGCTTGATCGTCAGATCCTGCAGATGCAGATCGAGGCAGAGGCACTCAAGAAAGAGGATGACGCAGCCTCCAAGGACCGTCTCGAAAAGATCGAGAAGGAACTTGCCGAGGTGCAGGAGCGTGCCTCTGAGATGACCGCCAAATGGCAGGCCGAGCGCGATAAGCTGGAATCGGGTCGCACGCTCAAAGAGCAACTCGACAAGGCGCGCGCCGAGCTGGATCAGGCCAAGCGTGAGGGCAATCTCGCCCGCGCGGGGGAGCTGTCTTACGGCATCATTCCGTCGCTGGAAAAGCAGTTGGCTGAATCCGATGCCTCAGAGGGCGAAGATCTTTTGGTCGAGGAATCGGTGCGCCCCGAGCAGATCGCGGAGGTGGTCGAGCGCTGGACGGGTATCCCTACCAGTAAAATGCTGGAAGGTGAGCGCGAGAAACTGCTCAAGATGGAGGACGAGCTGCACAAGCGCGTCATCGGTCAGGATACCGCGATCACCGCGGTAGCCAACGCCGTGCGGCGCGCCCGCGCGGGCCTGAACGATGAGAACCGTCCGCTGGGCAGCTTCTTGTTCCTCGGGCCGACCGGCGTCGGCAAGACCGAGTTGACCAAAGCCGTCGCCAACTACCTGTTCGACGACGATCAGGCGATGGTGCGGATCGACATGTCCGAGTTCATGGAAAAGCACTCCGTGTCGCGGCTTATCGGCGCACCTCCGGGCTATGTCGGTTATGATGAGGGTGGCGTGCTGACCGAAGCGGTCCGTCGGCGTCCCTATCAGGTTGTGCTGTTCGATGAGGTCGAAAAGGCCCACCCCGACGTGTTCAACGTGCTGTTGCAAGTGCTGGATGACGGTGTGCTGACCGATGGTCAGGGCCGCACGGTCGATTTCAAGCAGACGCTGATCGTGCTGACCTCGAACTTGGGGTCGCAAGCGCTTAGCCGGTTGCCGGAAGGCACCGATACGAGCGAGGCGAAGGAGCAGGTCATGGAGGCCGTTCGGGCACATTTCCGTCCCGAATTTCTTAACCGTTTGGATGAGATGGTGATCTTTGACCGCCTCAACCGTGCCGATATGACCGGAATCGTGACTATTCAGCTGAAGCTGCTGGAGAAACGTCTGGCGCAGCGCAAGATCACATTGGATCTGGATGAGGCGGCGCGCAAATGGCTGGCGGATGCGGGCTATGATCCGGTTTACGGGGCGCGTCCCTTGAAACGGGTGATCCAGCGGTCGCTGCAAGACCCGCTGGCCGAGGCAATCTTGGGCGGCAAGGTGATGGATGGCGCGACTGTCACGGTCACGGCTGGCCCCGATGGGCTGGTGATTGATGGTCATGCAGCCGCGCACAAGGGCAAGCCCAACGGCGAAGGCGTGCCCTTGCACTAAGCGAAACGAACCGGGGGGCTCTGCCCCCCGGACCCCCCGGGGATATTTCCGTCAAGAGGAAGATAGCGTAGAAAAGGGCGTTGGAGACAAGCTGACCATGCCCGCCCTATGTCGCGACTGCCTTGAATGTTTCGAAGTCACGCCCAAACGCTGCCCGCGTTGTGGGCGCAGTCGTATTTTGTCCCACCCCGAATTGTTTGAGCTATCGATTGCGCATATTGATTGCGACAGCTTCTATGCCTCGGTCGAGAAGCGCGATGACCCCGCGCTAAGTTCGAAACCCGTAATCGTGGGGGGCGGCACGCGGGGCGTGGTCACCACCTGTTGCTATATCGCGCGAATTTCGGGTGTACGTTCGGCCATGCCGATGTTTCAGGCGCGTAAGCTTTGCCCCGATGCGGTGATCATCAAGCCGCGCATGGATCATTACGTTGCCGTTTCACGCCAGATCCGCGCGCAAATGGCAGCCCTGACGCCGCTAATCGAGCCACTTTCGCTGGATGAAGCCTTTCTCGATCTCACGGGCACCGCCAAACTGCATCACGCCCCCCCGGCACTGCAAATGGCCCGGTTGGCACGGATGATCGAGACCGAGATTGGGGTCAGCGCTTCGGTTGGATTGTCACATAACAAGTTTCTCGCCAAAATCGCCTCGGATCTGGATAAACCGCGCGGGTTCTCGGTGATCGGGCGCACCGATACCGAGGCGTTCCTGCACGACAAGCCAGTTAGCGTTTTATGGGGGGTCGGGGCGGCAACGCGTGCGGCTTTGGGACGTGCTGGTATCCGCACGCTGGCCGATATTCGCCGTGCGGGACGGGATCGGCTGGTTTCGCGTTTTGGGGCGACCGGAGCGCGTCTGTTTGATCTGGCGCATGGGCGAGATAGCCGCAAAATCACCCCCGACGCGCCGATCAAATCGATCTCGAATGAGACCACGTTCGGCGAGGATATCAGCGGGCGCGATGCGCTATTGGCCCAGCTTTGGCATTTGGCTGAAAAGGTGTCCGCCCGCATGAAGGCGCGTGACATTTCCGGGCGCACGGTGACCCTTAAGCTCAAGCGCGCCGATTTTTCTACGATAACGAGGCAAACCCAACTTGAAGAGCCCAGCCAACTCGCCGACACGCTATATCGTGCGGGAGAACGGCTGTTTGATGCGCTGACGCCCGACACCGCCTATCGTTTGATTGGCATCGGTTTCACAGACCTTGGGGCCGCTGACGCACGTGATCCGGTGGGCGATCTGCTGGACCCGCAAGCCAGCAAACGCGCCGGGGC
The DNA here is from genome assembly GCA_016937195.1 of Paracoccaceae bacterium. GTDB lineage: Bacteria > Pseudomonadota > Alphaproteobacteria > Rhodobacterales > Rhodobacteraceae > Thioclava. The sequence continues at coordinate 5,931 of JAFGWK010000265.1, read as the reverse complement.
CGAGCGGGCCGCCGATGCGATCCGCGCGCGCTTTGGCCACGAGGCGATCAGAACCGGGCGTGGGTTGGGCGTGAAAGGTAAAAACACGCCCTGAGCCCAAAAGTTTACGAGATGTTCACTCCTGAACGGGCATATTTCGCAGGAGGACATGCGAAGGATGGGATGGATGAACAAATCTCTAGATGATGCGCTCCGGGCTGCAATTGGGGCGCATGCCTCATGGAAGATCAAGCTTAAGGCGACGGTGGCCTCGGGGATTTCCGCAGTCACGAGCGAGGACGCCAAATGCGACACTTGCTGCTCCTTTGGAAAATGGATGCATGCCCCCGAGCAAGGGCATTTACACACTGATACGCAGTTTGGCGAAATCAATCGATTGCATAAGGCGTTTCACCAAACCGCTGGCGAGGTGATTGGCGCAATCGAGCAGCGTAATGAGTCTTTGGCGGTGCAGCTTCTTGAAGCCGATTTTATGCCGCAATCGGAACACCTGATGACAGAGCTAAAAAACTGGCTGCGTGAGGTTAAGGCACAGCAAGCCGCCTGATCCGCTATTCGGCAGCCAGACGCATGGGCTGTGCTCCGATGGCACAGATGCGGCCGATGGCGCGCTCCATCAGCGCCTGAAAGGCCGGGAACTCCTCATTAGGTTCAATCAACGCCTCATCCATATAGAGCGCACGGTCGATCTCGATCTGCACGACATGAACATTGTCGCGCGGTCGGCCATAGCGTTGCGTGATATAGGCCCCGGCGAAGGGATTGTTCCGCGACACTGCAAGGCCCTCATCCGCGAACACTGATTCGATCTGCGCCACAAGGCTGCGGACCGCCGAGGCACCGTAGCGATCCCCTAAAACGATTCGGGGGCGGCGCGGCCCCAGACTGTCGAGCGCCTCGGACGGCATTGAATGCACATCAATCAAAATGGCTTGGCCGTGGCGGCGATGGGCCTGCGCCAAAAGGTCGCCCAAGGCGGCATGATAGGGGCGCCAAACATTGTTCAGGCGGGTCTCTGCCTCGATCTGAGCAATCTTGCCACGATAGATCGCGCGCCCTCCTGACACGACCCGAGGTATCACCCCCAGCCCAGCCGCCACACGCGGACCGGGGTGCGAACGCTCAAGCCCTGCGATCAAGGCCGAATCAAGCTCATCGTCGGCGCGGTTCAAATCCACCCAGGCACGCGGATAGTGCGCCGCGATCACCGTCGCGCCATATTGGGGCGCCGAGACGAGCAAACGATCCACAAACGCATCCTCGGATGATCTCAGCTGTTGAATATTCAGCACAGAGCGCTGTTTAAGGCTTGTCGGGTAGTAAGCACCCGAATGCGGTGACGCAAAAATCACCGCTGACTGCTCGGTTTTGGGACGTAGCAGGGTAAACGCAGTCGGGGGATGTGGTTTTTCGGTCATGTAGCCTCACGATAATGCGCCGCAGCTTACACTGGAACGCTTTGTAGCCAAATCCCCCTTGAAAGCCCTTTCGACTCCTTTTATAGACCCCCAGACCGACGCGATCCCGCGTCTTTCGGTTTGTTCATCTGCCCTTGGGACATTTGACGTAATCGAGGCGATGAAACGGGGTCAGACGGCTGTGGGCGGTTAGCTCAGCGGTAGAGCACTACGTTGACATCGTAGTGGCCACTGGTTCGATCCCAGTACCGCCCACCATGATTCACCGCCCCCGGTGTTCGGGGGCATTCGTTTTTCAAGGCGCACGCGCGCCGCGAATAGGAGAAGGCCAATGAAGGTCCGTAACTCGCTCCGCTCGCTCAAGCAGCGTCATCGCGATTGTCAGGTCGTGCGCCGCAAGGGCCGCGTCTATGTGATCAACAAGACGCAGCGTCGCTTCAAAGCCCGTCAGGGCTGAAGCAGACCGAGCCTAACCTATAAAGCCGCGCCGTGGGTCACCTCGGCGCGGCTTTATCATATGTGGCACCTCAAGAACGGGCACGCTTAGCCTAGCCTAGTTTAACCCACCCGCACGCCACGCCGACAGCGCGGCGTTATCTTCAGGCGCAGCGGCGGCCTTGAGCGCAGAGGGTGGTGCCAAGCTTTTGTTCATGCGGAAGTAAAACGCCTCGCGCGCCCCGAAATAAAAGCTCACCACAGCCCCTAGTAGCCACCAAAGCGGTTCGGGGACATAGTTCAGCCCGACCATGCGCTGCGCAAACCCCACCGGGTCGATCATCGCATAAACAAACAGCCCGACAATCCCGAAGGCCAGAACCGGTCGCGGCAAGCGATTGATCCCATTAACGACTCGGTCAAACACGCCCGGGCGCACATATTCAAACTCTGCCCCATGCTCTTGCAGCGCCGCAACATAGGCAGCCTGCGCGGCTTCGAGTTTCTTGGTGGCGTTGGGGACGAACACTTCGGCCATCGATGTCGCCGCATCACCGACCGCCTTGGCCGCCCCTGCGCCGCCAATCAGCTTATCGATCACGCCCATTTCGAGACCCGCTTGCGATGCTCGCCCTCACTCAACCGGTAACGTGGAGAAACGAAGTCCTCGGCGCGCAGAATCCACCCGCCCTTGGTGCCGGCGCGGGTGTTGGCGTATTTACGGCTGTCAGGACGCGCATCGGCGACGCGGTAGTAGTAATTGCGCCGCGCAATCCCATAGGCATCGACGAAATACCCCGGCGCAGCGGCTTGCGCTAATTCCGCCGCCGCAATGGTTTGCGGCCCAATTACGCCATCTATCACCACGCGCTGGCCCATATTGTTCAAGAGCCTTTGCAAAATGATGATCGCATTGCCACCCGCGTTCACATACATGTCGAACACCGAGGGCTGCAGCGCACCGGGCAGCTTCTTGATCAGCGGCTCTTCAAAGTAATGCTTGATAAAAATCTCGACGGCCTGCTCGCGGCTCAGCGCGCGCACATCCATTTCATCGATGCGGCCATCGCCGGTCTGATCCAGCTTGAGCCGCTGCAACGTGCCCAGCGTCACCCCGTATTTCGTCGCCCCACCCGGATCATCCGGATCATCCGGATCATCGACATAACCGCCTTCTCGCGCAACGATCTCTTGCGCAATCTGCGTGACAGATTTCATGGCCTATCCCCGTTTTGACAACGGCGACAGGCTTGCAATTATGGGTTAAAAGGCGCGCAAGGCAGCGCGCGCTGGGGAAGTCATCAGCAGCAGCCTATGACGTCGGTGCCTCGTAGATGCCTTGCTCTTTGAGCGCGTCGATCACTTCCTTGGGCATGTAGTTTTCATCATGCTTGGCCAGAATTTCAGAGGCAACAAAGGTGCCCCCTTCCATCTGCCCTGTGCCGATCATGCCCTGCCCTTCTTTGAACAGGTCTGGCAGAACGCCCGCGAATTTCACAGGAACGGTTGCGCCGCCATCGGTGACGGAGAAGGTTATGACCTCACCCTGACCACGTTTCAGAGTGCCAGCTTCGACCAGCCCTCCCAAACGGAACACCTCACCCGGCTTGGGTGGCTCGGTGGCAAGTTGAGACGGGGCGCGGAAGAAATTGATGCCATCGCGCATCGAATAACCGATCATCCCGGTCGCCATCACAAGGGCAACTGCGGCTACGGCCAGCACTTGAATACGGCGTTTCTTCTTAAGGCTCTTCATCTTCTCTCCTCCTCGCGTCCGATCTTACGGGAAAACCGGCGCCAGCATAAGCCCCTCGGCCTCATCCATCCCCAGCATCAGGTTGGCGTTCTGCATCGCTTGGCCCGAAGACCCTTTGCACAGATTGTCCAACGCGACCACAACGGTTGCACGACCGGGGATACGATCCCCTGATACACCAATATGAACAAAATTGGAGCCCGTTACCGACCGTGTCGAGGGGAGTGCGCCGAAAGGTAGCACCTCTAGGAAGCGTTCCGAGGCGTAGCGATCACGCAATGCCTGATAGATCGCCTGCACATCGCCGCGCACATAGGCGGTCGCCAGAATCCCGCGATTAAACGGCGCAAGATGCGGAGTGAATTGGACCATCACAGGGCGGCCAGCCAAGTCACTGAATTCTTGATCGAATTCACCTATATGACGGTGTGTGCCTCCTGCGGAATAGGGATGCGTTCCGCCCGACAATTCAGCATGAAGCAGGTTCTCCTTGAGCGCGCGGCCTGCGCCAGAGACCCCGTTTTTCAGATCGAGAATGATCTCATCCAGGTCGATGACGCCCGCCTCGATCAGCGGACGAATCGCATATTGGCCCGCCGCCGCATTACAGCCCGTGCCCGCCACCAAACGCGCGTCGCGAATCGCCTCACGGTAAAATTCGGTCAGCCCGTAGACCGCCTCTTTCTGCATCTCAACCGCAGCATGGGGTTTGCCGTACCATTTCTCATAGGCCGCCGGATCGCGCAGCCTGAAATCGGCGCTCAGATCGACGATTTTCAGATCGCGCGGCAAATCTTTGATCACCGCCTGCGAGGTAGCATGGGGCAGCGCACAAAACGCCAGATCCACACCCGAGAAATCAATTTCTTCGATCTTGACCAGATCGGGCAGGTCCAGATGACGCAGATGGGGGAACACGTCGCCCATGCTCATGCCTGCTTTTCGCTCGCCAGACAGCGCCACGATGTCCATCCCCGGATGGGTGGCGATCAGGCGAACAAGCTCGGCCCCCGTGTAGCCCGACGCCCCCAGAATGGCGATTTTTTTGGACATAATTTCCCCCGCATTTTGCCGCATTTTCCTGATCTAGCGTAAATCTAACGTCAAGAAAACTCTGCTCAAACAGGCCCAGACGAAAGAGGCGACAGGCGATTGATGAAAAAATGGTATTTCGCAGAGAATGAGGCTCGCCTCGGCCCGCTGCCATCCGAACAGATGGCAGATATGGTCGCCGCAGGCAAAATCAAGCCCGATACACTGGTTTGGCACAAGGGTTTGCTCGGCTGGGAACCTGCGCGGATGCATTTTTTCTCCAAAACCCAGCAGGACACGCAACCGTCGCAGCCCCCGACCCATCACTCACGAACTGCCCCCGCGCCCGACTATTCACTGAGCGACAAGAACGGCACGCCCGATTTCGCCGCCCGCGTTGCGCAACGTCATCAAGCTGAGGGGCGGTGGGATTCCAGTGATCCGCGCGCCTATGCCGAGCAGTCAATTACCGCAGATCGCGCCGCGCATCTGCAAGGCGATGATGGCCACTACACTGGCGCTCCTTCGCGCAGCTTTCTTGAGGCGATCAAGGTTTGTTTCAAGAAATACGCGACATTCAAAGGCCGCGCGAGCCGTTCGGAATACTGGTATTTCATGCTCTTCATGTCGCTGATCACCGCCTTCGGACAACTCGCCACGATCAATATGGGCGATGACGGCAAAGCAATCAGCGGCGTCATCAGCCTTGTCACCTTTATGCCGTCGATATCGGTGCAGGTGCGCAGGTTGCACGATGTTGATCGTTCAGGGTGGTGGCTTGGCGGCTATTGGCTGCTGCTGTTTGGCGGAGGCAGCTATCTTGGATTTGTGGGCTATCAAATGCTGGTTGCCGGTGACGCTGCAAATATCGGAACAGGTACGTCAGGCCTCCTTGCGATTTGGGGACTGGTGCTTGCCATCGTCTCGATCATGCTACTGATCTTTTCTGTGCGCCATGGCACGCGAGGACCAAACCGCTTTGCGTGACGCTTAGGCCCCCTGAAAACGGATTGGGTGGCGCAAAAACTGCGTGGCGTGGTTTGACACTGACGCCGGATCGCCCGTGGTCAAAAATTTCACCGCATCGCCCGAACCTTTGAATTCAGGATGGCGCGTCAGATAATCTGCAAGGCTCTCGGCCACCAGATTGGCCTGACTATAAACCGACACCTCCGTACCCAGCGCCTGCTGGAACACCTTTTGCATGAGCGGGTAATGGGTGCAGCCAAGAATTGCGGCCTCAGGCTTGGGCATGCGCCGCTTGAGCGCCTCGACATGCGATTTCACCAG
>JAFGWK010000264.1 GCA_016937195.1 Paracoccaceae bacterium | reverse complement strand
GTAACTGGCAATAGGCGCTCAGGCCACCCCGATACCGCGCAGTACAATCCCCTTTACGCTGGCTTTCGTGGCCTCCCATTGCGCATCCGATAGTGGTTTGCCGCCGTTTAGCGTCTCGATCTGGTGGCCGAAATCGGCGTAATGCTGTGTTGTCGCCCAGAGCATATAAAGAAGGTGGTAGGGGTCTACCTCGGCCATCTGGCCTTGCGCGATCCAGCGCCGGATGATCTTGGCGCGCCCATCGGTCCAATCGCGGAGTGTGGTTTCCAGATAGTCCTGAATCACCGGCGCGCCGTGCATCACCTCGCTTGCCCATACCTTGGACCCGTTTGGATGGCTGCGCGAAATCTCCATCTTGGCATCGATATAGGCGCCGATTCCTTCGGCCGGACCAGAGGCTGCGTCAAACACATCGGCGGCCTGAAGCCAGATGTTGAAAATCTGCTCGACCACGCGACGATACAGCGCTTCTTTAGTGGCAAAATAATAGTGCAGATTGGCCTTGGGTAAGCCCGCCATATCCGCGATCAACTGCATCGTGGCGCCGCCGAAGCCGGCCTCGGCAAAGACGGTTTCGGCCGCCTTGAGGATAGATTCCTCTGTGGCGCGGCGCGCCTCGGCCCGGCTTCCCGATCCGCTGCGCCCATTTTTTGAGCGTTTGCCGCTCTCGTCATCTCTCATCCGCGATCCGTCCGATTTTTTGTTGACCGAATAGTCAGAACATGGCCCACTCAACTTGACCATACGGTCAGAACAAGATTCGTCGCAAGAGGGCAAAGCCCCACCAGCCGACAGGGAGTTTTAAAATGTCTGCACCCGGAGAGAACCTTCGCATCAATCCCGATCGCCTTTGGGATAGCTTGATGGAGATGGCCAAGATCGGTCCCGGCGTCGCGGGTGGCAACAATCGCCAGACCCTGACCGATGCCGATGCCGAGGGGCGCGCTCTGTTCCAGACGTGGTGCGAGGCGGCGGGTATGAGCATGGGCGTCGATAGCATGGGCAATATGTTTGCCACGCGCCCCGGTGAGGATCCCGACGCGCTGCCAGTCTACATGGGCAGCCACCTTGATACCCAGCCCACGGGCGGGAAATATGACGGCGTGCTGGGCGTGTTGGGCGCGCTAGAGGCCGTGCGTTCGATGAATGATCTGGGGATCAAGACCAAACACCCGATCGTGGTGACCAACTGGACCAATGAGGAAGGCACGCGCTTTGCGCCTGCGATGCTTGCCTCGGGGGTGTTCGCAGGCGTTCACACGCAAGATTGGGCCTATGGTCAGGTTGACGCAGAGGGCAAGAGCTTTGGTGATGAGTTGAAGCGCATCGGCTGGGTTGGCGATGAGGCGGTGGGTGCGCGCAAGATGCATGCGATGTTCGAATTGCATATCGAGCAGGGCCCGATTCTCGAAGCAGAGGGCAAGGACATTGGCGTGGTCACGCACGGGCAGGGGCTGAGCTGGACACAGGTCACGATCACCGGCAAAGACAGTCATACCGGGTCGACCCCGATGCCGATGCGCAAGAATGCGGGTCTTGGTATGGCGCGTGTGCTGGAATTGGTCGATGAAATTGCCTGGTCGCACGCCCCTGATGCGGTCGGTGCGGCAGGTCATATCGACGTCTATCCCAACTCGCGCAACGTGATCCCTGGTAAAGTCGTGTTCACGGTCGATTTTCGCTCGCCCGATTTGGCGGTGATTGAGGATATGGAAAAGCGTTTGCGCGTCGGAGCACAGAAAATCTGTGACGAGTTGGGGCTGGGTGTAGAGTTCGAAAAGACCGGAGGCTTTGATCCGGTGACGTTTGATCCAACCTGCGTGAGTGCGGTGCGTAGTGCCGCAGAGCGCCTGGGTTATAGTCATCGCGACATCATCTCCGGCGCGGGCCATGATGCGTGCTGGATCAATCAGGTTGCCCCCACAGCGATGATCATGTGCCCCTGCGTGGATGGGCTGAGCCATAACGAGGCCGAGGAGATTTCCAAGGACTGGGCGGCAGCCGGCACTGATGTGCTGTTCCACGCGGCGCTTGAGACAGCCGAAATCGTAAGCTGAGACGGGCGCGTGCCGGGGGCTCTGCCCCGGACCCCCGGGATATTTGGATCAAGAGGAAGGCAGAGCCCTTTCGAGGAGGAGCTGTATGACCACAGTCATCAAGAACGGAACCATCGTCACCGCCGATTTGACCTATAAGGGGGATGTGTTGATTGAGGGTGGGCTGATCATTGAGATCGGCCCCGACCTGAAGGGCGACGAGGTGATCGAAGCGACCGGCTGCTATGTGATGCCGGGCGGGATCGACCCGCATACCCATCTTGAAATGCCATTTATGGGCACCTATTCGACCGATGATTTCGAATCTGGCACGCGGGCGGCCCTAGCGGGGGGTACCACAATGGTGGTCGATTTCGCGCTGCCTGCACCGGGTGAGGGGCTGCTGGATGCGCTCAAGAAATGGGACAACAAATCGACCCGCGCGCATTGCGACTATTCCTTCCACATGGCGATTACATGGTGGGACAAGCAGGTCTTTGACGAGATGAAGGCCGTGACGGAGAGGGGCATCAACACCTTCAAGCATTTCATGGCCTATAAGGGCGCCTTGATGGTGAATGATGACGAGCTGTATTCCTCGTTCAAGCGCTGTGCCGAACTGGGGGCGATCCCGCTGGTGCATGCCGAGAATGGCGATGTCGTGGCCGAGCTGTCTGCCAAACTGCTGGCCGAGGGCAATAACGGTCCCGAAGGTCACGCCTATTCCCGCCCGCCGCAGGTTGAGGGCGAGGCGACCAACCGCGCCATTATGATCGCCGATATGGCGGGCGTGCCGCTGTACGTCGTGCATACCTCGTGCGAGGAAAGCCACGAGGCGATCCGGCGCGCCAAGATGAATGGCAAGCGGGTCTGGGGTGAGCCGCTGATCCAGCATTTGACGCTGGATGAGAGCGAGTATTTCGACAAGGATTGGGACCATGCCGCGCGTCGCGTGATGAGCCCGCCGTTCCGCAACAAGCAGCATCAGGACAGCCTATGGGCAGGCTTGCAATCGGGCACGCTGTCTTGCGTGGCGACCGATCATTGCGCTTTCTCGACCGAACAGAAACGCTATGGCGTGGGCGATTTCACCAAGATCCCCAATGGCACGGGCGGGCTTGAGGACCGGATGCCGATGCTGTGGACCTATGGCGTTGGCACCGGACGGTTGACACCCAATGAATTCGTCGCCGTGACCTCGACCAATATCGCCAAGATCCTTAACGTCTATCCCAAGAAGGGGGCCGTGCTGGTCGGTTCGGATGCCGATCTGGTGGTCTGGGATCCCAAAGCGTCCAAGACGATCTCGGCTAAGACGCAGCAATCTGCCATTGATTACAATGTATTCGAGGGTAAGGAGGTAACCGGGTTGCCGCGTTACACGCTGTCGCGCGGGGTCGTGGCTTGGGCCGATGGTGAGATCAAGACCAAGGAAGGCCACGGCCAGTTCGTTGCCCGCGATCCCGGCATGCCGGTGACGCGCGCGCTGTCCACCTGGAAGGAACTCACCGCGCCGCGCCCCGTGCAGCGCAGTGGTATTCCGGCGAGCGGTGTGTAGCGTCGCAATGGGGGCTCCGGGCCATAGCGGCGTTTTGGAAGCGGCGGTCTATGTCAGCGATCTTGACGCGACCGAACGTTTTTACAGCGGCATCCTTGGCCTAGAGCGCATCGCGCGCGTCGAGGGGCGGCATGTCTTCTTTCGCTGCGGGCCAAGCGTGATCTTGGCTTTCATAGCCGAAGCCACACGCCAGCCCCCAGCTGATGACGCAAAGCTGCCCGTGCCCCCGCATGGCGCGACCGGGGCAGGGCATGTCTGCATAGGCAGCACGGGAGAGCTGCTAGAGGAATGGGAAAAACACTTGAAAGATAATGATGTAGAGATTGAGGCTGACTTTTGTTGGCCCAACGGAGCGCGCTCGATCTATTTGCGCGATCCTGCGGGAAACAGCGTCGAGATTGCCGATCAAACCCTGTGGAGGCGCACATGACAGCAGCCCCGGTTATCTCAGCCCGCGGGCTGGACCTGACATTTGAAACCAATGACGGCCCGGTCCATGCGCTCAAGGATATCAACCTTGATATCGAGCGCGGCGAGTTCGTCAGTTTCATCGGCCCTTCGGGCTGTGGCAAGACCACTTTCCTGCGCTGTATCGCGGCGCTGGAAACACCCACGGGCGGCACGTTGCGCGTCAATGGCATGAGTGCCGAGGACGCGCGCAAGGAGCGATCTTACGGCTATGTGTTTCAGGCCGCGGGGCTGTATCCTTGGCGCACGATTGCAGGGAATGTGAAACTTCCGCTGGAGATCATGGGCTATCCCAAGGCAGATCAGGCCAAACGCGTTGAAAAAGTGCTGTCGCTGGTTGACCTAGAGGGCTTTGGCAAGAAGTTCCCCTGGCAATTGTCGGGGGGGATGCAGCAACGCGCCAGTATCGCGCGCGCGCTCGCCTTTGACGCCGACATTTTGCTGATGGACGAACCCTTTGGCGCGCTGGATGAGATCGTGCGCGACAAGCTGAATGAAGAGCTGCTCAAGCTGTGGGAGCGTACGCAGAAGACCATCGGGTTTGTCACCCACTCGATCCCCGAAGCGGTCTATCTGAGCACCAAGATCGTCGTCATGTCGCCCCGTCCGGGCCAGATCTATGAGGTGATCGACAGCCCGCTGCCGCGCTCTGCGCGTCCGCTGGATATTCGCGATAGCGAGGAATTTCTGCAAGTCGCACATCGGGTGCGCGAAGGGCTGCGTGCGGGGCATGCGTATGATGAGTGAGCTCTGTGCAATTCGGGTCGGGGCAGGGGGGCTGTCTGCCCCCCTCTGGCTGCGCCATTCACCCCCCGAGGATATTTCGATCAAGAGGAAGGGAGGCTGGGCATGAAGGCGGTGGCTCCTATCTTGACGGTTTTGGCGGCGATCGTGCTGCTTTGGTATGCAGGCTCGGTCGCGCTGAATGCGAAATGGACTTATGACCAAGCCGCGCGGGCGGGCGAGAGCGTGACGGTCTCGCAGCTTCTGAGCGATACGATGAGCCAGAAACGCCCGGTTTTGCCCGCGCCCCATCAGGTTGCGCAAGGGCTGTGGCAGGGGCTTGCGGGGCAAGCCATCACTTCCAAGCGCAGCCTAGTTTATCACGGCTGGATCACGCTTTCCGCTACGTTGCTGGGCTTTGCGCTGGGCACGGGGCTGGGGATCGTGCTGGCGGTGGGGATCACGCATAGCCGCGCGATGGATCTGTCGGTGATGCCTTGGGCGATTGCCAGCCAGACCGTGCCGATCCTTGCGATTGCGCCGATGGTGATCGTGGTGCTGGCGAGCCTTGGGGTGACTGGGTTGCTGCCCAAGGCGCTGATCGCGGCTTATCTGAGCTTTTTCCCGGTGCTGGTGGGTATGGTGAAAGGGCTGCGCGCGCCTGACAGTATGCAACTGGATCTGCTCAAGACTTATAATGCCAGTCAGGGCGAGACTTTGACCAAGCTGCGCATGCCCTCTTCGATGCCCTATCTCTTTGCTTCGCTCAAGGTCGGCGTTGCAGCGAGCCTTGTGGGTACCATCGTGGCCGAATTGCCCGCAGGCGCGACCCGCGGCCTTGGCGCGCGGCTGCTTTCGGGCAGCTATTACGGACAAACGGTGCAAATCTGGTCGGCGCTGTTTACCGCAGCGGCACTGGCGGCGATCCTGGTCGGGATCGTAGGTGTGATCGAGCGGATCACCCTTAAACGGATGGGGATGGCGTGATGGGTTGGGCGATTTTCGCGATAGTTTTCTGGCTGTTGGCTTGGGGCGCAAATGCGTGGATGGCGCGGCGTTACGGGCATCAGCGCTGGGCGCAATTTGCCATCCCGATGCTGTTTGGCATTACGGTTCTGCTGCTTTGGGAGGGCTTGGTGCTGGGCTTTGGTATCAGCCCGGTGATCTTGCCCGCTCCCAGTCAGATCGCGCACACCTTTGCGCAATCCGGCCCGATCCTGCGCGGCGATTTTGTGCAGACGATCTTTAAGGGCGCGCTGTCGGGCTATGTGATGGGCTGTGGCGCGGCGATTGTCGTGGCGGTGCTGATCGACCGCTCACCCTTTTTGCAGCGTGGGCTGTTGCCGATTGGCAATTTCGTGGCCGCGCTGCCGATTGTGGGGGTCGCGCCGATCCTTGTGATGTGGTTCGGGTTCGACTGGCAATCCAAGGCCGCCGTGGTGGTGGTGATGGTGTTTTTCCCGGTGCTGGTGAACATGGTCGCCGGGCTGGCGGCCACCGATCATTTGCAACGCGATCTGATGGCGACCTATTCGGCAAGCTACTGGCAAGGTCTGGTCAAGCTGCGCCTGCCCGCTGCGATGCCGTTCCTGTTCAACGGGCTTAAGATCGCGACCACGCTGGCGCTGATCGGGGCAATTGTTGCTGAATTTTTCGGCAGTCCAACCCGCGGGATGGGCTTTCGGATATCGACCGCCGTGGGGCAGCTTGATTTGCCGCTCGTGTGGTCAGAGATTACCGTTGCGGCCCTTGCGGGCTCGGGCTTTTATGGGGTGGTGGCGCTTCTCGAAAAGCTGGTGACGTTCTGGCACCCATCGCAACGGGCCCGAGCTTAGGCAAAGCGCCTGAGACCTATAAAAATCCCGGACAAAAGATCCGGGGGCAACAGTGGAGAGAGATGATGAAAAAACTGATCGCGGGGGTAAGCGCAAGCCTTATCATGGCAAGCGCGGCCTATGCCAATGAGGACGTTACGCTGCAACTCAAATGGGTCACGCAGGCGCAGTTCGCGGGCTATTATGTGGCTCAGGACAAAGGCTTTTATAGCGATGCTGGCCTTGACGTCACGATCAAGCCGGGGGGCCCCGATATTGGCCCCGAGCAGGTGATCGCAGGCGGTGGTGCTGATGTTATCGTTGACTGGATGCCTGCTGCCTTGGCGGCGCGCGAAAAGGGTCTGCCGCTGGTCAATATCGCCCAGCCTTTCAAGAAATCTGGCATGATGCTGACCTGCTTGAAGGAAAGCGGCATCAAGACGCCAGCCGATTTTCCCGGCCATACTTTGGGCGTGTGGTTCTTTGGCAATGAATACCCGTTCCTGAGCTGGATGGCGCATCTGGGGATACCGACAGATGGCGGCGATAAGGGCGTGACTGTGCTCAAGCAGGGCTTCAACGTCGATCCGCTGCTGCAAAAACAGGCGGCTTGTATTTCGACCATGACCTACAACGAATATCTTCAGGTGCTTGAAGCGGGGATCAAACCGGACCAACTGGTGACCTTCAAATACGAAGATGAGGGCGTAGCGACGCTTGAAGACGGTCTTTACGTCATGGAAGACAAGCTCAAGGACCCGGCTTTCGTCGAGAAGATGGCGAAATTCGTGAAAGCCTCGATGGAGGGCTGGAAATACGCCGAGGCCCATCCCGAAGAGGCCGCGAAGATCGTGCTCGATAACGATGAGACGGGCGCGCAGACCATCGAGCATCAGGAAGGCATGATGAAAGAGGTCGCCAAGCTGACCGAGGGTACCGACGGCGTGCTGGACCCGGCCGATTACGAGCGTACCGTGAAAGTGCTGCTCGAAGGTGGGTCTGATCCGGTCATCACCAAGCAACCCGAAGGCGCGTGGACCCATGCGGTCACCGATGCGGCGGGTCTGAAGTAAGCTTTCGTCACGCATGAGACTCACAATAAGGCCCTCCGGAGCGATCCGGGGGGCTTATTGCTGCGCGATAGCACGAGTTGTTAAGGCCTATGTGCTGTAACGGGGGAGGAAATGAGAAAAGGCGCTGACGGATGGCGGTTCATCGACAGGCAAGGCGGCAAGGTGGGCTTGGATTGCGCCATGCAGCCTTTGCGATTGTCGGCGCATCGGTGTTGATCGCGCTGTTTTGGATGACATGGAAAAGCGAGATCGCGGCACCCGCAGCCCATGTCTTCCAAACCCCCTCCCAAGAAGTCGAGGCCGCCTATTGTCTCGCCGTCGTGCGTCAGATCGCGCCGGGTGGGCGATTTGGAGGTTATCTGGATGAGGCGCAGGATTTTTGGCTGCACCGTTTGATGAACTACGGCGGTGATCTGGCGGAAAATCTGACGCAGGGCGAGGCTTTTTTGGGCCGCCATCTGTCGACGTTTCCGGGGCCGGATCGGGTGTGGCTGATGGATGCGATGGATGCCTGTTCAAATCGTGCGCTGGTCTATGGGTTTCGTTTTCGCGCGTTCGAGTGATGCCGCGCGTGCGCAAAGGTCAGTACCCAAGAAAAAACGTAAGGTCACACTCATATGTGGCGTCTTTATTTATTGATTGAAGTCAAAGCTTGAAGCAGAGTATTGAACTACATAGTTCACTTGAGGGCGCAAGATGATTTAGCCCCACTGACAGGAGACAGAAGATGCAAAAAACGTTTAAAACGACACCGGTTCTTGCGCTGCTCGCAGCAATGGCGCTTGGCGCGCTGGCTGGTTGTGCCGAGACCCAAGGCATGACCGCCAACGCGGATCAAAGCGCGCAAGACGTGCCCAATATGCGCGCGACAATCGAAAACCCCATGTAAAGCTACGGGCAGTAAACGCCTTGTAAAAAGCTTTGTATCTCCTGCGCCTAGCTGTAAATCTGGGCGCAGGAGGATTTCATGGCTAAATCTGCACTTACCGGCACGCGTATCCGTGAACGCAGAACTTCTCTGAGTATGAAGCAAGCAGATTTGGCGCGCTCTGCGGGCATCTCTGCAGCCTATCTCAATCTCATCGAACACAATCGCCGTCGCGTTAGCGACGCTTTGGTCGAGCGGATTTCACGCGCGATGGGGGTGGACCCCGTGGCGCTGTCAGAAGGCGCGGATAGCGCGCTGTTTGACGGTCTGCGCGAGGCCGCCGCAGGGTTTGAGGCCGAAGGCGCAGGCCCGTTTTCCGCCCCCGATCTGGAGCGTATCGAAGAATTCGTTGGCCGCTTTCCCGGTTGGGCGGCATTGCTGGCGCGTTCGCAGGCGCGCGTGACCAGACTGGAACACCTGCTTGAGGGCTACGCTGAACGCATGGCGCAAGACCCGTTTCTGGCGACCTCGCTGCATGAGGTGCTGTCGGCGGTGACGGGGCTACGCTCCAGCGCTGCGATCTTGGTCGAGACCGAGGATATCGAACCCGAATGGCAGGCGCGCTTTCTGGCGACGATCCAGACCGAAAGCCTGCGTTTATCAGGCGCGGCCGAGGCCTTGGTGGGTTATCTCGACGAGATGGAAGATTCTGAAACCGGGCTATCCTCGCCCCAAGAACAGTTTGAGGCCTGGCTCGAGGTGCGCGACTGGCATTTCCCCGAAATCGAGGCGGGTGAGCGTAACCTCGCGGGGCTAATCGTAGGTGTTCCCGAACTTGCCTCATCGGCGGCGCGCTCTCTGGCACTGGCGCATCTTGAGCGCGCGACAAGCGATGCGCGCGCCTTGCCGCTGGATTTGATCACGCGCGATCTGGCTGAACTGGGCGCTGATCCCGGCGCGATTGCGCAGGCGCGCGGCGTGCCCATTAGCGTTGTGCTACGCCGTCTTGCGTCCCTGCCTGCGGGGCTAGTGGGGCTTGCGCCACCCGGTCTGGCCATTTGCGACGGCTCCGGGACCCTGACATTTCGCCGCTCGGCCCCCGGCTTTTCACTGCCCCGCTTTGGCGCGGCCTGTCCGCTTTGGCCTCTTTATGAGGCGCTGGCCCAGCCGATGCACCCGATCCGCATGCTGGTCGATGTCGCAGGCCGCGTGCCGCAACGCTTTGTCACCTACGCGATCTGCGAAACGCGCGCGGTGGGCTTTGATGGGCCGATGCTGCGCGAGGCGACGATGCTGATCCTGCCCGCGCCGGAGGAGGCCGCGTCGCAGCCCGCGCGCGCCATCGGGGTGTCGTGCCGGATCTGCCCGCTTGCGCAGTGTCCGGGGCGGCGCGAGCCCTCGATCGTGGCGCTTGGCTAAACGCTTGCCTCAGATGCGCACACGCGGCACTCTCGCGTTGATCCCAATCGGAGCCTTCCTATGTCTGGCACTCCTCCCCGCGTAAGCCTTTGGGCTGTCGAGGTCTTTACCGCCACCGCCGAGGAAGGCGCGATCACTGCCGCCGCGCGTCGCCTTGGCGTGTCGGCCCCGACTGTTAGCCAGCAACTTGCCGCGCTTGAGGCCGCTTTGGGGGCAGAACTGGTGGATCGCTCGGCGCGCCCGTTTGCCTTGACCGTCGCTGGGCGTGGGTTTTTGCCCCATGCCGAGGCGATGCTGGATGCCTTGGCGCGCGGTCGCGCGGGGGTGTCGCTGGCCGATCCTGCCGGGTTGAGCAGTTTTCGATTGGGTATGATTGAAGATTTTGAGGCCGAGGTGACGCCACTGTTGCTGGCAGGGATGGCCAGCGATCTGCGCCAGTGTCGCTTTGAGCTGGAAACCGGGCCAAGCCACCGCCTTTTGGCCAAGCTGGAGGCGCGCGGACTTGATGTGGCGGTGGCCGCCCAACCCGAAGGTCCGCCGCCCGAGGCAAGCGAAGTGCATCCGCTGTTGCACGAGCCTTTCATCGCGGTGCGCCCGGCGGGTGGGGGCGCCGACCTGCCGCTGATCCATTATTCGCAACGCACCTTGATGGGGCGTCAGATTGCTGCGCATCTGGCGCGCGAAGGCTTGGGCGGCGGCCATCGCCTTGAACTGGATAGCTATCCCGCGATTTTGGCGTTGGTGGCGGCGGGGCAGGGCTGGACGATCCTGACGCCTTCGGCGGTGCGCCATGCTCGACGCGCGGGCCTAGAGCTGGCGCCGCTGCCCGGCGCACCGCTGTCGCGCCTCATCACACTGACCGCACGCGAGGGTGTTCTGGGCGCGTGGCCAGCTCAAGTCGCAACCCGCTTGCGAAGCCTTTTGGCAGATCGCGTGGTTGCGCCCGCTTTGATTGAGGCGCCGTGGCTGAAAGATGCGTTACGCGTTGAGCCGGGCTGACGTGCAGGCCTTTAAGGCGCATTCAAGCCCAGAGCCTGTAAAACCGCGCCCAAATTTTCGCTCGGCAGCATCAAGAGAGCCGAACCGTCAAGCGTAATCTCAACACGCCCAAGCGCCTCGTTCGAGGTGCCCACGCGACTGTCAGGCGCAAAGGCGATGCCATCAAGCGGCCAGCGCAGCCCTGTCGAGCGCCCCGCGACCGGCCCAAACGGAAACAATGACACCCGCGTTCCAGCTGGCAAATCCAGCGCAATGTGGCTTGGACAGCGGATGATCACCTCACGTTCGGCCAGCATCAGCACGAGGGCAGGGCTGCGGATCAGATCGCTCATCGCCGCTAACGTGTGGTCCAGCCGCATCCCGGTGAATCCCAGCGCCATCACAAAAGGGGCCTTGATTGCGCGCAGGCATTTGGCGAAATCCGTGCTGTCTTGCTCTGCGATTCGATGCACGCGCGCGCCCAACTGCTCGCGTGCAGACTTAGACAGGCTATCGAGATCGCCAATGACCGCCTCGGGATGTAATCCCAACGCCAGAGCATGATCGCCCCCGCCATCCGCCGCAACCAGACAGGGTGCGATTGTCAACGCTTCATCAACATCTTGCGGGTTTACTGCGCCTGCGCCCAGTAAGGTGACCCCGCACGTTGAGTTTACAATCAGGTGGAACATGTCATGATTGATGACGAATAAGGCACGAGAACACAATCGAGACCTATAAAATTCCTCTCAAATGCCCTTTTTCGTCCATGGGAAAGCACCAGTTTGGGGGGATGGTGGCAACAATGAGGTCCAAATGAAAGCGAGTGGTCCATGATTGGTGCAAGCAAGATCCTGACCGTCTCCTACGGCACTTTTTCGTGCACCCTTGAGGGGTTCGACGAGCCGTTCAACACGATGAAGGCGATTGCGGAGTATTTCCGCGATCTGGCCGCGGATGATCGGTATTTCGGCGCAGAACCCCCGCAACCCGACGCAGAGATGCTGCACCGGATTGCTGAACGTGAAATCAATCGCCGGGTTGAAGCAAAAATCCACGAAAACGGCGTGGTTTTGCGGCAGCAAGAGGATGAAACGGCTTTGCAGGGCGCTGCGCCCACGCAGGCTGATGTTGCGCCGCTGGCGTTGGCGGGTGCCACGAATGGAGCGCCCGAACCCAAGGTGCAGCCCGAACCAGAAGTGCAGCCCGAACCCAAGATTGAAGCCACACCCGAACCCGAGATCGCGTTTGACGAACCCGAATCGGTTGCGGCCAAGCTACAGCGTATTCGTGCTGCCGTGGCACGTGCGCGAACCACTGGACCCGACGCCTACGAAGAAGACGAGCAATCCGATGTGATCCCGCAGGCCCTGCTTGCAGATGCCGATATCGCGCCCAGTGCCGATGCGGATGATTTTGGCTTTGATCTCGACATTTCCGGCCCGCTCGCGGCAGAAGATATCGATAGCGATGATGCGATTGTCGCCCCCGCTGAGGAGGCACCCGCCGAAGACGCCACTGCTGAACCCGCGCAAGCGATCATCGAAAGTATCCCGGCCAACGAGGACGTGAGCGTTGAAGATAGCGTCACCGCCGCGCTGGCCGAGGCGCTTCAGCCCGAGCAAGACATGCCCGCTGAGATTGAGGCGCTCGAGGCTGCCGCTGATGCGGCTGCACAAGAGGGACCGCAAGACGCAACGAACGCGGTGCCCGATACAAATAAGGACGTGATGGATCGTCGTGCCGCCAAACGTGCACGCCGCGCCGCCAAACGTGCGCGCCGCGCGCAAGCTTTGGAAGCCGCCGCGGCTCAGCTCGTAGCGCCTGATGTCCCCGAGCAAGTTGAGGCCGCGCAAGAGACGCCGGAACAAGACGCTGAGAGTGACCGCGCCGTTGCCGAGGCGACGTCGGTTGAGGATGCTGTGCAAGTCGAAGAAGACGCGACGCCCCAAGGCGTTGTTCAAGACGATGAAGCGGTTGCGCAGGATCACCTCGCGCAGGACGCAGCCGATACTGTTTCTGGTTCGATGGTCCAGCGTGTGCGTGCCCGTGTGATCAAGGTGCGCCGCCCCGATCACAATGCGCCT